>REAB01000102.1 GCA_004293645.1 Cytophagia bacterium | reverse complement strand
TTCAGATACAGGATTTTTAAGCTAAAACGCTAATAATATGTCTTCGAAAAAATAGCTCGTTGCTATTTTGGTGCTGCCAAGTAAGTTGATAGAATTTAGATTTCCAAATATTTTTTCAGAAAATTTTAAACGTTATCTTTGGCGGCTCTTATAACCCAACTTTGAGACCAATAATTCTACTGCTAACTCACCCATGAAAAACCTCCTTGCTGGCTTACTGTTGTTGCTTTGGTGTTGCAATTTGCAAGCCCAGAAATTAAAGACTGACCAAAAATTAACTGCCCAAATTCAGACTGCTATTCAGGGGTTTCGGGGTGATGTAGGCGTGTATGTACGCTACCTAAGAACCAATCAAATGGTTGAAATACAGGCAGATACTGTTTTTCCAACGGCGAGTTTGGTGAAAGTACCCATTCAGTGTGGCCTCTTCGACCGCATCGAAAAGGGCGAGTTGCAATACAGTGCCACGCTCACCTACAAAGATTCGCTCAAATACGACGACGGCATTACGGGTTCGTTGAAAGATGGCACTAAAATTAGCCTTAGCACCGTGGTAATGCTCATGGAAACCATCAGCGACAACACCGCCAGTTTGTGGTGCCAGGCGTTGGCGGGCGGTGGTAAAAACATCAACGATTGGCTCGCCAAAAACGGTTTTGTGCATACGCGGGTCAATTCGCGCACGCCTGGCCGCGAAGCCAACCGCACCCGCTACGGCTGGGGCCAAACCAGTCCGCGCGAAATGGCCGAACTCCTCACCATGCTTGGGCAGGGCCGCGCCGTGAGTGCCGTCGCCTCCGACCGAATGTACCGCAACTTGGGCCGCCAATATTGGGACGGCGAAGCGCTTTCGCAGTTGCCGCCCGACGTAAAAGTAGCTACCAAAAACGGGGCGGTCAATCGGTCGCGCTCAGAAGTGGTGCTGGTACACGCTCCCCACGGCGACTACGTTTTTTGCGTCATTACCAAAAACAACCAAGACGAGAGCTGGACATCTGACAACGAAGGCTTTGCCCTATTGCGCAAAATTTCTAAATTGCTCTGGGATTATTACGAACCAAAACGCCCTTACACCCCGCCCGCAGGCAGCCAAAAACTGTACCAAGAGGCAGTGGAGTAGGGGGCAAATCACAAATATCAGATAGCAAATAACATTTGTTATTGACCACGTATTTATACACCATACACCTTACACCTCCCAACCCCTTTTCGCCCGACACCATGCACGCTAAACTCGACACTCCTTCCTTTTCAGCGCGTCAACTTCTTTTTTCTGAGCAACAAAAGTCGCATCAGCAACGCTATAATCGGTTGGCCGTTGTGCGGTTGTTGGTGTTTGGGGCTACGTTGGTGGGCGGCTGGTGGGTTTATCAAATTAGCTCCGTTTGGCTTTGGTTGGTGCTGGGTTTGGGTTTTGCTTTTTTTGTAATCTTACTCAAAAAACACCGCCAAATAGCCCGCGAGCGCGACTTGTGCCGCCATTTGGCCGCTGTCAATGAAGACGAAATAGCGCGGCTCAATCTCACATTTTTACGCACTGAAACAGGTCAGCAATTTGCCGTTCCAAACCACGCTTATGGCCACGATTTGGATATTTTTGGCGACCATTCGTTGTTCAGATTGCTCAACCGCGCCCGTACCCAAGCGGGCATGAACACCCTGGCGCAGTGGTTGCTATACCCCGCCGACGACATTGAGATAAGCGTGCGCCAAACCGCCGTAGCCGAGCTAAAACCACTGCTCGACTGGCGGCAAAACCTCGAAGCCACCGCCTTACTCGAAACCAATACGGGCTTGCCTACTACTTTTTTGCAAAACTGGATTGACACCCCCGACAGTACCGTGGTGCGCCGCTTGCGCCATTGGCGTTGGTTGCCCCTGCTCACCGTTGGCCTTATCATAGCCGCGCTGACGGGCGTTTTACCCTGGGTTTATGCCATAGCGTTGTTGGGGTTGCACGGGTACATAACTGCCCAAATATTACCCCTCGTTAAGGCGTATTCGGAGCAATCGGAGCAGCTCGTAAAAACCCTGAAATCGTACGGAATTTTACTGCAACAGATTGAAAGACAGGGTTTTGAAAGTAGTAAGTTGAAACAGCTACAACGACAATTGAGCAGCACCGACCAGCGGGCTTCGGCAGCCATTGGTAGTTTGGCTACGCTCACCGAAAACTTGAATTTTAGGCTCAATGTTTACTTTTTTATGGCCGTTGGTTTGCCCACTCTTTGGGATTTGCAATGGATAACTCAAATCGAAAACTGGAAAAAAACACATCGCCACCAACTTATGAATTGGGTAGCGGTGCTGGGCGAAATCGAGGCATTGGCGAGTTTGGCGGGTTTTGCGTACGCCAATTCTGCCACTGTTTTTCCCGACATAAGTGCCGAGCCGCTGCGCGTGGAGGCGCGGGCGTTGGCGCACCCGCTCATTGCGGCGCAGCAGCGCGTGGCCAACCACTTTACCATCAAAGGCTTGGGGCAAACGGTGGTGATAACTGGCTCGAATATGTCGGGGAAAAGCACTTTTTTGCGTACCGTTGGACTAAACGTGGTGCTGGCGTTGGCGGGGTCGGTGGTGTGTGCCGAGGCGTTTGTATGTTCGCGGTTGCGGGTTTATACTTCTATGCGCACGCAAGATTCGCTCCAAGAAAATACCTCGTCGTTTTATGCCGAACTCAAACGCCTCCAAACATTGCTCCAATTGACTCAACAAATCAACCCGCCCGTGTTGTATTTTTTGGACGAAATACTAAAAGGTACCAACTCTGCCGACCGACATAACGGGGCCAAAGCCCTCATTGCGCAACTCCACCAAAAATCGGCTTCTGGTTTTGTATCAACTCACGACTTAGAACTTGGCGAACTGGCCGCGCAACACCCTTTTATCGAAAATTACAGTTTTAACTCTACTTTCAAAGACGGCAAATTGCTTTTCGACTACACCCTTACCCCTGGCATCTGCCGCGAGTTCAACGCCGCCGCGCTCATGCGCCAAATTGGCATTGAAATGGAATAATTGCTATAAATACTTTATAATCAAGACTTTATAAAATACTATTGTCTTTTATCAGCAGAAAAATGTATGTTTGTAGCACACATTTTTCTGCTGATAAAATGGCAACCTCGATAGATATTATTTTACAAGTTATTGCCAACTGCATAACAACACAAACTTACAGGGAAGTTGAAAACGAACGGTTGGAGCTTAAAAATCTTGCTGGCGGGTGGGGAGACGATTGGCACAAGTCAATTTGTGCCTTCCTGAATACCAACGGTGGGGTGATTATCATCGGGATTAATGATAAAAATAATGCAAAACCGCCACATTATAAATTTACGGGATACACCAATAGCACTGACAACGAAAACTATTTAAAGCAGGTTTTGCCCAAAAAATTCACGGATAAAGATGGACTATCGATTGATGTTTCAAGTTGTCTTTCAAGAATTGAAATTCGTGATTTTTTAGATGGAAATATTGCCCTGTTGTATGTTGATGAACTGGCCGACGACAAAAAATACGCTCATTATGAGGGGAAGGCTTATTTTAGGAAACTGACAGGCGACCATGAGTTGAGCCGAGCAGAAATAGAAGAATACGAAGAGTTGAAAGCTGAAGTAATTACACATCAAGAATTGGAAATTGTAAAAAATGCAACACTTGATGTCTTGAACATAGACAAACTGAATGAATATATTTTGAAGTTCAATCGAGGTAAAAAGAGTGGAGAAACGCTGAAAGCAGATTTGGAAGCAGCGTTGCCATTTTTGCATCGCAAAAGTTTTGTGCGCGAAAAACAACCTACCTTGCTCGGAATGTTGGTCTGTGGAGATTATGTGGAAGACTATATTCAAGGAAAATGCGAAGTAGATTGTTATGTAGCCTCGCCAATCAAAGTAGCGAGCGACAAGAAACCATTTAAAGACAACGTCATTACTTTAATAGAAGACAGCTTTTCTTTTATATATCGGAGTATTCAGGTAGGAGTCGGTTATGCAAACAGCGGTACAGCCGAGCCAGAATATCCCGAAGACCTGATTAGGGAGAGTATCAACAATGCGATTGCCCATCGAAGTTATAGAAGCGAGCGTTTTGTAATCATTGAAATAAAACCAAATGAAAGGTTGATGATTCAAAATCCAGGTGCTTTTGGGCGAAGGCAAAGGTTACATTTTGATTCAGAGTTTGGTAAAGTTAGGCGAATTGTGCCTATCCAAGTAGCCCGGAATCCAAAACTGGCCGATTTACTAAAAAGTTTCGACCGCTGGGAAGGCATAGGCAAAGGATTATCCTCACTGATTGATGCCTGTTTAGAAAATCTCATAGATGTTCCTTCCTACATTTTGACTGACGGCGAAATAAAGTTATTTATCCCAAAAGGAAAAGTGTATGATGCAGAAATGGAAATTTGGCTCAACAGTTTTGCGGGCTACACGCGTACAAAGTACGGTAAAGAACTTGGAGAAGACGAGAAAATAATGCTGAGTTTTTATCGAAAATCAGAGCTGTTGAACCGACTCGAACAATACACTATTTTATTGACAATGGACAATAATCACAAAGAGGTTATTGCCAATTTAGAAGACAAAGGATTGATTTTTAAAGACCCCCAGAGCCCAGAAATTTATCCAATTTATCGAGTAGATAGAACTTTGATGAAGACCGATTTTGGCGAAGAGTTACGAGCTATCTTCAAAAAAGATTACGATTATTTAAAAGAAGACGCAAAAGAAATCTTGAATGTCATTTATTGGAATAATAATTACGCGCACCAAAACAAACCTGTAACGGCCAATGGAACAGGGAAAGTCATTTTTGTAAATAAAAACAAGCAAATAATTGATTTGAGCAAGTTTGAAACATTTCAGCGAAAGGTTCGTATGATTTTTAACAAATTAGAAGAGAATAAAATGATAATTCGAAAAGATGGTAAAACAAAATCTGAGGGAGGAAACCAAGACTTTGAGATTAATGCCAATTTTACATCAACCGAACTTTTTAAATAGATATTCCCCTCACATTTACTTTGCAACTATCACTTTTCTCCCGATATTTGCTAATAGTATGCGTGCATAACTTTTTTTACTTTTTTTCAAGATGCAAATTATTCAACAAATTTTGTTTGTAGCCGCGCTTGGCCTCACGGCTTGGCTCATTGGCAAGCGCGTGGGTATTATCAAAAAAACCATTCATCTCGGCAAGCCCGAAGACCGCACCGACCAGCCCGCTTTGCGCCTCAAAACCATGCTGAAAGTAGCCTTTGGGCAGGGCAAAATGTTTAGTCGGCCCGTGGTGGGAGCCATGCACTTTGTGATTTATGCGGGCTTTTTGTTGATAAATCTGGAAGTTTTGGAAATTGTACTCGACGGTATTTTTGGTACGCACCGTTTGTTTGCCCCGCTTTTGGGCGGGTTTTACCCCGTTTTAATCAATTTCTTTGAATTTTTGGCCGTGGGTGTGTTGGCAGTTTGTGTGGTATTTTTGATACGGCGCAACGTTATCAAAACAGAACGCCTCCAACCCAGTCGCCACCGCGAACTCAATGGCTGGCCAGTGCTCGATGCCAACGTTATTTTGGTGGTTGAGATAGTACTGATGTTGGCTATTTTGAGCATGAACGCCGCCGACAGCCTACTCCAAGAACGCGGTAACGCGCACTACCTCGCTACGGGTTCGTTTGCGTTTAGCCAATTTTTGAAACCACTCTACGCGGGCTTGAGCGACGGCGGCTTGGTGGCGTTGGAGCGCGGCGCGTGGTGGGCGCACATTTTGGGCATTTTTGCCTTTGCCACTTACGTTACTTATTCCAAACATTTGCACATCTTTTTGGCCTTTCCAAATACCTATTTTGCCAATCTTATTCCGAAGGGCGAAATGCACAATATGCCCGAAATAACCAAAGAAGTAAAAATAATGCTCGGCCTCGAAAATCCCGATGCCACTGAAGCACCCGCCGAAATTGGGCGGTTTGGGGCCAAAGACGTGCCAGATTTGAGTTGGAAAAACCTCATGGATGCTTACTCTTGCACCGAATGTGGCCGCTGCACCTCGGCTTGTCCCGCCAACTTGACGGGCAAGGCACTCTCGCCCCGTAAAATAATGATGGACACCCGCGACCGCCTCGAAGATGTAGGCCGCAACATAGAGGCCAACGGCGGTACGTTCAAAGACGACGGTAAAAGCCTGCTTGGCGACTACATCAAAGAAGACGAAATACTGGCCTGTACTACCTGCAATGCCTGCGTGCAAGAATGCCCCATTCTAATCAGCCCGCTTGATATTATCTTGCAATTGCGCAGATACCGCGTCATGGACGAAGCCCAGGCCCCAGGCTCTTGGAACGCCATGTTCAACAACCTCGAAACCAACCAAGCACCGTGGAAATTTTCGCCCGCCGACCGTTTCAATTGGGCTGAAAACTTGGAGAAATAAATACCGCCTGTCTTTCTGGACCTACAATAAAGACGATGGAAAATTGCCTCCGTTTACTAAGTTTAGTAGGGTAAAGTGCTGTATGTATCACAATACCCCTTAACTTTGTGGCTTATCGTGGCAAAAAAATGGTTTAGTTCCATTAAGTAGCAGCATATAATTTGTACTGCCCACAAAGCTTGGCCGAAAATTAAGACAATATGCCCCAAATCTCTGTTATTCTTCCTATTTACAACGAAGGCCAAGGTTTACCTTTTTTGTTTGAGCAATTAGAAAAAGCCATTGGCCAGTACGATTACGAAATTGTGGCCGTAAACGATGGCTCAAAAGACAACTCGTTTGAACTACTCCGTGAAGTGTGCGCCCGCAACCCCCGCGTAAAAGCCATCAACTTTAAAAGAAACTTTGGCCAAACTGCCGCCATCAATGCGGGGATTCAACACGCTACTGGCGACGTATTTGTGCTGATAGACAGCGACTTAGAAAACGACCCCAACGACATACCCAAACTTTTGGCCAAACTTGACGAAGGCTACGACGTGGTGAGTGGCTGGCGGCGCGACCGCTGGCAAGGGCAGTTTTTGACCCGCAAATTGCCTTCTATGAGTGCCAACTGGCTCATTAGCCGCATATCGGGGGTGAAGCTGCACGACTACGGCTGTACGCTCAAAGCATACCGCCGCGAGGTTATCAAAGATGTATTGCTCTACGGCCAAATGCACCGTTTTATTCCCGTTTATTGCTCTTGGCAGGGTGGAAAAGTAACCGAACTCCCCGTGAACTACCAGCCTCGGATGTTTGGTAAAAGCAATTACGGCATTTTTCGGACTTACAAAGTACTGCTCGATTTACTCTTGCTTCGTTTTTTAGATAGGTATTTGCAGCGGCCTATTCACTTTTTTGGCGGCTTGGGTATTCTGTCGGTTTTGGTGGCAGTGGCGGCGTTTATGCTGGCTACTTATTTCAAGCTCAGCGGGCAAAAAGACTACATTGAAACCCCACTACCTACCATAGGCTCCATGCTTTTTATAGTGGGGCTACTCATGATTTTGATGGGCGTTTTGGCCGAGATTATCACGCGTACTTATTATGAGTCGCAGCACAAGTTTCCGTTTACAATCAAAGAAAAAATAAACCTCTAAATAAAAATGGGGAAACTAAACGTTGGTAGTGGAGCGTTTTTATCGCATTTCAACGTACCCCTTTGTGTGTTTGCGGTTGTGGTGGTTTTGAGCAAGTAGAGTTTCATTTCAAAGTAAAAAAATAGATTTATGTGTGGAATAGCTGGATTTGTTGGCAAAGGTACTGAGTCAGATTTGCTGCGAATGACCGCGAGCTTGCGCCACCGAGGGCCCGATTTTCAAGGGGGGCAACTCATTGAAAACGTGGGACTTGGGCACGCCAGACTTAGTATTTTAGACTTAAGCGAAAGCGCTAACCAGCCTTTTTTCAACCCCAGCAAGAACTTGGGAATGGTTTTTAACGGCGAAATTTATAACTACCTCGCCAACAAAGATTACCTCCACAAGCTCAATAAATACACGTTTTCTACTACCTCCGACACCGAGGTGTTGATGTATCTGTACCAAGAACTGGGCCTCGGTATGTTTGAGCATCTCAACGGTATGTTTGCCTTCGGGATTTACGATTTCCAGAAAAAAGAAATGCTCATTGCCCGCGACCGCATGGGCAAAAAACCGCTCTATTATGGTGTATTTGGCCAAACGCTGGTCTATGCCTCCGAGCCAAAAGCCATTTTGCAGCACCCGCTGGTGTCGAAAGAACTCGACTTAGATGCCCTCAATGCTTACCTTACTTTCGACTACGTACCCACGCCGCACAGTATTTTTAAGAATATTTACAAATTAGAGCCTGGGCATTATCTTATTTTTAAAGACGGGGCTATTCAAGAAAAAAAACCGTTTTGGAATATTACGTTTAAGCCCCAAGCGTTGTCGTTTGAAGATGCCAAAGCGCAGTTTGACACCCTACTGAACGACGCTACCGCCAGCCGACTCATTTCTGACGTGCCACTCGGCGTGTTTTTGAGCGGTGGCCTCGACAGCTCGACGGTGGCTTACTATGCCCAAAAAAACAGCAACGTACCCATTCAGACGTACTCGATTGGGTTTGAAGAAAAATCGTACGACGAAACGGATTACGCCCAAAAAGTAGCTCAAAAACTCGGCACCAACCACCACCTGCAAATACTGACCGCGCAAGATTCTATTAACTTGTTGCCCGAAATATTGCCCAAACTCGACGAGCCTTTTGCCGACCCGTCGGTTATTCCTACTTATTTGCTCTCAAAATTTACCCGAAAAGAAGTAACCGTGGCACTCGGCGGCGACGGCAGCGACGAACTTTTGGCGGGTTATCCTACTTTTATTTCGGAAGCGGTGCGGCCATATTACGCCGCCACGCCCTCGTTTATCAAAACAATGGTGTCGCAGTTGGCGCGGGCTTTGCCCGTGAGCGATGCCAACATCAGCTTCGATTTTAAGGTAAAACAGTTTTTGAAAGGCTTTGAAGAAGAAGCCAAATATACCCATACGCTCTGGATGGGGAGTTTTACACCCAACGACAAGAAATCGCTTTTTGCGCCCAAAATTCTTGCTCAAATCAGAAATGGCCACGGTTTGCAAGCCGTTGATGCGGCCATTGCTGAGGTGGCAACGGCCTCCAATTTCAATCAATTGCTCAATACGTATTACCGTACTTACCTCATAGACGATATTTTGGTAAAAGTAGATAGGGCAAGTATGTATTCGTCGCTCGAAGTACGCGCTCCGTTTTTGGACTATCGCGTGGTAGATTTCTTGAACTCGTTGCCCAAATCTTACAAACAAAATGGCCTCAAACCTGGTAAATACATTTTGCGAGAATTGATGCGCGACAAAATTCCGAACGACATCATTGACCGCCCCAAAAAAGGTTTCGGCATTCCGCTGTCGAGTTGGCTGCGCCATGACCTCAAACCACTTTGCAACGAATTGCTGTCAGAGTCGGCCTTGAATCAGCACGGTTTGTTTGATAATAAATACGTGCAACAGCTTAAAAATGAGCATTTTGACGTAAAGCAAAACAACCGCAAGCTACTTTGGAATTTGATGGCGTTTCAGAGTTGGTACCAACATTATATGGTTGCCAAATAGTAATCCCGTACGTAACAGTAAATAAAGGGGGGCATTGGGCTTTTATGTCCAAAAACCAATTTATTTCTAAACCAATGAAACAGCAAGAACAAGAACCAACCGACGCAGCGGGCGTATCGCGGCGCGATTTTTTGCAAAAAAGTGCCCTCGCTGCCGCTGGTAGCTTTTTTATAGTACCGCGCCACGTGGTGGGCAAAGGCTTCATTGCACCATCAGACAAGCTCAACATTGCGGGCGTGGGCGTGTCGGGCAAGGGGTTTTCGGACACCAACAACTCCTATAACAACGGTGCCAACAACATTGTAGCCCTCTGCGACATTGACTGGGGCCGTGCCAAACAAAACTTTGAGAAACACCCCACCGCCGCCCGTTACAAAGATTTTAGGGTGATGCTCGAAAAAGAAGGCAAAAACATCGATGCCGTAACGGTATCAACCGCCGACCATTGCCACGCCGCAGTAGCCATGGCCGCCATGCAAATGGGCAAACACGTGTACGTGCAAAAACCCATGACGCACAACATTTACGAAGCCCGTATGCTGACCGAAGCCGCCCGTAAATACAAAATAGTAACTCAAATGGGCAACCAGGGGTCGTCAAATCCTGCCCAAAAAACAATGGTGGAGTGGTTTGACAAAGGGCTGATTGGCAACGTGCATACCGTGCACATTTGGACCAACCGCCCCGTGTGGCCGCAGGGTATTCCTGTGCCAACGGCAGTGAGCGACATACCCTCTGATGTAGATTGGGACTTGTGGCTCGGACCCGCCGAAAAAGTGGGTTATTCGCCTGCTTATCACCCATTTAAGTGGCGCGGATGGTGGAACTTTGGCGCGGGGGCACTCGGCGACATTGGCTGCCATCAAATGGACGCACCTTTCCGTATTTTGGGACTGGGCTACCCCACCGAAGTAGAATGCAGCGTAGGGGCGGTTTTCTTGAAAGATTGGACTCCCGAGTACATTCCCGAAGGTTGCCCGCCGTCGTCGCAGGTGCAGCTTAAATTTGGGGCTACTGCCAAAAACAAATCGGCCGTAACCATGACTTGGTCTGACGGCGGTATTAAGCCATTTCGCCCTGAGTTTTTGCCCGAAAGCGTGCCATTGAGCGACGACGGCGGCAACAACGGCGTGTTTTTGATTGGCGACAAAGGCTTGATGATGTGCGGAATGTACGGCCTCAACCCAAAGGTATTTACCAAAAGCGGTGAAAAATACGAAGTCCCCAAAGAAGACCGCAACAACTTGGCAAAAAATACCGCCCCCGAGTGGGGCCACCAAGTACTCTGGACCGAAGCCTGCAAAGCGGGTTTTAACAGTGCCGCGCACAAAGGCCTTACCTCGTCGTTTGATTTTTCTGGGCCGCTCACCGAGTCGGTTTTGATGGGTAATTTGGCCATTCGGAGTTACAACATTCGGACTGCCAATGGCAAAGGATTTGATTATCCAGGCCGCAAAAAACTGTTGTGGGACGGAGCCAACATGAAGATTACCAACTTTGATGAGGCCAACCAGTTTGTATCGCGCAAATACCGCGAAGGCTGGAAATTGATGTAGATTTTTTGAATTATCTCAAAAACGGGGAGCGTGGCTTGTTGGCTGCGACTCCCCGTTTTTATTTGTAGTGTATCAAGTCTATTACGTTAGAACAAAAATCGTATTCGGCGGGTACGTTTGAACAAATAATGAGCAATTGCTCGGCCTGCAATTGTTGCACTTCGGCCCGGTACCAAGCCGACCAACGCGCGTCTAAGTTGGACGTAGGCTCGTCGAGGAGTACCACTGGCACGTCAGAATAAAACGCCAATCCCAATTTGAGCCGCTGCTTCATACCCGACGAAAAGTACTTAATGAGCTTGTGCTGAGAGGATTCCAGTTCTAATTTTTGTATTATTTCTAAAGCGGTAATACTTTTTTTGAAGGGTTTAAATTGTTGATGAAACGCCAAAAGCTCGTTGAGCGTAAACTCTTCGATGAGTTCAAGATAAGGCGCAGCCAGCACCATTTGCCGAAACCAGTCGTCAATTTGGAGTATCTCAGATGTGTCTTTTGTGTACTGAATTGTGCCTTCGGTGTGCGGTATTGCGCCCATCAACACTTGCAATAACGTGGACTTTCCGCTGCCGTTTGGCCCCACAAACACGTAGCTTTGACCCGTTTGGAGGGTTGTGTGGAGGTTTCTAAAAATCCATTCGCGGTTGAAACGCTTCCCTAAATTTTGGAGTATAATTTGCAAATTGATGTATGTTTTGACCGCCAATACCTCAACAAAAATACGTGGCTTTTTTGATTGGCACAAATTGAGTCGCTTCTCCAGTTCCATTTTAGCGTGAACTTTTCAAATTTTGCGCGATATTTTTTATTGTAAATAGTTCATTATTAGAACTTTGTGCGTTTCGGGTGTTTTGTATAGGTAGCTAAGATGTCGGACTTTAGAAAAGGTCGCCACCGATGCGCAGCGCAAAGACAGCTTGGACTTAACTGTGAATGGCAATGCCCAAAAATAGTTTTTTCCTAACGGCAAGTACTTCAAAAATTCAAGTTCTCAAACCGCCGCGCCAATCTCAACAGGGTAGGCTTTTTTTATGGCTTTACTGCCTCAATGTGGTTTTGTATTGCAAGTAAAATAAAAAAGCAGCTACGAATGAACGTAACTGCTTTCGGAGTGGCGAACCACATTATCAAGTGGGCCCACTTGGAATCGAACCAAGCACCTACTGATTATGAGTCATAGCCAGCGTGTTTTTTGTGGTTATTTCTATTTATTGATTTATAGACAAAATTACTGATAATTAGATAGTTATAGCATTGGTCTTTATTTTTGGTTATTGCTTTTATGCTTTTATTCTGTACTTTTGTATTGCAAGTTGTATTGCAACTGAAAAAATACTTGCACCGCGCGGGCGGCCCCGTACATTTAACCAAAATACGCTAAGGACATGGCAACTGTAAACCTATTTTTTGACAATCGAGCCACCGCACAAAACGAGGGTATTATTAAAATCGTGGTTACTCACAATCGGAAGCAGCGGCTTTATACCACGGGCATTAAAATAACGCCCGACCAATGGAAAGATTTACCTAAAAAAGGTGAAAAGTTGGCAGGTACGGTAAAAGACGAAACAAGGCGCAAACTCTATGCCGACATTTACGCCAAACCAAACGGTTACTACCGACGTGCCGAAACAATTGCCGAGGCAATGGGCGTGAACTTTGAGTTTGAATCCTTCAAAGACCAGTACGATAATTGGGGCGTTGAAAAAAAGGAAGTGGCCGACACTAACAGCGTCTTTGCGGCTATGGTTACCAAAGCTGCCACCATGCGTAAGGCCGACCGCATTGGCAATGCGCTCAACTACGAACAAGCCGCCAAAAGTTTGAGCCGCTACGTGGCCAGTTTGGATAATGTAGCCCGAAAAGATTTGGGCTTACCACCGCTGCCAAAAATAACCAAGCGCAACGAAGACCCAACCGTGCCAGTATTGCAATTTGAACACCTTACAAGCGAACTATTGACTGACTACGAAAATTGGGCAACCAAGTACGGCAAAAGTCCACAGACCAACAACCCAAAGAAAGGCAACGCCAAAGCAACGGGTGCAAGCCTTACCACGGTGGGTATTTATTTGCGCCACCTTAGAGCCGTCGTAAACGATGCCATTGAAGCGGGTATAATGCCCCGCGATGCCTACCCTTTTGGCCGCAATCGCTACACCATACCAGCGGGAACAAACACCAAAAAGGCATTGAGCAAAGAAGACATTCAAAAGCTGATGCAGTACGAATGTTTGCCAAACTCTTTGGAGCAACGCAGCCGCGATTTGTGGGTATTTTCTTATTTGACCAATGGCATGAACTTGGCCGATGTGTGCCGCTTGCGTTGGCAAGATTTAGACCGCCAAGCCGACCGCTTGACTTTTGTACGCCAAAAGACGGCGCGGAGCAAGAAGGGTAATCAAACCAAGATTGTAGCCAAAGTTTTTCTCGAATCATGGGCAATTATTGAGCGGTGGGGCAATACTGACCAACGACCGACGGCCTACCTATTTCCGTTTTTGGAAAGTGGTACGACTGCCGAGCGTGAAAAGGTAGTAGTTCACCAAATTATCAAGATGACCAACCGATGGGTAAAACGAATAGCCGAGGCCGTGGGCATTGAAGGCGACGTAACCACCTATGCAGCCCGCCACAGTTTCGCTACTATACTGCTGCAATCGGAAGCCCCTTTGGCTTTTATCAGTAAGAGTTTGGGGCATACCAACCTAAAAACCACCGAAAACTATTTGGGCAGTTTCAGCGACGAAAAAATAAAAAGCTACTTGGATAACTTACTTTGAGTTTGTTAATGAATCAATTATTATTTACTTTCGTTGTATGAATCAAGAAAGATATGCTTTTGAAACCGATATTACCGCTACCGTTTACGAATTTGTGAGCGAGGGCAAAAGCGGTCGGGTTAATAAACTGATTGAGTATTTGCCCATTGAAGAAAACGAAGTTTATAATTTGGGTTTCGTAGATATTGACCCTACAACGGGCGAATTGAGCGACACGATTAGAACCAACAACGGGGACAGCCAAAAAGTGTTGGCTACCGTGGCGGCTACTGTATTGGACTTTACAGACCGCTACGCTCACGTTTCGGTTTTTGCCAAGGGTAGCACCCCAGCCCGAACGCGACTGTATCAAATGGGAATAGCCAACAACCTCAACGAAATACAAAGTGAGTTTGAAGTATTAGGCTATACAAATAGCAAATGGTGTGATTTTGAAAAAGGAATCAATTACGAAGCATTTTTAGTGAAACGAAAACAACAAACAACATGAGAGCCGAGAAAGTAAACCCCGATTTGAAAAAATACGCTAATTCTCCTATCGCGTTGGCGCAAGTTGCCCGTGCCAAAGCCTTTTTAGAAAAACACCCCGTGCCGCCTCATCTATTGGAGCGGTCAGAATCTAAGCGGCAGACCGCCGAACTGTGCAACACCTTGAAAGACGAACGCAACCGCCAACACCTTACCCAAAGCCAGTTGGCCGAGCGGGTGGGTATGCACAAAGAGTTTATTAGCCGCATTGAAAACGGCCACGTGGACGTGCAACTTTCTACGTTCTTGAAAGTAGCCGAGGGGTTGGGTTTAAAGATGAGCATAGCATGAACAATACACTTGAATCTGTATCGGCCAAAAACGATTGGGATTTTTATCTCAATGCCGAAAATATTAAAGACCAAGATTTTGTCCGTCAAACCAAAGAGTACTTTGAAAGAGGTGCAAGAAAAGGTTTTATTGAGCCATTGGAGTTTATAAACCTTTGGTGGGAGCAGTTTTTGTATTTCGATAAAAATGTAAAAACTCCATACAGTATGCTGCAACACTTTGAGGCGTTGCCATTGACCGACGAACAAAGGCACGTGTTGTATGGGTTTATCTTGAAGTTTCATGGGGGTTATCCTATTTTGCAAATCAACAGTATCCAGCATGGTATCGCGTTGGTTTTGATAGAGGAAGCATTTTTGAGTTATGCGGGCAACACACCCGAAAAGATTTTTTGCTTAAACGGGTATCCTGCCAACCTCAACGAGCCGTACATTTCTATAACACCGCTGCCGCAAAGCTACCAATACACGGCCAAGGATTTTGAAGGCTTTTCGGCCAAAAACGATTGGGATTTTTATCATAATGTTGAGAGGATTCCCAATCAGAAAGACTGCATCTTGTTTCCAAAAAAGTATTTTCAAACAGGTGAAAGAGCGGGTTTTATTGAACCGTTGGCATTTATGAACCTTTGGTGGGAGCAAAGAACATTTCTTAGAGAAAATCAAAACAAACCCCATTCAACTTTTCAACACTTGATGGATTTGCCGCTCAACGATGAAGTAAAACACGTCTTTTTTTGGCTATTGTTAAAGTTGGAAGTAAACCGCTATCCAATAGATAGAAAATATCGAAATAACCCAACTTATGACAATTGGCTAAATATTTTTATAGAAATAGAAGAAGCGTTTTTGAGTTATGCGGGCAATACACCCGAAAAAGAGTTTTGCAGGAAAGACGAGGAAAGGCAGGCAAAACCACCAAGATTGAATCAACACACAGATAGCCGTGAGTATGTTTCAGCAGTTATTGAGCCAGCAGCACCGCCCGTGGTTGAGGAAAATGAGCCGCAAAAAGAAATCACTATTTCCGAAGAAGGCCAACGAATCATTGTACAAATACTTGAACTACACATAGCCGATTCAACGAATCTGCAAAGCCTTTTAAAGGGTCAAAGTGTAGATACGCCCCTAAAATGGAATCAAAACGCCAATAAATTAACAGATGTATTTTGGAGAGCAAAAAGCAACGGTTACATCACAGGTTTAAATAAAGACTTGGTGGAATGGATTCTAAAAAACTTTATTTACAGCAGCGCAAAATCTACCACACACAGTTCATTCGACAGACAGAATGTTACAAAAAACATAAACTCACAAAGTGCAAGGTGTAAAAAACCATTGCCAAAAATATTTTTATTAGAACAATAACAGAGAAAATAAGTCTTTTTGAGTCCTTTTTTTGAGTCCTTTTGAGTCTAGTACTTGAAAGGACTTTTTACGTTTATTCAGATTTGCAGCATCATTCACTTAAAACATGATGCAATGAGTCAGATTATTTTAAACGGTATCGCGCTTGCAGACCTACTTGCTGAGTTTCGCGCAATTGTAAAAGATGAGGTCGAAAGCCTTAGTACTAACCCACCAGCCAAGACGGGGCAAAAGTTTCTTAATGCCCACGAAGCAGCCGATTATTTAGGGCTATCGGTCCAGACTATTTACCAGCGTATTACTGCCATTCCACATTTGAAGAGGTTTGGCCGCCTGTATTTTGAGCAGGATAAACTTGAAGCCTTTTTGAGAGATGCGAAAGTTTAGGCCTGCCCAAAGCTATGATTTTGTACAAGGTACATTCGTAGCTAATCCAACCACACCAAAGCGCAACACGAAGCCCACCAACGCACTCACTAAGGCCATTGAAGACTACGTATCACTTCGTGGCGGCTATGCCATGCGCATCAATGTTGCAGGCTTCTATCGTCAAGATATTGGATACATACGCAGCGGTTCAACCGTGGGAGTGTCTGATTTGATAGCGGTGGTAAAAGGCCGACTGATAGCCATAGAGATAAAGACGGGAAAAGACACCCAAAGCGAAGCCCAAAAGGCCGTGCAAGCTAATATTAAGGCTGCAAATGGCGTGTATCTAATAGCCCGCGATTTTGACCAGTTCCGCGTCGAATTATTCTGAAACAAAAAAGGGCGACCGCTTACGACAGCCAACGCCCTTTAAAAAAATATTTAAAGCCATGACAAATTTAGTTAAAAATGTAACCATACCTAACGGTTTTGACCTCAACAGTTGTGGTCAAGAATCGCAGCCAGAAAAATCGCTATCACTATTGGAGCGGTTGCAAAGTGTAAGTTCAGAAATTAAGCAGAAAGCCGCCCAAAAAGTAGTTTTTACACCGCCCATTATCTCGCGCGACGGTTTGCCCACTATAAAGCGCGGCACGTTGGTAGGCATACAAGGGCGTTTTGGCTCGCACAAATCGCGCATTGGTGAGCTGTTTTGTTCGGTGGTTATTTCTACGCTGCCGCAAAACGATACCAAGCATTTAGGATACTCCAAGCATCCTTTGGAAAGAATTGTATTGGTTCACATAGATACCGAGCGAAACACCAAGGAGGAATTGCCGCAAACGATTCAGTCTATCCGTAAAAAGGCAGGCTTTAACGCATTTGCCGAAGTTCCTGACTTTTATTATACCAGTATAAAAACCATCCCACGTGCCAAACGACTGGAAGCAGTAAAAGAGTATTTGGAGTATGTTAGAAGTCAGACCGACGGGCACATCTTTTGCGTGTTGGACGTGCTTACAGATTGCGTGTCGGATTTCAACGATGCAAAAGACAGTTTAGCCCTTTGCGATTTCTTGAATAACCTTTGTGAAAATGAAAACGCGACCATAGTAGGTATTATTCACGAAAACCCAGGGAGTGAAAAAGCGCGCGGCCATTTGGGTACGGAGTTTGCCAATAAATCAAGTACATTTTTTCAAATTGGTTTTGTTCGTGATGGCAACGGCAACGATACCGACGTAATACGATTGCGATATCTGAAAGTACGTAGCATCAAACGCCCCAACTCTCTGTATCTGACTTATTCGGCAGAAATAGACGGTTTGATACTTGCACCCAGCGAAATGTTGGCAAGCGTGGAAGGCTCAACCCGTCGCTACGATGCCAACGACATAGCCGAAATACTGGAAGACTATTTAACCAGCACGCCCGTATCTCAAACGGATTTGCTCGCCCATCTGAAAGCCGAAACCAAACTAAGCAAAAACCCTATCATGGAGCGATTGGCCGAAATTGAGAGAAAAGGAAAAGATTGGGTTCTGCATGATAGTAGCGGAGCGGCTTGTTACTTGAAAATAAATAGACTTACTGGTAAAGCTACTACCTACCAACTTTCGCCCATTGAAGCAGTCGAAACCGACCAATAAGACCCAACCCAACCTAACCACCTGTCTAATATAAAACTGGTTGGGTTGGGTGCGGTTACTCTAAAATTTGCAACCATTGAAGCAGTCGAAACCAACCAATAAGACCCAACCCAACCTAACCACCTGTCTAATATAAAACTGGTTGGGTTGGGTGCGGTTACTCTAAAATTTGCAACCATGAATGTACTTGATAAACCGATTTCTATTTTTGCCAACTACAATACAGCGGGCAATCCAAAAGCTACCACGTTGAGGCAGTTTTTAACCTCAACCAAATATCGTGAGGTGGTCGAGAAAATCAGAGCCATTGACGATAAAGCGCAGCGAGACAAACTAAAATCTACTTTGCCAGCTATCACAGCAAGCGGCTTGTTTAGCTACCGTGCTGCCGACTGCTTGCAAGAACACAGCGGATTAATCTGCTTGGATATTGACCACAAAGGAAATGAAGCAATTGGTAATTTCTTTGACCTCAAAGCGCAGTTGGTCAAAATACCAAACGTAGCTTTTTGCATCAAATCGGTATCGGGCAAGGGCTATGCCGTGGGTATCCCGATAGCGAAGCCCGAACATCACGGCCAACATTTTGACGCGCTCAAACGCATTTTTTCGGGCTTTGGAGTTGAAGTAGATAAGGCGTGCCGCGACGTTACGCGATTGCGTGGGTACTCCTACGATGCAGAGGTTTATCTGAACGATGCCGCATCTATTTTTACAGTTTATGACAAACCACAGCCGACGGCTCACAGACCACCAAAGCGTGTTTTTGTTGCCACCAATGATAATGCCCGATTTGATGAACTGGTAGATGAGATTTGCCGCCACTCGATAGACATTACCAGCGATTACGGAGCATGGTTTGGTGTGGGTTGTGCCTTGGCCAATGAGTTGGGCGAAAGTGGCCGCGACTATTACCACCAATTGAGCCAGTTCCACCCAAAGTATAATCAAGTCGATACCGATAGGCAGTTTGCAGCTTGTATGAGAAAGGGTGGTAAGAGTTCGACATTGGGCTTGGTGTTTTCGATGGCCGAAAGCCACGGCATTGTTTTACCACCGTTTACCAATGCTCAACATCATGTCGAGCATAAGCCTTGCAAGCCTCAACAGAACGGAATGGGTGTACGAAAACTTTCCCATACCCTTCAATATGATGCTGAACCTCAACAAGAAGACAAAATGGGTATGCTAAATTTACAGCCTACCCTTGATGCTCAACCCGTGCCTTTGTCGGTGCTATACGATGCGTTCTATATTAGCAACGAGGCCGCCGCCGTGAAGTTAAAACAGTATTCAAAACAGTATTCACTATAAACAATAGAAACCATGATTAAAATTGGAGAAACCCCCACCCACGAAGCCTTTGAAGACTATTACGAAAATCAGCAAGTACGCTTCTATAAAGACAAAAAGACGGGCGAAATAGTGATTAACGGCGACGATTGCGCCCGTGTATTGGGCTATGCCGACGCAGAGGCAATGCTATCGAGCGATGAAGCATTGGACATAGTAAACGAGCAAGCTAAGGTTACTGGTGTATTCCCATTTAAAACCTTACTGAACTGACAATATGAAACAGCTACTGGAACTTCTATTGCGGCTCATTTGCCAAGCGTAAGGGTGTCGCAATTTGCGACAGGTATTACCACGTCGGTAACCCCTACCTCGGTGTTGTAGGGGGGGCCTAAAAGGCTACGCGACCAACCAGCCATACCTTATGCCCGCAAGCGTGTAAACAATGGCAAAACTATAAGGGGGGGGGCAGTTTTTGTCTTTTCAATATTTTCTATCTGATTTACAGCACTTTACAAAATTGAAAGTCTAATAAAAGCCTTATTTTTAGATAAAAAGCCTATTTTTTGCCTGTATTTTAGATGCTTCTACCTTAATTAAGCCTTAAAAAACAAAGTATTTACCTCAATTTTGGAAAAAGTTCTTTTGGGCATTGGTAACATAAGAAGGCCGCGCAGCGATGTACGGCTTTTTTTTATGGCGTTACTACCTCCAAATAGGGCAACCAGCCCTTTTGTGGTGCAAGTTGTGGTGCAAGTAAAACAAAAAAGCAGCCACGAATTAACGTAACTGCTTGATTATCAAGTGGGCCTACTTGGAATCGAACCAAGCACCTACTGATTATGAGTCAGTTGCTCTAACCGAATGAGCTATAGGCCCGAATTGGGAGCGCAAATATGGGCATTGCAGATTTATTTTACAAATAAATAATGAGATATTAGTTCAACACCCAAACGGCTCCCTGCCTGTTTGGGATTTTTTGGGCAGCATCGGTGGTCTTGATAACGTAGCTGTAAACCCCTGGTAAAACTTTGTTACCCAGATACTTGCCGTCCCAAAAGTTTTTGTGGCCTTCGCGGTTGTAGAACACCAACTCGCCCCATCGGCTGTAAATATAGACCTCAAAATCGGGGTATTTCTCCGTTTTTTGTAACTCCCACATTTCGTTCAGGCCGTCGCCGTTGGGCGAGAAAGCGTCGGGAATGTACAGAAAATCGGCGATGACAATGCTCGTAAAAGCTTGCGCCTTGCAACCGTTGGCACTCGTTACGACCAGCGTATAGGAGATATTCTCATTGACGTTGCTAACCGTCGGATTGCGGGCGGTGGGGTCAGAAAGGCCCGTTGTGGGTTGCCATTCGTACTGCTTAACCACTAAGCTATCTGCTTGGGGTTGCAGCACAAGGCTTGCGCCGCGCTGTAAAGTGTTGGAAGTCCGCAAACGTACCACGGGCGAAGGTTCTACGCCCAAATACCGCGTTTGGGCAGCTGTGCAGCCTTCGTTGTTGGTGTACTGATACTGAACGGGGTGCAAGCCAACGCCCGCAGCCTGGCGTTGAAAACACCATTTTCTACGTTTTTTCCGCTAAAACTACCGCCCGCAGGCAACGCCCCCAGCACCACCAGCGGCTGCTCTTCAAGGCACACAGGTTGCAACGAATCGAATTGAATAACTACGCCCGCGTTTTGTTTGATGACCACCGGCGACGAAGTAGTAGCGCATTGGCCATTGGTAATCGTAACCCGATAAACGCCCGCCTGTTTTACTACAATGGCCTTATTAACAGCCAAAAGCGGAGTATTGTCGCGCAGCCACAAACCCGTTTGGCCCGTTGGCCAGTCGGTTTGGAGTTGCACCGAGTCGTAGGGGCAAAAGTTATTTTTGGAGGCCGTTAGGTTGGCAATGGGCTTGGTGGTGAGCAGTGCCAGCACGGTGTCGCGGGTGGGGCAGGCCAGCGTTTGTTGGCTGTTGCGCACTTGCACACTGTAACTACCCGCCTGCGTGGTGCGCAAGGTACTGCGGCTTTGGTTGGCCAAAAGTGAACCATCTCTGAACCACTCGTACCGAAACGTGGGTGAGTCGGTGGCTGTGATGATGGCCGTGTCGCCGCCACAAAACCGAAGCGTGTCGGTAGGGGTGAGGCGGGCGTTTGGACCTTTTAGAGCAGTTACTTTCACCACGTAAGAAGTCGTATCAACGGAGCAAGTTTTGGCCAAACTCACCACCACTTGGTAGTCGCCTGGCTGGTTTACTTTCAGCTTCGCACTCTTTTCGTTGGCCAAATTAGACCCATCTTTTTTCCACTGATACGCCAGCGTGGGGTCGGTACGGGTAGAAATTTCGGTAGAACTGCCTTCACAAAACGACACCGTGCGAATGGCCGTGATGGTGTCGTTTTCAAAAATAGAGGGCGGTGGCGGTATGGCACGGCCACAATCTACCACGGGCAACTGAAACTCACGGCGTACTGCCCCAATTTTCACGCCGTTGCGAAACTCTTCGACCAATATCGCAAACACATACAGCCCTGGCTGGTTGGCAGTGAGGCTCAAAACACCGCGATTGCTGATAGTGGGTGGCCGTGGGCCTGGTATAAAATTGGCCAAGCCAATACCCGCTGCCCAGCGTACTTCGGGATAGCTACTACGCGACTGTCCATTCCCCACAGTCATTCCATTAGCAGTAGTAGTATAACCTGCCAGTGGCGTAACCAACGAGTAGCGCAGTTCATCGCCGTCGGCATCGGTAGCGCCCATGTCAAAGCTAAAAGGCCGATTGGCGCAGATATAGTCACCATTGGGAAATTTGAAATCGGGCGAAGAGTTTTTAAATTCTACCATGTTTTGAACGATGGCAGGAAACTCAAGCACAAAGACAATACCCGTGCCACCAGGCTTTTGAATATTGGAAATGACATCGTTGCGACAACAGCGTTCCCAAATGATGTAGTAGCCTTGCGGGTCGGTATAAACGGCAGGGTCTAAGGAGATTTCGGAACTGTAACGGATTTCGGAGGTTGCCAGCTGGCGGTTTTCGGCACACTTGGCATTTTCATAAACAACGGACGTGATGCTTTGGCGGTTTATTCTGGTGCCCATGGGGGGATTCATTCTTACATTATCACTTTTTCTGAAAATATAAACTATGATAGAAGTTTCATAAGTAGCGGGGTCGGCAGACACGTTGTCGTTGTAGAGATTGAGCGTAAGCACATAGCGGCCACGGGTGGCTGTGGCGGCCATGCTGAAATCTCCTCCTACAATGTGCTTAGCCCAGACTTGAAAAGCCCCGCCCCAAGTAAGCAAAACAACACAAAAAATACGCCGCCAACTCATAAACAATCAGGTAGTTGTGTGTACAAATTATAGAAAAGATGTGAAGATACTAAAAACACATAAATCTCATTTGTATTTCTTTACTACAAACGTTGCTTGGAGCGGCTAAATTGTTTTTGGAGCTATTTCAAAACCCCATGCGCGGCAGCGGGCTAACGGTTTGGGTTTCTTGATAATGTCTGATGAATCATTCTGCAAGCCTTGTAACAGCACAAATCAAGAGCGACTTTGTGATTGTTTCCAATATTTTGTTGTCGAATGAATACTAATGTTTGTATCAGTGTGTTGATTGTCCACGGTCAATAGTCGATAGTCAATAGAATCACAAAGTGCTTATTATCAAAGTTTTATACAAAATTGAAACGTCGTTTATTTATACCAAATTACTTAAAAGGCACATCTATGCAGTGATGTCGCACCAAATTAATCTATCCTATAACCCTGCGCTTTAGCGTAGGGTAAACCGCAAAACGACAACTCCTACGGGCTTTAGCCCTGCAACAAGTCAGGGCTAAAGCCCCAAAATGTCTTTGTTTGTGCTTGCCCCAGCCTAAAGGCTAAGGTTAAAAGATTTGGCACAAAATCCTATCAAACGCACTCATAATCAACACGATACTCCTCCATTCTTTGTTAGTTTATGACCCTAAAAAACCCATGCGCGGCAACGGACTGACGGTTTGGGCGCATGGGGTCGGCGTTTAATTTATTGTTTATCGTTTGGTTTGTATGGTCAATGCTCCTGTTACGGGCGTGCCTGCGGTGGTGAGTCCTTCTACCCAAACAGCGTATTGGGCGGGTAGCTTGGCGGTCGTAAACTGAACGAAGGCTTTGCCATTTTGTACTCTCACCCTCGGATTCCAGTACAATGTGGGTGGTGAGTCCATCTGCATCAATTCGGGGCTTACTTTGTAGTTAGGCACAAAAAACACGCGACTTATTTCGTAGCCCATCACCGTACCCGATTTCGACTTTTTGGCCGAGCCACTACCCGGGCCGCGTTTGGTCAGAATATTAATTACGCCCCCACCACCTGCTACGCCCATTACCGCCGCTTGGTCGGTCAATACGTCAATGCGGTCTATCTCAAAAGGGTTGAGGCTTGATACAATGCTGGGCGTTACTTGAACACCGTCAAGCATCAATATACCAGCTCTTCCTCTTATCTGTATTCCATAATCAGGAGAGGGGTCTGCACCATTGCCTAATTTCACAAGACTTACACTGGGTACTCGACTGGTTACCATCATCAACACCGATTGACCAGCAAAGTTGGCGGCCAGATTGTCATCAACCAACACCGTGCGGTCGGGCTGTCCGCCATACATTATCCGCCGTGCATCGTTTTTCATTGGGTCGGACTTTTGGGTCTTTATCTTTACTTCTTGCAGCGTAATGCCCCCTTCCCAGCCTTTGAGTAGGTTTTGCCAGCGCAGGTCGTTGGCAATTAGGTTCGGGTTGGGGGGCGTTTCTGCCGCCGCCGCTGGGTTGGGCAGCACCGCGGAAGAAGCCCCCGCCGATGGCTCATCGAACACAAGCTGCGATGGGCGCTGGTTGATGCCGTCTTCTACCGCCGTTACCACGTATTCGCCTTTGATGTCAAAATCTGCTATTTTAAACGCCCCCACTTTGTCGGTTTTTAGCAAAACGGGGAAAATATCCGAGGGTGATTTGAAAATCAATTTGAACTTCGTATTGCCAAATGCGCTGCCGTTTTCGCGCAGTATTCTGCCCGTTATCGTGCGCGAACGCTCAATGGCGTAGTCGGCTTTTTGGGTGGTGTCGCTCAGTATTTCGCGCCATTCAAACCTGCGCCAACCGTGGGTCATCAGTAAGTAATCTAAGTACAGAGGGGCGCGTTTTTGTTGGGCATCAAAATAAAAATTGGGCTGTTCAATGTATCCTTTCAAGTCGGAAGTGAGCAGCAAATAGCTCCGAATGTCGGCTATGGCAGGCGAATTGGGGGTGGTTTGGGCGGTGTTCACCACCGTTACCGACAACTCGGCGGCATTGATGAGCGTCTTGGCCGAATCCAACTGCATTTCTACCGTTACGCTGTCGGTGGGGTGTAGGCGCTGGCGCGCGGTTTTTAGAACCAACTGCGGCGCAGCCCCGCCATTGACAAACAACAAACGCTCGCACAACGGGCGACTTTGGGCATCGAAGAGCGTCAAATGCACAATGCCCTGCTGCTTGATGGTGTCTTGCGGAATCAACAGTGAGTGCGTGGTTTTGCTGGCATCGAGGTAGGCTTCAAAGCACAACTGCCCCCGTAAGTGAGCAAACAGGTGCAGTTGCCCCGTGGCGGGTGTGTTGGTAGAAATGGCCACCCGAATGTTCTTTTTGTTGATAACGTTGTCCACGCTCATCACGTAGCCCTGCGGCAAGGCTTTGGGCAAATTGTACCGCTGAGCTTGGCCGTTGATGGTTATTTGAGCCACGTATTGCTTGTTGGGCTGGGGCATAAACGTAAAAACCCCCATGCCCAAATGCTGGCTCTGGAACTCCAAGAGTACTTCGCCGTTTTCGTCGGTTAGGGTGCCTGTGGCAGCGCAACCCAACCCCGCCGCGTTGGTGGCCTTGAAAGCCACCCTACTGCTCAAACCTGCTACCAAATTCCCGCTTTCGGGAAAAAATTGTAGGTCGGCCACTGCATTAGAAAGTGTTTTTTGGGGCGCGACGGTAGCTAAACTTGACTTTTGCCATATTTTCAAATTGCGTCGAAAGTAAAAATCGGCGGGTTGGTTGCGCATCCAATTGGTGTGGGCTACCAACTGAACGGTGCTGCCAGCCAGCGAGTCTGGCAAGGCCAACTGCCCCGCCACCGTGCCGTCGGTAAGCAATAGTTTGTTTTCTAACAGTGCTTTTCCTTGCTCATTGAACAAGGACACGTACAAAACGCGGCTCAATGAGCGCAGGCTGTGGTTGCGGCCTTCTACCAAATAGGCTTTATACCAGATGGTGTCGCCCACCACGTATTCGAGGCGGTCGGTGTGCAGATACACCTTTTCGTTGGGGTATTTGTCGGTGGTTTGGGCGGTGGTTTGGCCAAAAATGCCCAAAAGTAGCAACGCAAGGAGTAGGTATTGGGTGGTAGCTTTCATAATTAATCTGTAACTTTATTTGATACGGAATATAATTTTCCAAAAATACGCAAAACAGTTTGTTGGGTGTATTTTTTTTAATATCTTTGTATTACGCAAT
>REAB01000101.1 GCA_004293645.1 Cytophagia bacterium | reverse complement strand
TTGATATTTCTAAGATGTGCCTTGCTTTCTAAGAGGTGGAACATTATTATCCAGAATCTAACAAGAACAATATAGGGGGACAAAACGCTATTGCACCCAATGAAGCGTTAGTTTTTGAGCTCGAGCAGGGCAAAAGCTTTCTCAGCCGCCGACTGTTCGGCTTTTTTCTTGGAGTAGCCGCTTCCTTTGGCAAAAGGCTCGCCATCTACTACTACTTGGGAGATAAATTCGCGGAAGTGCCGTGAGCCTTTTTCTTCTAAAATCTCAAACTTCACTTCTTTGCCTTCGCGCTGCGCCCACTCAATGATGCGACTCTTGTAGTTGGCGTTGTTCTGAATGAGCGCGTCTAAATCGTAATGCGTAAGGAGTTCTTTGGTAATAAACTTGCGCGTAAACCGAAAACCTTTGTCCAAATAAACCGCGCCCACTAAGGCTTCGAGGGCATCGCCATACATCGAAGAGTTGGCGGGCATTCCACGGCGCGTACCGTCGTATTCGATGAGTCTGTCCAAACCAATCTTGCGCGCAATTTGATTGAGCGTTTCGCGGTTGACAATTCGTGAGCGAATTTCGGTCAAAAAACCTTCGTCTTTGTAGGGAAATTTCTTAAAAAGATACTCGGCAATGACCATACCCAGCACCGAATCGCCCAAAAATTCAAGCCGTTCGTTCGACTCTTTAAAGCCCTTCACAACCGTTTCTTTAGAAGCCGACGTGTGCCGAAAGGCCAATTGATAAAGCCCAATGTTGGTGGGTTTTTCGCCAATAATTAATTCAACAGCCTTCTTAAACTTTTTTTCGGGCGATACGCGACCAGCCTTAAAAAAGTCGATAATTGGGTTAAAAACGGTCGTTGGTAGAACGAACTCCACGAAATAAATTTATTATATTTTGCGAAAAATTACACTCGTATTGTGGCCTCCAAACCCAAACCCGTTACTCATAACTACCTTCATTTCACGCGATTGCGCTTTGTTGAAGGTTAAATTTAAGCGAGGGTCAATTTCGGGGTCGGGGGTAAAATGATTGATGGTGGGAGGTACTACTTGATGTTGCAAGGCCAAAATACACGCCACCGCTTCTACCGCGCCTGTACCGCCCAACAAGTGGCCAGTCATGGACTTGGTAGAGCTGATGTTCATTTGGTAGGCGTGTTCGCCAAACAGCCGCTCAATGGCTTTCAATTCTTGTGGGTCGCCCAGGGGCGTAGAAGTGCCGTGGGTGTTGATGTAGTCTATCTCGTTCAAGGCCACACCTGCTTCTTCCACCGCTTCTTTCATGCACCTATACACGCCGTCGCCATCGGGGCGGGGAGCGGTAATGTGATAGGCATCAGACGACATTCCGCCGCCCAGTACTTCGGCGTATATTTTAGCACCACGTGCTTTGGCGTGCTCGTATTCTTCCAAAATCAAGCAAGCACCACCTTCGCCCAGCACAAAGCCATCGCGGTCTTTGTCGTAAGGGCGCGATGCCGTGGCAGGGTCGTCGTTGCGCTCAGACATGGCACGGAGCGCATTAAAACCTCCCACACCTGCTTGCGTGATGGCCGCCTCTGAACCACCCGTCAAACACACGTCCATCTTGCCCAACCGAATGTAGTTGAAAGCATCAATGACCGAGTTGTTAGAAGAAGCGCAAGCCGACACAATAACGTAAGAAGGGCCACGCAAACCGTAGCGAATAGAAAGCACGCCCGCCGAGCTGTCGGCTATCATTTTGGGAATAAAAAACGGGTTGAAACGCGGGCCATCTCCGTTGGCAAAGTTAATCACTTCGTCTTCAAAAGTTTTGAGCCCGCCAATACCCGACCCCCAAATGGTGCCGATTCGGTCGAGGTTTTCTTTGTCTAATTCTAAACCCGAATCTTTGACGGCCTCATCGGCTACAATGACGGCAAACTGCGTAAAGATGTCCATTTTACGCGCATCTTGCCGAGGAATGAAGTCGTTCATGTCTAACCCTTTCACTTCGCAAGCAAAGCGGGTTTTAAACTTTTCGGCTGCAAATCTGGTAATTGGCCCAGCACCACTTACACCATTCGACAACCCGTGCCAGTATTCTTGCACCGTGTTGCCAATGGGGGTAAGTGCTCCCATGCCAGTTACTACCACTCGTTTTAGCATCATAAAATGGACTCTTAATCGAAGTTTACCGCAACGGGCAAATAAATTATTTTACGTTGTTTTCCAGGTAAGTAATGGCCTGTCCTACTGTGCCAATGTTCTCGGCTTGGTCGTCTGGAATTGAAACGCCGAACTCTTTTTCAAATTCCATAATCAATTCTACTGTGTCGAGCGAATCGGCACCGAGGTCGTTGGTGAAGCTGGCTTCTGACGTTACTTCTGACTCGTCCACGCCCAATTTCTCGACGATAATTTTCTTTACTTTCTCTGCAATTTCTGACATTTCTTTACAATGTTTGGTTGAAAAACGACGCAAATAAACAGATTCCTCGGCAGATTATCAAATCTATTTTTGAGATACCGTATTGGAGTAATTTAAAGGTAAAACTTTTTGCGTTCAATCATGCCCTCCACCGTTTCGGGTACCAAATAGCGAATGGAGCGGTTGTTTTTTAAGGATTCTCGAATAAAAGTGGCCGAGATATCGAGTAGTGGGGCAGCTATAAACTGCACCGCTGAGTGAGTAGCAAAGTCGTGCGGGGCAGCGTGGGGCCGTGGATATACGTAAAGACCAAAATTCGTTAGAATTTGCTCGTAGTTTTTCCAGTTTTTAAACTGAGCCAAATTGTCTTCTCCAATGATGAGTTTGAAATTATGCTGCGGAAATTTTTCTTGCAGGCGGGTCAGTGTATCAATGGTGTAGCTGGGTTTGGGCATTGAAAACTCAATGTCGGTTGCTTTAAATTGATAATTATCAGCAATGGCGCGTTCTACCATGTCCAAGCGGTCGAACTCGTGCAGCAGACTTTTGTTTTTTTTGAAAGGATTCTGCGGCGACACCACAAACCACACTTGCTCCAAGTCGGTGTTGGTGGCCATGACGTTGGCCACTATCAAATGCCCGACGTGAATGGGGTTGAACGACCCAAAAAATAGTCCAATTTTCATGGTACATTTAAAAAATTCTCCACCAAACTTTCGGCTTTTTGAAGGGTGTCTTCGAGTATATCGTTTACCAGTATTACGTCAAATTTATTTTGAAACGACATTTCGAAGCGTACTTTAAACAAACGCTTCGACAGGCTTTCTTCGGTTTCGGTGCCGCGGGCCATGAGGCGTTCTTTGATTACTTCTTCGCTGGGAGCTTTTACAAAAACAGCCAAGGCACGGTCGCCATACGCTTTTTTTAGTTCGAGGCCGCCTTTTACGTCCACGTCAAAAATAACGTGTTTACCACTTTGCCAAAGGCGTTCTACTTCAGCGCGGAGCGTGCCGTAGTACGCACCTGCATACACTTCTTCCCATTCAACAAACTCGTTGTTGTCTATTTTTTGTTTAAATTCGTCGGGGGTCAAAAAGTAGTAATCTTTGCCGTGGGTTTCGTTGCGGCCACGGCGGTCGCGGGTGCAGGCCGAAATAGAAAAGCCTAAATCTGAGCGCGTGTTGAGCAAATGTCTGACGATGGTAGTTTTGCCAGAACCTGAGGGAGCAGAAAATATAACGAGCTTACCTTCCAAACTTTTATGCAGTAAAATTAAGTTTTAATTTGATGGCAGCCAGCAGATTATCGGGGCATATTTTTTTATCAACTTTGCTTTGAAGCACTTCTTTGACGCATTTTTCGAGGTGGTACATTTTAATACAATGTAAACACTCTTCCATGTTTTCTCTGAAATGGTCTTTCTCGACTTCGGTGGCCTCTCCATCCAGAACGGCTTGTATCTTCTTCAAACATTCGGCGTGGTGTTCGCAGTATGTTTTAGACGGTTTCTTCTCGGTTTCAGTTGGGGCAGACGAGTACATAGTTAATTTTATTGAAAAAGTTCAACTCTTTCTTTGAATTATACTTTTTACGGTTTGTCTATACAAAATGCTTTCGAGTTGAAAAAAGTTCTTACAATGATAAAATTAGTGCATTTAAAAATAAAAATTTACCTTAATTCATTCATTATCAGCTTATTCTTCTGTTTTATAGCCCATTGAAGCGGCGTATTCTCTGAGTTTATCTTTCAATAAATTGCGGGCGCGGTGCAAGCGTGAGCGAACGGTTCCGATTGGAATATCCAATATTTTGGCCATTTCTTCGTACGTAAAACCTTCTACGTCGCACAAGATAATGACCGTTCGGAAGTCAATGGGTAGCGAGTTGAGTGCCGTTGCCACCTCGTCGCCAATCATGTCTTGCACAGCTTCCACGCGCAAATCGCTGGTATAATCTACCTCGGCGGCTTCTTCGGAGTTGTAGGTTGTTTCTACTTCCTGATAATCAACCTTTGAGGGTTCTTTGCTTCGCTTGCGGTAATCGTTAATGAAACTGTTTTTCAAGATTCTGAACAACCACGCTTTGGCGTTAGTTCCCTGTTCAAACGAAGTTATGAATCTAAACGCTTTGAGGTAGGTATCTTGCACGAGGTCGTTGGCATCGTCCTCGTCCATGGTGAGCCGAAAGGCAAAGTTGTACATGGAGTTTATGTGGGGCATAAACTCGCGGTTGAATATCTCATGTTTTTCCGCGTCTGAGTACGCAGCCTGCGGAATAAGTGGAATCTCTTCTTCGATTTCTGACATAATGACTGACATGGCTGCGACAAATTTACAAATTTTAGACAATGCCACACTCATTCGTGCATATATTTAGCAAGTGGCCAGATGGCTCATCATGGATATATACTTGATTTACAAAAAGATAGCTGTAAATCGGCGGTAGCAACTGCGTTAATTGTGCAAAAATCGTTCCCAACTTAAATGCTGGTACAAAGTGGCAGAAAGGGGGATTTTGGGGAAATTAGCGAAAAAACAACTGAGTAAGCAGCAGGGCGACAAGCGTAAAAACAATACTGGCTAATATTTTAAGCATCGTAACAAACAGCAAGCCTATACTGCTGGCCTCGATGAGCAGCAAAGTAGCGTGGTGAATGGTGGTAAGAATAAGTGCGTATGACAAAAAAGTGGGCAAACCCAAGCCCCGCAGAGAAAGTTCAAAACGGCCTTCGGATACTTTTTGGGCCATTTGGTAGCCAATAACCGTGGGGCGCAGGTAAGCCATCAGCACCGCCGAGGCGGTGTGCATACCCAGTGTGTTGTCGAAAGTATCGGCTACGAGGCCCGTGCCAAAAGCGATTAACAGCAACGCCGTGAGGCTAATTTCGTAGGGTAAAGTAAGAATAACGCCCACGTAAATAAAACAAAAGGCGTAGTCGAATAGCACCAATTGGCGCGCCACAAAAATATGGAGCAACAAGTAAAACACGCCCATCAAAGTACTGCGAAGAATATCGTTTGGGTTCATTTGCGTGCGTTAAGAACGGGTTTTTGGAGTGATTCTTGTTGGGCTTGGAGTTTGTTTGCTACCAAATAAACGTACGATAATTTAGTAAAATCTAACCCTAATTTGAGTTCGATGTCAAACTGCGACTGGTCGATGCTGACGGCTATTTTTTGAATACGGCCAATGGTAACGCCAGGAGGAAACACCGAACTGAAATTGGAGGTAACGGCGGTATCTCCTTTGAAAACTTTTTTGTAACGCGAAATATCTTTGAGTGCCACCACCGACGGGTCGCTGGTTTGCCAAGTTACGGTTCCTATGTCGCCACTCCGAAGCAACATAGCCCCCACCGAAAATTGCGAGTGAAGAATGGACGTAACTTTGGAAAATTTTTTGTTACAGACTGTTACGATACCCACTATACCATCGGGCGACATCACGCCCATTCGCTCTTTTACGCCGTCGTCGGTGCCTTTGTCAATGGTGAGGTAGTTGTCGGTGCGGGAAGTGCTGTTGTCCACTACTTTGGCAATGGTTACAAACTGGTAGCGAGCGGCAAAGGCCGAGTCGGGCTGGTAACCAGCGGGCGCATTGGCGGATTTGAGTTGTTGATTTACTGTAATTTGTTGGCGTAATCGGCGGTTTTCTTCGGCCAACGACTCATTAACGTTTCTCAAATTACTGTATTCTTTAACCGAGTTAGACACCGTTAATGCTTTGGCAACCAATGAATTGGACGTGTTGAAATAATTAACGCTCCAATAATTGTTGTTATTGACAATGAGCCAAAAACTAAACACTTCGAGTACCACGAAGAGAATAAAGTTTCGTTTGCGGGCAATGAACTCAAAAAGTTGCAGCATTGATGATAATACTATTTTTGTATTTGTAATAAAGAGTAATGTAAAAGTAATTCGTTGAAAAACAAGAAGTTACAATGTTGTTACTGTAATTACAAATAATTACACCTCACTACTTAACTACTTTTATTGAATCAAAACCGTTTTGTACATTTCTAGGTTTTTCAGGATTTCGCCCGTGCCTTTTACCACTGCTTTGAGCGGGTCGTCGGCTACGTGAATGGGCAACTTGGTTTTTTGGGCCAACCGCTTGTCTAAGCCATGGAGCAAAGCGCCGCCACCCGTGAGGTGAATGCCGTTGGTGTAAATATCTGCCGAAAGCTCTGGTGGCGATATTTCGAGGGCTTTCATAACGGCTTCTTCTATTTTAGAAATAGACTTGTCGAGGGCGTAGGCTATTTCGCTGTACGTTACTTTGATTTCTTTTGGAATGCCCGTCATCAAGTCGCGGCCCCTGATTTCAAAGTCATCGGGTGGGCTGTCGAGTTCGGGCAGGGCCGAGCCTACTTCAATTTTTATTTGTTCGGCCGATCGTTCGCCAATGAGCAGGTTATGTTCGCGGCGCATGTAATCTACAATATCTTTGGTAAAAACATCGCCCGCTATTCTGATAGATTGCTCGCACACAATGCCTGAGAGGGCAATAACAGCGATTTCGGTAGTACCGCCGCCAATGTCCACAATCATGGTGCCGTTTGGTTGCGTAATGTCTATGCCAATACCAATGGCTGCCGCAATGGGTTCGTGTACCATATATACTTCTTTGGCTCCCGCGTGTTCGGCTGAGTCTTTTACGGCCCGTTTTTCTACTTCGGTAATACCCGACGGAATGCAGATAACCATGCGGTGCGAAGGCGTAAAGAACCGACTGTTGTGGGTAATCATTTTAATCATGCCCCGAATCATCAACTCAGCGGCCGTAAAGTCGGCAATTACGCCGTCTTTCAAGGGGCGAATTGTCTTGATATTTTCGTTGGTTTTTTCGTGCATTTGCATGGCTTTGTGGCCAATTGCGAGCACTTTTCCCGTATTTTTATCTAATGCAATAATAGAAGGCTCATCTACCACCACTTTGTCTTTGTGGATAATGAGCGTGTTGGCGGTGCCTAAATCAATTGCAATTTCGCTGGTTAAAAAATCAAATAATGCCATGTGTATTGCTTGAGCAGGAAGTTTTTAAAGTTGAAGATGCAAAATTAACGGTTTTTTCTGCCCTTTACTACATATAAGTAGTCTATGGTCTGTAGCGTATATCCTAATTGTAATATAAAACACTCTATATCAATTAGTTATAATTTTTTTACTGCGCTCCGGGCTTGCTTTTCTTTTTCTTTTGATAAATTTCCCACTGTTCGGGGGTTAAAAGAACTTGCAGCTTGGTTTCTTTTTCGACCTGCCATTTTTCCATTGTTTCGCGGGCTTTTTGCACTTCTTGCGGCGTGGGGCGTGCGGTAGCGTGGGCCAACATGAAAGCGTCGCGGTAGTCGCCCATGCGCAAGGCATAATCCAAATTGAGGGTTTCGACCGACAAGAGTTGGTCTTCGGTCAATTTGAGTTTTTTGTTCATCCATTTGGTTTCTTCGTCGGCCATTTCGTCGGCGGTTGGGGGCTTTTTGGGCGTTGTGGGTGTTTGTGGAATGCCATTGCCTCCCCCAAATCCACCTTGGCCACGCCCGCCAAAACCACCACCGCCAAATTGGGCCATTGTTGAAAAACTAATCAACAAGATGGCTATTATGCCCACGTATTTTACTGTCGTTTTCATTGTTTCGATTGATATTATTGTCGTTGTAAGAAGGGGGTTTGCGCTAAAAAAAACCAAAGCTAATTTTTTTACAGATGAAATCAATGTTTTCTGCCTAATTTGCTTTCCAATTACACCTCTTTTTTGTTTTTGACAATGAATACTTACGATGTCGTTGTGATTGGTGCGGGCTACGCGGGTTTGACGGCCACCCGCCACCTACTCAAAGCAAACAAAAATGTGTTGCTGCTCGAAGCTCGCGACCGCGTGGGTGGGCGGGTTTTTACCCAAAATTTGGACAGCGGCACTTACGTGGATTTGGGCGGTGCTTGGATAGGCCCAACCCAAGACCACATTTATGCCTTGGCCCGCGAGTTTGGCGTTGAAACTTTCCCAACTTACGACACGGGGAAAAGTACGCAGTATTTTCGGGATAAAATAAAACGCTACGGTGGCTTGATTCCGCCGTTGCCCATTGGGGCTTTATTGAGCTTAGACGCGGCCATCAAACGCATGAACAAACTCGCCAAAAGTATCAATTTGGCCGCCCCGTGGCAAAGTCCCAACGCCAACTATTGGGACGCTATGACGCTCGCCTCTTGGATGCACCAGCAAATGAGTTTTCAAACTGCCCGCGATTTTTTTAAAGTAGCCGCCGAGGCCATTTGGGCCGCCGACCCCGCCGATATTTCGATGCTCCACGCGCTGTTTTATGTTAAATCGGCGGGAAGTTTGGAGTTGCTCATGAACATAAAAGGCGGGGCGCAAGAAGAAAGAATCGTGGGCGGAGCGCAGACCATTGCCAATAAAATGGCGGCTACATTTGCCGACAAAATTTGCTTCAATTCGCCCGTTAAAACCATTTTACAAGAAGGCGACGGCGTAAAAATTATAGCCAAAGAAAAAGAATATGGGGCAAAAAAAGTGATAGTGGCTATTCCACCCACGCTGGCGGGGCGCATTGATTACCAGCCTATTATGCCAGCCAACCGCGATAGCCTGACGCAGCGAATGCCCATGGGCAGTGTTTGGAAAACGTACGCTATTTATGACAAACCCTTCTGGCGCGACGCTGGCCTCAATGCCCTGGCCGCTACGCCCAGCGGCTACATTACGGTTACGTTCGACAACTCGCCCAAAGACGGGAGCAAAGGCATTTTGATGGGTTTTGTGTTGGGCAATCAGGCCAAAGCATTTTCGGAATTGTCGGCGGCGCAACGGAGGCAAGAAGCATTGGCGGCTTTTACTACTTTTTTTGGAAAAAAAGCGCAAAACCCCGTTCAATACCTCGACCACTCGTGGGCTACCGAAGAATGGTCGCGTGGATGCTACGCGGGCGTGATGCCACCTGGCGTTTGGACCAGCGTGGGCAAAACCCTGCGCGCACCTGTGGGGCATATTCATTGGGCTGGCACCGAAACCGCCGAAGTTTGGAATGGCTACATCGAGGGCGCGGTGCGGTCGGGCGAGCGGGTGGCCAAAGAGATTTTGGAATGTTTGGCATAGGCTGTTAAAATTAACTTGTAGTTCTTAAACTCATTACAAATACTTGATTTTAAGTGTTTTATAATTATTTTTCTTGCAAAAGGTATAAAAAATAAGGGGCATTTTAAGAACTGTAAATAACTTGAGTGCGCGGGTAGGTACAGGATTTTATATCAAGCAGCTCAGTCAATTATTTTTTGTGTTAGGCGTTGCTTTTGTAAATACTATATTACGCCAAATCATAAAACTAATATCGAAATGTGGTCTGAAAATCAGTTACTTAAAAGCTACCTTTGTTTATGAACGGAATTTTGTTGGAAGATATACTGTTTAAAATTTGAAAGTTATTCAAAAATCAGTACATTTCGACAGAACATACCCCACAGCGAAGCTATGCAGCAAAACTTCGAGGAAAGAGAACCCGACTGGCGTGCCTCCGTTCAACATTTTGAACGCATGATTCAATCAGATGAGCAGCCCTTCTTTGACTTAGACACTTACGAGCACATTGTTGAACATTACATAGGCGAAGGCGACTGGGCGCACGCCTTGAAAGCCTGTGAATTGGGCCTTGAGCATTTTCCGTATTCGCTTGAGCTGATGCTGGATAAAGCCCATTTGCTGGCCCAAAACAATCATTATGACGACGCACTCGACCTATTGGAACGTGCCTTGCTATTTAACCCGCGCGATTTGGACGTACTCTACATGATGGGCGGCGTTTATAACATGATGGGCGAATTTGAGCAATCTATTGGCGCGTACGAGTCTATGATGGAACAAACCGAGGACGAAGACAAAGACGACTTACTGTTTCAGATGGGGCAGGCTTACCAAAATTGGGGCAAATACGACGAGGCCATTACCCACTACAAAAAAGCCATTGAACGCAACATCAACAACGAAAATGCCCTCTACGAACTGGCTTTTTGTTTGGATATTACTGGCGAACTTGAAAAAAGCATATCTTATTACGAAGACCTCATAGACCGCGACCCGTACTCGCACAATGCGTGGTACAATCTGGGTATTGTTTACAGTAAATTAGAAAAGTTTGATGAGGCACTTCACGCTTACGATTACGCCATTGTAATCAAAGAAGACTTTGCGTCGGCGCATTTTAATATGGCCAATGCGTACATGAATTTGGAGCGTTATAAGGAAGCCCAAGCCGCCTACGAGCAAACCCTACTCCACGAACCGCCCACCGCCGACTTGTATTGCCACTTGGGCGCGAGCTACGAAAAACTCGACCAGTTTGAAACAGCCCTCGAACACTACCGCAAGGCCATCAAGCTCGACAGCGAATGGGACGAAGGCTGGTATGGCGTAAGTGTGTGCTTAACCGCCCAAGGGAAGTGGATTGAGGCCGTGAGTTGCATCAAAAAAGCCATCAAAATAAACGAACACATTGCCGACTATTGGCTCACTTTTGCCGAACTCGAATACCGAATTGGAAATATATTTTCGAGCATAGAGGCTTTTGAAAAAGCCGCCGATGCCGAACCCGACTACGCCGAAGTGTGGCTCAAATGGTCGCTGGTGCTTTTCGACCAAGGCCAGCACACCAAAGCATACGAGATTTTGCAACAAGGACTCGACGAAGTGCCCGACTGCGCCGATTTGTACTACCGTGCTACCGCTTATTTGCTACACAGCGGCGACTACCGCGAGGCATTGCTCAATCTCGAAATAGCCCTCACACTCGACTATGACGCGCACGTGCAGCTTTTTGAGTTTTTTCCCGAACTCGAAAAACAAAAAGCCATTTATAAGCTCATTGACCAATATCGCAAATAGTCAGTGGTCAATGGTCAATGGTCAGTGGTCAGTGGTCAGTGGTCAGTGGTCAATGGTCAGTGGTCAATGGTCAATGGTCAATAGCCAGTGGTCAATGGTCAGTAGTAATTCAAGGTGCTTTCTGTCAGCTAATTACAGAAATAAAATCTGTCAATTACTTACAGTCTAATACTTATTTTTATTCTTAATCAACCCTTTACTCCAATGAAACTATCTCAAAACCTTGCCGTTGTGCTAACTGCCGCCGTGTTGATGTGGAGCTGTGCCAGTAAATCGGAAGAAGAAAAAGCCCGCGAAGAACCTAAAAATGCCCTGGAAGCGTTGCAAAAAATAGCCGACGAAGCCGAGAAAATGTCAAAAGAAGGGCCAAAAGAAACGATTGACCCTAAGTTGCTCAAAGAACTACTACCCGCCAGTGCCGATGGCCTCAAACGTACCGAAGCATCGAGCGAAAAAAACGCGGCAATGGGTTTTGGGGTTTCGACGGCCAAAGGTACTTACACCAACGGCAGCAGCGAAAAAATTGACGTAAGCATCGTTGATTGCGGGGGAATGGGTACGGCCTTGATGAGCATGGCAGCTTGGTCAATTGTTTCTATTGACCAAGAAACTCGGTATGAAAGACCAGACGAGTTTGAACGGTTAATTGATAAATATTGGTCAATGGTCTCTACTGACAAAGAAACCAAGCGCGGCTACGAAAAAACCACCGAATACAAAGGACACAAAGCCTTTGAAAAATACGATGACAAAAACGGTGAAATTGCGGTGCTGATAGCCAATCGCTACCTTGTGCAAGTAGAAGGTAACAACGTGAGCATTGACAAAATAAAAAGCGTCTTGAAAGACATTGACTTAGACAAACTGAGCAAGCTCTAAGCACCTGCCTACTTCGGCTATTTCTTCAAAAGTATTGTAAAGCGGCGCGGGCGCAAGTCTGATGCAGTTTGGTTCGCGCCAGTCGCCAACAATGTGGTTGTGGAGTAAAAAATCGAACAATTCCCTTCCATTTTCGGCTACCAACAGCGACAACTGACTGCCGCGCTCGTCGGGGTGCTGAGGAGTCATTATCTCAATCCAATTTTTGTTGGTACGTTGGTTGGCGCGGGTTATCATCAATTCCAAAAAAGCGGTTAATTGTCGGCTTTTTTGGCGCAAGTTTTCAATACCAGCTTCTTCAAAAATTGCCAAAGATGCCCGATGCACCGCCAACGACAAGATGTTGGGCGTGCTTAGTTGCCAACCCGCCGCTCCTTGCATGGGCACAAATCCTTTGGTCATTTCAAAACGGCGGGCTTCGTCGTAGCCCCACCAACCCGCCAGCCGTGGGAGGTTGCGGTCGTGGTGGTTTTGATGCACAAACACGCCCGAAACACCCCCTGGGCCCGAATTGAGGTACTTGTACGAACACCAAGTGGCAAAATCAACGCCCCAAGCATGGAGTTGCAGTGGCACGTTGCCAATGGCATGGGCCAAATCAAAACCCACCGCTACACCCGCTGCGTGTGCAGCTTGGGTGATGGTGGGCATGTCAAAAAGTTGGCCAGTGTAATAATTTAAACCGCTCATAAACACCAACGCTAAACTGGATTGATGCTCAGCAATGGCGGCCAATAAATCTTTGGTACGAATGGTGCGTTCACCCGCGCGTGCTGCTACTTCAATCAACGCATTTTGGGGCAACATTCCGCGCGATTGCAGGTGCGTTTCGAGGGCATATTGGTCAGATGGAAAGTCGCCTGCAATGGTGAGTATCTTAAATTTTTGCGGCGTTGGATTATAAAAAGAAGTCAAAAGCAAGTGAATATTCACCGTCAGTTGGTTCATCGAGCATACCTCTGCAGGTTGCGCGCCCAAGACATTGGCCAGTTCTTTTTGGCCATATTTATGGTAAAAAAGCCACGGTTGCGTACCTTCAAACCAACCTTCTACGCCGTGGTTTTGCCAAGTGTCGAGTTCTGTTTTGATGGCCTCTAATGCCGCTTTGGGTTGTAGTCCAAGCGAGTTGCCACACAAATAGATAAGTGGTTTATTTTGCCGAACGGGGACGTAAAACTGTGCTCTAAAATGCCGTAATGGGTCGCTTTGGTCTTGTTGTCGCGCCCAGTCTTGGAGTTCTTCAATCGGAACGTTCAGGTATTTTTCAAACGTCATTTTATTTTTTTACCACACTTTTACCCAACGCTATCAGGTCGGCGGGTGGCAGGCCACCCACAAATTTCTTCACCATTTTGCCGTTGCCGTCAATAAAAAACAAAGTAGGGTAGGCATCGAGCGGATACACCGAGGCCAGCATAGGGCCTTCGCCTTCTTCCATGTCTTTTTTGACATTGATAAAGTTTTTGTTGAAAAAATCACCCACGTCTTGGCGCGTAAAAACCTGTTTTTGCAATTGCTTGCACGGGCCGCACCAACTGGCATAGGCATCAAAAAAGATAAGTTTTTTTTCTTTTTTGGCTTTTTCCAAAATTTTACCCCAAGCCCCTTCGGTAAATTGAATACCAGTGGAAGCGGCTTCGGTTTTTTGGGCGGGAGTAACTTTTACCTGCGCGATGGCGGCGGTAAATACAAACGTGATTACGACGGTTAAGATAGTTTTCATTGAAACTTTGTTTTTTGTTTTTAAACGCAAAAAGCAGGCCAAAAAGTGCAGACAGGCCAAATTTTTTGGCTATTTACCAAATGAGCGAGTAACGTACCTCTTTCAAGAGTGGCATTAAGAGTTCTTGTTGGCCGTTGCTGGTTCTGAGAATGGGCTTTGCTTTGGGGTCTATTTGTACAAAATAACTTTGGTTGTTTATTTCGTACAAGCCTTTTTCTACTTGAACAATACTCGAAGCAGCCGCCAAACGAACGTAAAATGGCATAGTAAGGGCATTATTGACCGATACCGTGCGGGTGAGGCCGTTGGCGTTGGCAGCGAGGGCATCGGTAAGCTCGGTTTCTTGGTAGCGATACATCACGGCAGGGTTGCCAGCGGGGTCAAGTCGGTAGCCTTTGTAGGTTATTTCGGCCACGGAGTCAGGCCAGGGCGCGGCGGTATCAACGAGCGGGGCCAAGTCGGTTTGGCCTTTGGTGGGGATGGTCAGTCCCAGTGGTTTGAGCAATTGCGGCTCGCCGCGCTCGTACCACATTTCGGTTACGTCGGCAAACTGGCCTTTCCAAAATTGCAGCAGAGAAGCCCGATTGAGGTCGAGGGTGTAGTGCCAACCCAATGGCGACCCAATCGACAGCGCGTGGGTACGCTTGCCTTTTTCGTTTGTTAATTGCACAAAGGAGCGCACCATTTCGGTACGGCCATGAGGCACTACCGTCATGCTTGGAATGGGTTCAGGCTCTGGCAAAGACGAAAGCGCGTGCAACGCATAAGGCCGAATGCCTGGCATGGCCACAAAAATACCCAAGGCGGGTCGTCGCCAAGGGGTGCAGTGGTAATGCAACCGAAACCGATGTTCTCCTTTTGACAACGCAACGGTTTGTACCACTGGCTTCTGCGAAAACTCGTTCCACTGCGCTGTTACCAAAGTTTTGCCGTCTATTTCAAATGTCATGTGGCCGATGTAGGCCAGCTCAAAAATGTATAATCCTTGCTCTTGAGCATTCATTTTACCTTCATAAACCACCGAGTAGTTTCTCATTCCGATGCCCCATTCTTGTGTCAATACCGACGTTGTATCTTGTTTAATGCGTTTATCGGGTGTGAGTTGTTCGGTTTTTTCACTCCAATCTTTGTAAAGCTGGTACGATAATCCCGTGAGGGAAAGTGGCTTTGCTTCCTTCAAAAGTTGGTATTCTACGTTTCGGAAAGCCACCGTTCCAGCTTGTGCCACCAACTGTAAGCTGTTGTCTGCGGCGGCATTGGTTGGTGTTTTTAAGACGATATTTTCTTGTACCAAAACCCCGTTGAGCAGCATTTGTTCCAATTGGGCGGGTTTATTCTCGCGCGCTTGGCGCAGTTGTAGCCGCAGTTTTTGCCACAGCCCTGGGGCTTTTTGGGCATTTTGAAGCGGCGCTACGCCACCTATACTCCCACTGGCGGTAGCGTCCATTTTAGAGTTTTGCCAGCTATCGTTTAGCAAAATGGCGTAACCACCCGGCAGCAATACGTTGGCTTGGCCACTTGGCGAGAGCATAAATTCGAGTTCAACCATCAAATCTTCGGGGCCGAGTGTGGTTTGGGCGTTGGCCCCTGCCGTACCTACCAAAATGCCGTTGCCAGCTTCTATTTTCAAAAAATTAGCTTTTTGTGGGTGCATCAGCACGCGCTGCGCATTCTTCCAGTTTCCAGCGAGCTTAAATGAGTTGTCGGCGGAGAGGCGCGTCATACCCATTTGTTGGGCTTGTACCAAAACAAACAAACCAGTTGCCAAGAGTAGGCAACTGGTTTGAAAGGCAATGCGGATATTTGTCATACAGTTGGGCGGTTCTTGTTTTGTATTATCAAGACCTCGAATGCTATTTTTTACTGTATTTTTAAAATTTTTCGACGGGCAATGCGGCCATTTTGTTCGGCATTCAAAAAATAAACACCTGGGGCTAAGTTGCTCATGTCCATCTCATTTTCTTTGGCCGAGTAGCTTTTTTGGTTTACCACCCGTCCGTTTATGTCCATCACTACCACCGACACAGGCTTGTTGAGTGCGCCTTCTATCTCAATAATGCAAGTAGCTTGCACGGGCATTGGATATACTTTGAGCCACTCGCCACCCGTAGCTGCTGGTGCCACGCTCAAAACAGGGTTGGCCCGCAGCACAAACCGACTCGTAGCTGGGCTTGCGCCGCAAACATTGGTAATTGATACCACGTTGTAAACGTTGGTTTTTCCTGGCATCACCGTAAATTCGTAAGGGCTACTGGCCAAATCTAAGCTCGTATTCATTTGCGCAAGGCTATCTTTATATACTATTTTCCAAGGGCTTTCGCCAGTGAGGGCAATTGATAATTTAGCACTTTCGTTTTCAAAAATACTCGCTGGTCCCGAAATAGCCGCCGTTGGCAACTCTCTTACCGTAATTTTCACGGGGCTAAGTTTGCCTTTCACCGTAAAGTTTGTAACCGCTATTACCCGCACAAAATATTCACCTCCTGCTGTTGCGGCTGGTACAGTTGCTTTTAGTGGGCTACCCGTTCCTTCGGTTGGAATGGTCTGAAAACTGGCATCGTCGTCCATGTTTTTTGAAATCTGCACCCGATACTGCGCATTTGAGGGAACGAAGTCAGAAGAAAAATAAGGAATGTCAAAAGTGGTACTCGCGCACAAAGTTGTTACACTTGGGTTTCCTGTATTAATAGTAGCCGTGCGTACATTAATGGTTGCCGTACCAGCAGGTGTTCCCTCGCCGCAGTTATTAGAAATCTTATTCAGGGTATAAACTGTTGTTTCTAAGGGGCTTACTACAATGGTAGCAGGGTTTTGATTTGCGGCGGCGGTACCCATAAAACCATTCGATAGCACATAGTTCCAAGGGCCCTGTCCCGAAAACTCCAATTTTAAATTGGCCGATTGCCCCTGCGTAACACTAGCATCGCCGCTGACGGTGGCCGTGGGCAAAGGCTGAATAGACACGAGAATTTTGGCACGGGGGCTTTCGCAGCCATTACTGCCCGTTTGGGTAACGTAAAAATTGAAGCCACCAGGTGTTTGGGTAAAAATTCCGATGGAGGGTGCGCCCTCTCCGCCCGTTTCATTCCGATAAAACTTGAGGTTCATGCCCGTGGCCTCGGTTTCGATGGGACGCGGTGTTGCGTTTTGGCAATATACAACAGCATTAGCAGGTACACCGGGCAAGGGCGTGGTTCTAATTTCTACCGTAATAGTCCCCCGTTGGCTTTCGCAACCATTTACAGTTTGTGTTACGCCGTAGCTTCCCATAAAACCTTGTTGGGTAGTAATGGTTGGTACTGTATTAACAACTGTATTGTTGGGTTGATACCATCTTAATTCAGAGCCATTGGCGGTGAGTTGAACAGCAGGGTCAAATTGGCAAAGCGTAAAATTATTGCGCGGAATACCCGGAACTGCCGGCTGTGGTTTGATGGTTACGACAATGTTAGAACGCGGACTTACGCAGTTGAATTGGCTGGTTTGAGAAACCGAATACGTAAAATCGCCAGGGGTACCAGTGCCTGGCGTGGGCGCGCCATTTACTCCACTGCTGTTGGTGTCAAACCAGTTTAAGCCATTTGAGCCGTTGGGCGTAGCCGAAAGCGGCGACGAAGGTACAAATTGGCAATACACATCGGGCGAACGCACACCTGGCGCACCTGGCGTAGGATTGATTCTGATGGTAAAAGTACGGCTCGGTCCTGGACAGCTACTGGTACTAGCTGCTACCGAAACGTTGGCGTTCAGCACATCGTTTGGATTAACGGTTGTATATGCTCCAATGTTACCACTTCCACTTGTGCCAAAACCAGCATTGGAGGGGGTACTCCATGCAAAAGTAGAGTTAGGGGTATTGCTCGAAAAGCTGATAGCTCCTCCGCCCGTGTTGCCACAAAAAGTGGCATTCTCGATGGTATTTACGGTAGGTGTTGGGTTGATGGTAATGGTAAAAGTCTGAGCTGGGCCCGGGCAGGTATTGGCCGTGGGTGTTACGGTGATGGTGCTGCTGGCGGTAGTCGTAACGGGGTTTGCGGTGGTAAATGCACTGATATTGCCGTTGCCCGTAGCCCCAAACCCAACGTCGGCCGAGCTTGTCCAGCCAAAAGATGTACTTGGCGTAGTGCTACCAAAATTGATAGCTGGTGCTGCTGCGCTACCACAATAAGTTAAATTTCCGAGTGCATTGACTCGGGGCGTTGGGCTTACGGTTACCACAAAATTTTGGGCTGGGCCTACGCAAGTTCCTGCCGTTGGTGTAACTGATACATTAGAATTTGCAACAGTGGCACCTGCGTTGGTGGCAGTATAAGGGGCGATGTTGCCCGTACCATTAGCCCCAAAGCCGACGTTTGTGGGGCTATTCCACGCAAAAGTGGTACTGGGAGTTACGCTGGCAAAGTTGATAGCCGCCCCCGCCGCCGCATTACACAAAGTAATGTTGGCAATTGGCGTTACGGTGGGGGTTGGATTTATGGTTACGGTAAAAGTTCGAACTGCACCTACGCAAGTATTGGCTGTGGGGTTTACGCTTACGGTAGCCACCGTTTGAGCGGTGGGCGTGTTGATGGTGGTATAGCCGCCAATGTTGCCGCTTCCTGTTGTGCCAAAACCCGCATTGGCAGTACTTGTCCACCCAAAAGTAGTGTTTGGTGTGGTGCTACTGAAATTAATGGCCGCTACTGCCGTATTGCCGCAATAGGTGAGGTTGGATAGGGCAGTAACCGCTGGTGTAGGATTGACTGTTACCGTAAAACCAACGGCTGCCCCTGTGCAAGTGGCGGTGCTGGGGGTTACATTTACGGAAGCTACGGTTGGATTGGCGGTGGCATTGGCAGCCGTAAAAGCGGCAATATTTCCGATACCACTTGTTCCAAAACCTGCATTGGCCGAGCTGGTCCAATTGTAGTTAGTACCTGGCGTGGCACTGCTAAAATTGATGGCCGATGCCATTGCATTGTTACAAACGGCTACGCTACCAACTGGATTAATGACGGGACTTGGATTGACCGTTACCGTAAAACCTTGGGGCGTTCCCACGCAACCATTGGCGGTGGGTGTTACACTCACGTTGGCTACAATAGCTGCTGCGGGGTTGTTGGCGGTGGTGTAAGCACCAATATTTCCCGCCCCCATTGTGCCAAAACCGGCATTGGCCGAACTTGTCCAATTATAACTCGTACCACCTACTGCACCCGAAAAATTGATGGCTGCGCCCGACACATTTCCACAAAAAGTAGCATTCGGAACAGCATTGACCGTTGGCGTAGGATTGACCGTTACCGTAAAATTGGTGGGCGAACCCACACAACCGCCAGCAGTAGGCGTAACGCTCACATTGGCCGTAATGGGCGTATTGCCCGCATTGGTAGCCGTAAAAGCGGCAATATTGCCCGCTCCCATTGTACCAAAACCCACATTGGCCGAACTCGTCCAGTTGTAGTTAGTACCCGCCGTGGCACTGCTAAAATTGATAGCCGCCCCAGCTGCATTGCGGCAATAAGTGGCATTGGCCACTGCGTTGACCGTTGGGCCTGAATTAACGGTAATAGCTACCGAAGTGCGTGCTTGACTCTCGCAGCCATTTATGGTTTGGCTCGCATAAACAGTGGTAGTGCCTGTGGCGGTGGTGCTTGGTGTGTAAGTTGGCCCACTCAAAAAAGAACCTGCCGTAGCAGCATTATACCACCTTATGCCCGAACCAGTAGCCGTAAAAGGAGCAGCCATGGCGTTTTGGCAATAGCTTTGAGTAGGTGATGATACAGTAGGTGCTGGTGTATTGGTAACTTGAAAAACCGAACTGGCCGCACTCGTTACAGCGGGCATTGTTACCGACACTACCCGCACTTGATAGCCCGTTCCATCTGTGGAAGCTGCTGGTAAAGTAGCCGTTATGGGGCTGGCGGTTCCACTACCAATAACGTTGGGAGTAGCAGGAAACACACCCGTAATACTTGAAAGTTGAACGTTAAAATTTGTGCCCGCCGCAAACATAGTGGCTGTAAAAGTAACCCTAATTTGGCCTCCTGCGCAATAGCCAGTGGCCGATACCGAGCCAGCAGTAGTAGTTACGGTGGGTTGCGATATAGTTTGGGCTGTACTCTCAAACGCCACCGCACCCATCAACACAACCGCCCAAAAGCAAATAAGTAATTTTTTACACATGATTTTAAAAAGTTAATCTATTCTCTGTTAAACGCGCAAATTTAGCCCTTTATTGAAGTTTTAGGTCATTTATTACCCAAACATTTATTTTGTGGTATCAATAATAGCCTCATAAACAGCTTCTTGCACTTGTTTTCGTATTTTTTGACGATTCATTTCATTGTTGTCGGCTCGTGGATTTACACGGTTGGATAGCAGCACAAACACCAGTTCTTCGGCGGGGTCGGCCCAGACCATTGTCCCCGTAAATCCCGAATGGCCAAACGATGCCTCCGACGCTGACTCGGCCACGTAATTGCTCTCGCCGTCGGCGGGGGCTTTGTCCCAGCCCAGTCCTCGGTGGTTGGGTTCATCGTAAGTACGCGCAAAAAACGGCACTGTTTGTGGTTGAAAATAACGCCGATTGCCGTACAACCCTTTTTGTAAATTCATTTGCATCAAAACCGCCAAATCTTGGGCGCAGCTAAACAGCCCCGCGTGGCCAGCTACCCCACCCAAAATGGCAGCCATTTGGTCGTGAACAGTGCCTCTAAGCAGCTGATTTCTAAACTTATAGTCGTTTTCGGTAGGGGCTATTTGGCTGGGCAAAAAATACGATAACGGACAGAATCCAGTCAAACCCATACCCAATGGTTCATAAAAATTTTGTTTCAAAAAGTCATTTAGGGGTTGATTTGCAACGCGCTCTACTACTTTTTGTAACAATAAAATACCCAAATCGCTGTAAATAAACGGGTAACTCGCCCCCTGCCCCCGTCGGTTGGTGAGCGGCGACCGCACCACCCATTTCCAGACAGAATCTCGAAGTGCCTGTTTGGCAAACAACTTGGGGGCTACTTGCATTGCAAAAACACTGTCGCGCACCGAGCTGTAATATTCGGCTTTTAGGCCACCACCGCCCGTTTGGGTACGTTCCCAGAGCGTTGGATAAAACGCCACCAGCCCCGCGCGGTGCAACAGCAAATCTTCGATGCTACAATTGGCTTTATTGGTTCGGTTGAGTTCTGGCAAATAGTGTGCCGCTTTTTGTTTGATGTCAATTGCACCCCGCTCGTACAGCAGCATAATGGCCTGCAAAGTAGCCGCTACTTTGGTTACCGATGCCACATCATAAATGGTTTCGTTGGTTACTTTCTCGGTGGGCGCGTCGTAAGTGAGCGTTCCAAAGTTTTTTTGATAGACCAGCCTGCCACGCCGCGCTACGGCTATTTGACAACCTGGAAACACCCGATTTTTGATGGCTCGCTGCACCAACGTATCTACTTGGGCCAATTTTACTGCCGACAATCCCACTTGTTCGGGCAATCCAAACACCAGTCTGTCCAATGGTTTTGTAACAATTCCCGTCCCAATTGGATAAAGTTCGTCAATCGAAACGGGTAGTTTTCCCACAAAAGGCAGGTTGCCAAAAATTTGTTGCGCGGCCACAATTTGCAAATCGGGGGTATCTTCGTAGGCACACACCACCGCCCCGTGCGGCGGAATTTGCCCAATGCTGTAAGGCGACCCAAACAAGCAAACAACCACTTTGGCCTTCTGTTGCAATTGCGCAATAAGCGACACCGTGGCGCTCGGTAAGTTGAACGCCCTGTTGAAACTACGGCGGGTGTCGTGCAGGCTCACTACTATCGTATTGGCTTTTCCCAATTGTGCCACTATTTCTTCCACTTCTTGGGCAGAAGTAAGTTGGTCTGGATACGTAAAGTGCTTAAAATCAGCACAACGGCTCAGCGTTTTCTGAAAAGCATTGTCGTAGCCCGCTCCCAACGCCACCGACGCAAACTGGCACGTGTCAAGCGTAGCAATGGGCAGCAGGTTTTGGTCGTTGTGTACCAATGTAACCACCTTTTCGGCTAAATTACGGAGCAGCGTTTTGAGGCGTTCGGTGCGTAAATCGGGGCTAATTTGTTCGAGCTGGATGGGTTTGTATTGGTGCAATCCTGTCCAAAATTTAGCCCGCAAAATTTTTTGAACCTTCTCATCAACCACTTCTTGTGGCAATATCCCTTTCTGAATCGCCTCTTTTATTTTCTTAACCGACTCGGCCACGCTTTCTGGATAAAGCAAAATATCGTTGCCTGCCATCAGGGCTTTTAGGTTTACTTCAGGGGCGGTGCGGCCACGGCTCACTCCGCGCATATTGAGGGCATCGGTAAAGACCAAACCCTTAAAACCCATCTTTTTTTTGAGTAGTTCGGTTACTATTTTGTCTGACAGCGAGGCCGCCAGCATGGGCGTATTGTCGAGTACTGGCACGTGCAGATGCCCCGTAATGATGCCCGTCAAACTATCGGCAATGAGCTTTTGGAACGGGTAAAGGTCGGTTTGGTCGAGTTCGTCGGTAGAATGAGACACCACGGGAAGCGTGTAGTGCGAGTCCGAGCCTGTGTCGCCGTGTCCTGGAAAATGCTTGGCCGTGGCAATGATGCGATTGCGCTGCAAGCCTTTCATAAAGGCCCCTGCTTTGTCGGTTACGTTGTCGCGGTTTTCGCCAAACGACCGCAGCCCAATCACGGGGTTGCGGGGGTTGCTGTTGATGTCGGCCACGGGGGCAAAATTGATATTGATGCCAATGCGCTGGCAATGTCGGGCTATTTCCGCTCCCATTTGCACAATCAAGTTGTTGTCTTGAATGGCCCCCAGGGTCATTTGTTTCGGAAAATCTGGCACACTGTCGAGCCGCATACCCAGCCCCCACTCGCCGTCTATGCCCACAAAAAGCGGCGTTTTAGACAATGCTTGGTAACGATTGGTAAGAGCGGCTTGGCGCACAGGCCCACCCTGAAAAAAAATAACGCCGCCAATGTGGTATTGCTCAATCAGTAAGTCGGTGGAGCGGTAGTAAGCCTCGTTTCGGTTTGAAAAAGTAGCTACCATAAAAAACTGCCCGATTTTTTGGTCGAGCGTCATGCCATTAAAAACACTATCAACCCACTGTTTTTCAGTAATAAAAGGCACGGTAGGGCGTTTGGTAGGCGCGCCAAAATTGACCGACAAAAAAATGACGCAAGTCAATATCCCCGCCGTCAGTAACTTAATTTTCTGATTCATTTTTGAACGTAAAAGCTGCAACCAAATTGAGGAGGATTTTAGATTTACGCCCAAGATAGCCTTTTTCTAAGAATTTGTGCCGCTTTTTGGGCGAGTTTTTTCTAAACCTGACTTTGGAAGGGAAAGAATCTCCATGTTGAATATCAGGTATTTGAAATTTTTGCCAATCGTTTTTTCTTACCAAACCTAAAAAACCCGCTAATACTATCAGCGGGTTTTTTAGGAAAATATTCGGCATCTTTCATATTGCTTCCAAAGTAGTTGACAGTTTTTGAGAAATTAGTCCACAAGCATATTGCCCACTAAACATGTAGTCGGAAAAATTAGT
>REAB01000030.1 GCA_004293645.1 Cytophagia bacterium | reverse complement strand
GGGTATCAGACAGCGTTTCCATCAAAGTTCGTTTTGTTTTTAAAATACAAAAATACGATTTTAGGAAGCATTATTTCTTTTTTATAAGAAAACCGTGTACAGTCTTATCTTTGCCAAAAAATAGATAAGCCCGCCCCCAATTTGATTGGTGGCCTACGCTATGAACAAACGCAAGATATTCAACGACCCCGTTTATGGGTTCATCACCATCTCGTCTGACTTGGTATTTGACCTTATCGAACATCCTTATTTTCAAAGACTTAGGCGCATCAAGCAGCTTGGTATGGCCGAGCTGGTGTACCCTGGCGCGTTGCATACGCGCTTTCACCACGCGTTGGGTGCCATGCACCTCATGTGCGAAGCCCTCCAAACGCTGCGTAGCAAAGGCCACCTCATCTGGGAAGCCGAGTGGGAGGCCGCGCAGATTGCCATTTTGCTCCACGACGTTGGCCACGGGCCTTTCTCGCACGTCTTAGAAACCACCATTTTACCGCACGTACCGCACGAAAACCTCTCGCTCGAACTCATGAAAGACCTCAATCGGCAGTTTGAGGGGCGGCTCGATTTGGCCATTCAAATGTTTGAAGGAAGCTACCCGCGCCAGTTTTTTCATCAATTGGTGTCAAGTCAGTTAGACATGGACCGCATGGACTACCTCAACCGCGATAGTTTTTTTACGGGCGTGGCCGAGGGGGCCATTGGGGCAGAGCGCATTATCAAAATGCTTGACGTGGTGGACGACCAACTCGTGGTAGAAGCCAAAGGAATGTTGAGCGTCGAAAATTTCTTGAATGCGCGGCGGCTCATGTACTGGCAAGTGTATCTGCACAAAACTTCGATATGTGCCGAGGTCATGTTGGTGCAGGCCATTGGGCGGGCCCGCGAGCTACTCCGCGACGGCCAAGAAGTGTTTGCTGCCCCAGATTTTGCCGTTTTTTTGCGCCAAAACGTAAGCCTAACGCAGTTTCAAGAAAACGACGCTTATTTGCGGGCTTTCGTAAACATTGACGACAACGACGTGTGGAGCTGCATCAAAATGTGGCAGTACCATTCAGATGCCATCTTGGCTACTATTTGCCAACTTTTGCTCCACCGAAAATTGTACAAAATTCAGTTTTCTGATGTACCTTTTGAAGCTGATTATTTGGCCAAAATAAGCCAAGATTTGCAACAACAGCACATTCCTGCCCACTGGTTGAGCTATTTTTTGGTAGAAGGCCAATCGAGCAACGCGGCCTACGTGTCGAGCAAAGAACGCATCTTTATCAAACTCAAAGATGGGAGCGTGCGCGACATTGCCGAGGCTTCCGACTTACCAACCATCAAAGCCCTCAGTAATATTGTCCGAAAGTATTATGTTTGTTGGTCTAAAAACTTAACTTTGCAGCCCTAAATAGGTGTCTATGGAATTTACCGTCAAGCAAATAGCCGCAATGCTCAATGGCAAAGTGGAAGGCGACGAAAGTCTTAAAATCAATCAGTTAGCAAAAATAGAAGAAGCACGAGCTGGCCAAATCTCGTTTTTGTCAAACCCAAAATACGAGTCTTACCTCTACACTACTCAGGCCGCAGCCGTGATTGTAGGTCAAGATTTTGACCCAAAAAAAGATTTTAGTACTACTTTGATTCGCGTCGAAAACGCTTACACGGCCTTTACCAAGTTACTCGAAGAGTACGAAAAAATACTGAAAGGTCATAAAATCGGCATCGAACAGCCGTCGTACGTGGGAGCAAGCACCCAATTAGGACAAAACATCTATTTGGGCGCGTTTGCCTACGTGGGCAGCAACACCCACATTGGCAATGATGTTAAAATTTATCCACAGGCTTACGTCGGCGACAACGTGCAGATTGGCGACAATACCATCATTCACCCAGGCGTTCGGATTTATAATAACACCATTATTGGCAAAAACTGCGTCATTTTTGCCAATTCAGTGGTGGGTGGCGATGGTTTTGGGTTTGCCCCGCAGCCCGATGGCTCCTACCGCACCATTCCACAGTTGGGAAACGTAATCATTGAAGACAACGTAAACATTGGCTCAAACGTAACCATTGATTGCGCTACGATGGGCTCGACCATTATTAGAGAAGGCGTAAAATTGGACAACTTAATTCAGGTAGCGCACAACGTAGAAATTGGCAAAAATACCGTTATGGCGGCGCAGTCGGGCATTGCGGGTTCTACCAAAGTGGGCGAAAACTGCGTGGTGGGCGGCCAAGTGGCCATTATTGGCCACATTACCGTAGCCGACCGTACGCAAATGGGCGGGCAATCGGGCGTGAACCGCTCGGTAAAAGAGCCTGGAAAAGCCCTCAATGGCACGCCCGCCATGGACATGAAAGACAGCCTACGGTCGTTGGCTATGTTTAGAAAATTGCCCGAAATGGACAAAAAATTGAAAGAACTGGAAACACGGCTCAACGAATTGGACGATTAACCACCCTAAAATATGCTACAAGTTAAACAGCAAACCATAGAAAAATCAGTTTCGGTGTCGGGCATAGGGCTGCACACGGGCGTAGAAGCCACCATGACTTTCTTGCCCGCGCCCATCAACCACGGCTACAAGTTTCAGCGCATTGACCTGCCCGAAAGACCCATTATTGATGCCGACGTGGACAATGTGGTGGACGTGTCGCGCGGTACAACCATTGAGCAAAGCGGGGCGCGGGTTTATACCGTTGAGCATACATTGGCGGCGTTGGTAGGTTTGCAAATTGACAACGTGCTGATTCAACTCGACGGCCCAGAGCCGCCCATCATGGACGGCAGCTCCATCAAGTTTGTAGAAGCCCTCCAAAGTGCCAGTATCGTAGAACAAAACGCCTCGCGCAATTATTTTGAAATAAACGAATACGTGCGTTACGTAAACGCCGAAAAAGACATCGAAATAGCTGCCTTACCACTCAACGACTACCGCCTAACGGTGATGGTAGATTATAACTCGCAGGTAATCAGCAGCCAACACGCTTCGCTCAACCACATTGCGCTGTTTGAAAAAGAAATAGCCTCGTGCCGTACGTTTTGTTTTTTGCACGAACTCGAAGCCCTTTACAAAGCCGACCTCATCAAAGGCGGCGACTTGACCAACGCCATCGTGATTGTGGACCGCGACGTGGCCGAAGGCGAACTCGACTACTTGGCCGACTTGCTGCACAAACCAAAAGTTACGGTCAATAAAAAAATGGGAATTTTGAACAACCTGGACTTGCACTATCCCAACGAAATGGCGCGCCATAAACTACTCGACGTAGTTGGCGACTTGGCGTTGGTGGGGCGGCCCATCAAAGCTCAAATTTTGGCCGCTCGCCCAGGCCACGCGGCCAACGTGGAGTTTGCCAAAAAAATCAAAAAACTGATGCAGTCGGCCAAAAGCCACGTGCCGCCCTACGACTCCACCCAGCCGCCCGTAATGGACATCAAGCGCATTTCGGAATTGTTGCCCCACCGCTACCCGTTTTTGATGATTGACAAAATTACGTATTTAGACGAAAACAGCGTGGTAGGCATCAAAAATGTAACCATGAACGAGCCGCATTTTGTGGGGCATTTTCCGAACAATCCAGTAATGCCGGGGGTTTTACAGATGGAAGCCATGGCCCAAACGGGGGCTATCTTAGCCCTCAGCACCCAGCCCGACCCCGAAAACTACTGGCCGTTTTTGGCCGCCGTAGAAAATTGTCGTTTCCGTCGCAATGTAGTGCCAGGCGATACCGTTATTTTTAAGTGCGAATTTACAGCCCCCGTTAAAAGAGGCATTGTAAAAATGCACGGACGAGGTTACGTAAACAACCAATTGGTTTGCGAAGCCGATATGACAGCCAGCTTAGTTCGTAAAAAACAATAACAATGATTCAGCCATTAGCATACATTCACCCCGAAGCAAAAATTGCCCAAAACGTTGTTATTGAGCCATTTGCTATTATTCACAAAGACGTAGAGATTGGCCAAGGCACTTGGATAGGCTCGCACGCAGTTATCAACGAAGGTGCAAGAATTGGTAAAAATTGCCGCATTTTTTCGGGGGCGGTTATTTCCAGTATTCCGCAAGACTTGAAATTTAACGGCGAATACACCATCACCATCATTGGCGACAATACCACCGTTCGAGAGTATGCCACCATCAGCAGAGGCACGGAAGAATACCGTAAAACTGAGATTGGGAGCGACTGCCTCATTATGGCCTACGCCCACATTGCCCACGACTGCCGCATTGGCAATCACTGTATTATTGTAAACAACGTGCAATTGGGCGGACACGTCCACCTGGGCGATTGGGGCATTATTGGCGGGTCGAGTTCGGTGCATCAGTGGGTAAAAATTGGACAACACGCCATGATTTCGGGCGGGTCGTTGGTGCGTAAAGATGTGCCACCGTTTACCAAAGCCGCCCGCGAGCCGCTTTCTTACGCGGGGGTCAATTCGATTGGTTTGCGGCGGCGGGGCTATGCCAATGAGCAAATTGCCGAAATACAAGAGATTTACCGCTATTTATACCTGCGCGGCCTCAACAACAGCGAGGCTTTGGAGCAAATCGAGATTGAGCTTCCGCCCTCTGCCGAGCGCGACGAAATTTTGAATTTCGTGCGTACTTCCGAGCGCGGCATCATCAAAGCGCCCAGCAATAACGCGCCGCTTGTTGAAGAATAAGTGTGGTGCGTCAAAGCCGTGCAAGTGCCATCATATTGAGTTTCGTCTCAGTTTTATGTTGGGTCTGGTGAGCACTCCCCGCTACCGAAGGACTGGGACTCCTTCAACGCCGATTATTGGTATCGGCACGCCCACGTTGAGCGGCCCGTGGTTTCGTTGCCCGAAGAATGGGAACTGCTGGCTGAAGCATTTTTGATGCCTTGAGTTTAGACCCCAACTAATTTTTTGGAATTGTAAAACCAAATACTTATGTTTGTGAACGTGAAAACAATACAAAAGTTACGATACGAAAAGTGCAATCATGTATTAGAAAAACTTAATACAACGCAAAAATTACTATATAAATAGTGTCGTAAAATATGCGTATTGTTCAAATAAATACAA
>REAB01000100.1 GCA_004293645.1 Cytophagia bacterium | reverse complement strand
AGACTGCCCCTACTGGATAAAATAATGGGAATAGCAGCAGGTTTAGCCAACTTTAAAATTAGCTAAAATGCTCATAACCAATATTAAACAAGTCTAATGTATTGTCGGTCGGAGCAATTGATAGAAATGGAAATCTATGGGGTTATAGTCAGCGAGGTAATGAGATGGATTTAGTTACTCCAAGTGGCGATGTTAATCTGATGGGTGATATCAGAACAACCGACCGCCCCGGAGCCGATGGCTATGAGAATCCTGGTAATTATACCAATAGGTTTGGAGGAACTTCAGCCGCTTGTCCACAAGTTGCCGGTGTAGCCGCCCTGATGTTATCGGCCAACCCATCATTAACAGAGGCTCAGGTTAGAAACCTCCTTCAACAAACGGCAACGGATATGGGGCCAGGGGGCTTTGACAATGATTTTGGATTTGGTCGGGTAAATGCGGAAGCCGCTGTAAGAAGTGCTTTAGGCGGCAGCATCAATGGCTCAGACTTAATCTGCTCAAGCAACACATTTTCCTTAGGTCAGCCTATTGCTGGAACAATAAACTGGTCAACGAGTAATTCAAATAGCTTAGTGATCAATGGTAGCGGTGTTGCAACAAAAGTCGGCAACTTCAACGGCTTGGTTGATATTCTGGCTTCTACTGCAAATGGATGTGGTAGTATTCGCAAGACCGTCTATGTAGGAGATCCTAATCTAACAAAGACGGTCAACGGAGTGCCGACCGGCACTATGGCTGTTTCTCCTGGTAGCCAGTATAACTTAGCCGCTTCTTCGTATAGTCCGAACACATCATTTATTTATAACGACTATACAGGTTCAGGTGACATGACGATTACTCTTTACAATCCAAATTTGGCTAACACCCAGATGTATGTCTACTCGAATTCTACGTCAGGGCATCGAAAAGTAAAAGTGACGGCGACTAACAGTTGTGGAACCTATAGGGAAGAATTTGTCTTTTACGTCTATTCCAGCTTCCGTAACTATCCAAATCCAGCAAAAGAATCTTTTACAGTTGAATTCACAAGTGCTGAAGAAGAGATATTTTTACCGGATGAACTGGAGCTGCTTAGCGAGAAAACAACCAAAGCAGTTCATAAGGTAAATCTAAAAGAGATGTACCAGAACAAGACGTTTCGCGATGGTAACAAAGTTGATTTTGACGTTCGAGATTTACCTCGAAGCATTTACTATCTGAAGGTTAAGAATGCACGTCAGGAGAATGGTAAACAGACCCAAACGGTTCGGTTGTCTCTTGAGTAGTAATGAACTGTTATAAATGCTACATTCAAGTAACAAATGCAACATTTTGGTTAAATGGGAAATTATTGGTCCTGTTTCAAAGTATAGACCTAAACATAAAATAATCGTAAAACTCATTTGAGAATAGGCTTATTCCGCCAAATTTGGTCTTTTTAAAGCCCATTTTACGCAATTTTATCTGCTCTTAGGAATTGCCGTCATAAATAAACTTATTAAACAATTATTTGCTGTCGTTAAAAATAATGTCGCTTTCGATAATAATTTGACACTAACAAAATAATATTTGGCTTCCTATTAGGTTTTTAACACAGACCATGAGGTATATAATTTGAAACATAACCAATTTCTGCGTCAAATAGGCCGTTTATTTGACGCATTGGTAGCAGTTTTTAGCGTTTTCTTGTCGCGTTTGGCCTGTTTTTCTTTGGCAGGACTTTTGTTGAGAACTACGTTTTGCCCCAATAATTCTCTAATCACCACCGAAGCGCACACCCCACCAAACGCCGCTGGGATGTAAGAAATAGTGCCGTAAGCCGAGCGTTTAAAGTTGCTGCCGTCGGTAAGCATCAACGAGTCGCGCTGTACAGGTTCGGTCGAAAACACAGCTTTGATGCCCGTTCGGTTGCCGTATCTTTTGAGGCGTTTGCGCACGTACTGGGCAAACAAGCACTCGTAAGTGTCAAAAAGGTCGGCTACTTTGATTTGGGTGGGGTCGTATTTGCCCCCTGCCCCCATCGAACTCACCAACCGATAGCCTTTCTCGAAGGCGGTGTTGAGCAACGTAATTTTGGGCATCACGCTGTCAATGCAGTCCATTACGTAGTCAAATTGGCTACTTTCGAGAATTTCGGTTACCTTTTCGGGGGTCAAAAATTCTCTCACAACCGTCAGGTTTAGTTCAGGATTGATGTCCAAAAGTCGCTCGGCCATCAAAGCGGCCTTCGATTGGCCGTGCGTGCTGGCCAAAGCAGGCAATTGGCGGTTGCGGTTGCTGGGGTCCACCACGTCGCCGTCCACGATGGTCATGTGGCCTACGCCCGCGCGGGCTACAAACTCCGCCGCAAACGAGCCTACTCCACCCAACCCCACCACCAGCACGTGGGCATTTTGCAATTTTGAAAGTCCATCGTCGCCCACCAGCAGTTTGGTACGCGAAAGCCACGTTAAATCAGGCATTTTTAGATTTGAAGTTTGGGGTTTGTAATTGAAAATCTGAGCAAGTTCACTCCGCCCGCTACATTCGAGCGGCCAGCAATAGGCTCAAATCTTTGTAACGCATATCGTATTTTTTGGCAATGTGGGCATTGGTAAGCGTGCCTCGGTGCGCATACACGCCCTTCATAAACCAGCGGTTATTAAACATCATTTCTTCAATACCATTGGTCAAACCTGCTCGCAGCAACATGGGTAAAAATACGTTGCTCAACGAGGTACTGGCCGTGTTGGCCACCCGCGAGGCCACGTTTGGTACGCAATAATGAATCACGTCATAAACTTTGTAGGTGGGGTTCTTGTGGGTAGTCATGCGGGAAGTTTCGGAGCAGCCGCCCTGGTCAATAGACACGTCAATAATCACCGAGTTAGGCTTCATTTTCGACACCATTTCTTCGGTAATAACACAGGCCGCCAGGCCATCTTCTGGTCGAATGGCTCCAATGACCACATCGGCCCGCCGAATGGCCTCCGTCAATGTATCTGACTCAATGATAGAAGTATATAAGTTTTGACCAATGGCGTATTTGAGTCTTTGCAAACGGTAAATATGTTGGTCAAAAATCTTGATATCGGCCCCCAATGCTAAGGCTGTTCGGGCGGCGTATTCGGCTACCGTACCCGCGCCCACTATCACTACTTTGGTAGGTGGCACGCCCGTAATTCCTCCCAAAATAATACCCCGCCCTTGATTGACACTACTCAAATATTCGGAGGCAATGAGCATCACAGTGTTGCCCACAATCTCGCTCATGGCCCGAATAATTGGAAACCCGCCTACGGGGTCTTCGATGTATTCGTAGCCAATGGCGGTGATTTGTTTTTCGTTCAATTTATGAAAAAAATCGCGTTCGTGGCTCGGCAAGTTTACCGCCGAAATAATGGTTTGGCCGTGCTTCAAATACGCAAACTCTTGCTCCACCACGGGCTCTATTTTAAGCACTACATCGGCGGTATATACCTCTTTGGCAGAGGCCACAATCTCCGCCCCTGCTTCGCTGTATTCGTGGTCGGCGAGTTTAGCCCCGTTGCCCGCGCCTTGTTCGAGCAGCACGCGGTGCCCGTTGCGGCTCAAAATGGCCACCGCTTCGGGGGTGAGCGCAATGCGGTTTTCTTGCAAAGAAATTTCTTTGGGCAAGCCTATCCACAACTGCCGTCGGTTTTCTTTTACTGCCGCCAACGCCTCTTGCGGGTACATCGTAGTTTGCTGGGCTAATTCGCCAAAACCTGTCATGTTTGCGGTTTAAAATTTGTGATTGATTAGTTTTGCCACGCCTTTTTTTCTTGCTCAATGTGCAACAGCGCAGTCCGAACCCCGTACTTGTCGTTGAGGTGCTTGGCCAGTTGGTCGGCGGCATAGACCGAGCGGTGTTGGCCACCTGTACAGCCAAAATTGACCATCAAGCTTTCAAAATTGCGCTCCAAGTAGTTCTCAACCGCTTTATCTACCATGGCATACACGCTTTGCAAAAACGTGTCCATGTCGGTATTTGATTTCAAAAATTCAATAACAGGCTTATCGCGGCCAGTGAGTTTTTTATAGGCTTCGTGGCGACCTGGGTTTTCAATAAATCGGCAATCGAACACAAACCCGCCGCCATTGGCCGAATTATCAGGTGGATAACCCGTTTGTTTGTACGAAAACGAGTTTATTTTGACCGTAAGCGGGCTGTTGCTGTATTTTTTTTTGTCAAACCCATCAAACTCTTCACTTTGCACAATCAACTCCAAACACCGAAACAATTCGGGGAGTTTGATGGGGAGTTTAACCATGCCCAAAATCTGCTCAATTTGGTGAATGGCAAACGGAATACTGGTCAAAAAATGCTCGCGGCGTTCGTAGAGTCCCCTAAAACCGTACGCGCCCAGGGTTTGGAGACAGCGAATAAGCACGTAGCCGTAGTACATATCCTTAAAAAAGTCGCGGTCTATCGAAATCATACTCTCGACTTTGTCTATGTAGTGTTCGAGCAGGTCTTTCTTGGTTTGTTCTGGCACGCCGCCCTTGGCTTGGTAGAGCAACGAGGCCAAGTCGTAATGCAATGCCCCTTTTCTACCACCCTGATAATCAATAAAATAAGGCTTCCCTTCTTTTATCATGATGTTGCGACTCTGGAAATCGCGGAACAAAAAATAGTTGCAATCGGCCAGCAGTAGGTAGTTGGTAAACTTCTGAAAATCGTCTTCAAGGGCTTGTTCGTCGAAGGGAATTTTGGCTAATTTCAAAAAATAATGTTTGAAATAGTTCAAATCCCACATCATGCTTTGTTTGTCAAAGGCCGCGCGGGGGTAGCACACCGAATAGTCTAAATCTTGGCCGCCCACAATCTGCAATTCGGCCAGCGACTCGGTCGTTTTTTTATACAACTGCACCAATTCATCTTTCCAAGGTTCGCCCACGGGCGGCAACAAATTGAAGAGCTGCAAGTCGCCCAAGTCTTCTTGCAAATAAACGCCATTGAGCAAATTTTCGCCATATACTTCGGGTACGGGCAGTCCTTTGCCCCAAAAATGTTGCGTAAAACGGATAAAAGCCTTGTTTTCTTTGAAATCGGCATTGTACGTTCCGATGGCTTGCTTGGTAGCACCGTGCAGCCTAAAATAACGCCTGTCGCTGCCCGCCTGCGCCAGTTGGTCCATCTGCGCAGAAGGTTCACCTGCCCAATCTTCAAACAGTTTTGGTAATAGTAGTTGGTAGTTTTTCATGTATTCAGCTCGGCTTTTCCACAAAATAACTCAAATTTTGTGATTTCCTCAAAAAGGCAAAATTTGAAAGCCTCAAAAATGGTGTTTTGGGCAGCAATACAAGCGTACTGCACCCCATAAAAACCCTAAAAAAGTGAGTTGCGTTAATCTACAAATCCCCTCCTCCCCTTTTTTCGGTTGGGTACAACTTTCTAAAAATACAACCTTTGGGCAACGCGATAAGTATTGCAATGCGCCTCCACAATATCGGCAATGCGCGGCGAATACCCGCCTCCCATCGAAACCACCACGGGCATTTGCCGCAATTGGCACTGCTCAAACACAAATTCGTCGCGGCGGCGGCAACCTTCTTTGGTTACTTTGAGCTTGCCCAATTTATCAGTTTCTAAAATATCTACACCCGCCACGTAGAAAACAAAATCGGGCTTTTGTTGCTCAAACAGCACGGGCAAATGTTGGTAAAGTAAATTCAAATAGGCCGCGTCTGACGTACCCGTAGGCAAGCCAATGTCCAAATCTGACACCTCTTTTTGGAGTGGATAATTTTCTTGTCCGTGCATCGAAAAAGTAAAAACGCGCGGTTCATTGGCAAAAATAGCCGCCGTGCCGTTGCCCTGATGCACGTCTAAGTCTATTACCAAAATTTGGTTGGCGAGTTTGTTTTCGAGCAAATAATGCGCCGCAATAGCCACGTCATTGAGCAAACAAAACCCCTCACCACGGTCGGCGAAGGCGTGGTGAGTGCCGCCCGCTACGTTCATGGCCACGCCCCATTCAAACGCAAAATGACAACACTCAATGGTACCTTGGGCAATGCACGTTTCACGCTCAATGAGGCGTTTGGAGAGCGGAAACCCAATGCGCCGCACCATTTTGTCGGTAATACGCAGGTTTTGGAGGTCTTGCCAATAGGCTTGGTTATGCACGCCCAAAATCCAATGTTCGGCCAACTGCCCAGGCACAAAAAAGTTGTCGGCGTTGCAAGTGCCTTCGTACAACAATTGCTCGGGAATGAGTTCATATTTCAACATTGGGAATCGGTGCGGCTCGCCGTTGGTATTTTTGGGTAACGGGTGGCAATAGAGGGCATCGTAGGCAATTTTGAGCATTTACTTTTCGTTTACATTTATCCTAAATTTGCGGTAACATATTCTAATCGCACCACAAATTATGACACGCTATTTCATTTTATGGACTACCGCCGCCATTACCTTGGCCGCCGTGCTGGGCTGCTCGCCCAATGCCATCAAAGACCTAACGCCCGAAGACTCCCAAGTGTTCATTACCGACGTGCGGTCTGATGCGAACTGGTCTTCGTACAGTACTTTCTCGCTGGCCGACAGTGTTTTTACGCTCAATAACCAACGGGCTGGCATTTGGAACGACTCACGCGCGCCAGGCATGACCAACAGCGTTGCCAATAACCTCAGCAGCCGAGGATACAAGCGCGTAGAACGCCACCAAAAACCCGATTTGGGCGTGAGCATTATTGGTATTTCTAACGTTCAGAACGACATTATAGCCAACCCAAACCCCTGGGGCTGGGGTGGCGGTTGGGGCGGTGGCTGGGGACCTGGCTGGGGCTGGGGACCCGCATTTTCGGTGGTGCAGTCGAGCGAGGTATATTGGTACGTTGAGATTATCGACCTCAAAAACGCCACGCCAGGCCAAACACCCCGCGCCCTCTGGAACGCCCAAATTCGGGGCAATGGCATTTTAGACGAAAGCCTGTTCAACAACATGATTGGGGCTATTTTTGCCCAATCGGCTTACATGAAGCGGTAAGACCAATTTGAGGTTTGTAGTTTGAGATTGCAAACCTTTTGCGAATTATACATACCCAAGTACAGTTTTAAAATGCTCAAAAAATTAAAATGAAAAATATTTCTTTTGCGCTCATTATCAATTTATTAGGCACAATTTCGTCGTTGGCACAGCAAGTTATTGAGCGGCCTCAGTTGTTCAAGCGGCCTTCGCCCTACGAGCGTTATACCACCTACCGTATTTCGCTGACGGGCGGCTTGGGCCTGCCCATGGGCACCTTCAAAAACTACATGACCGCCAACACGTTGTACAATTACGCACTTTCGGCAGATTTTGTATTCCCAAACAATAATTTTTCGGCGGGTATTATTGTGGGCTCTCAGTTTTTTCAAAACCGTTTGCCACGCCAAGTTTATCCAACTACCAACGGGGCGATTTCGGCGGTACAAACGCGCACGTTTTCGGCGTATCCGCTCATTTTCACGGGTAGTTATCATTTTGCGAAAGTCAATGCAACCATTCGTCCCTACGTGCAGGTAGGTGCGGGCGGTGTTTTTGCCAATTTAACCAACTATTGGGGCAACCTGCCAACGGGCAAAAACGGCCTTAGAATTGCCCTTCACGGCGGCGCAGGAGTGCGGGCGTTGTTGAGCAAAAGTGGCCATTTTGGCGTAGAAGCGGGAATTTCGTACCAACACGTGCCGTTTAAAGACTCCTTCGAAGGCATCAGCGACGCCGCCTCGTTTGGTGCGCGGGCGGGCTTGTTTTATCGCTGGTGGTAGTGTGCTTGTTAGTTGATGATAATTTCGTGCGTAATCTCGGCCAACGGCTCAAACTGGGCAGTGGCCGAGCAGTATTTTTCCATCGAGAGCTGGGCAGCGCGCGCGGCTTTTTCGGGGTCTATTTGACCTTTCAAAATAAATTGCAGGTGGATTTTGTCAAACGGTGAGCGGATCGTATCGGCTTCTTTGGTGCGGTCGCCGTTTACTATTATTCTAAAATCTTCGATTGTTTGCCGCTGTTTTTTCAAAATCAGCACCATGTCAATGGCACTGCAACTGGCCAAACCCATGAGCAACAGTTCCATGGGGCGCACGCCCAAGTTGTGGCCGCCAATGTCGGGCGCACCGTCGGTATAAACTTTTACTTCTGACGACCCCGTTGCCTCAAAATGAAACGCATCATTGAGGCGTACTAATTCTACTTTCATGTATTGAGTTATTTTAAAGGAGTAAAAACGATATACTCGTTTTTCTGAGCATATTCAAAGATGACTTCATCTGGGGCGTTATGTTCGCCAACTTGAATCCAATGTTGGGAAAAAATTTGATTTTGCTCAAAATAATCAACCCATTTGGGAGACAAGTTCATGTCAATCAGAATTTTCATCAAGAAATAAACATTGGTAATTCCATTTCTTCGGCTCTCCAAGCTGCATACGAGAGCGCTTGCAATAAATCATCTTTTTCTAAATACGGATAAGCAAGGAGTATTTGTTCAAAGGAGTGTCCTGCCCCCAAGAGGCCTACAATGGTGCCCACCGTAACGCGCATACCACGAATACAAGGCTTACCTCCCATCACGTGTACATTAAAAGTGATTCTGTCTAATTTCATCAAAAATCAAATAATTGGTGAACTCAAATATAGAAAACAACACTTATTTTGACAATTCTTTGGCTCGTTGTTCGGCGGCCAAAATGCCCGCTTGTAGTGTTTTGGAGAGGTTTCCTGCCTCAAATTGACTCAGTGCCGCTTCGGTAGTTCCGCCTTTTGAGGCCACCGCCTTGATGAGGTCGTCGAGGCTTTTGTCGGCATTATTAATAAGATGAAACGACCCCAGCATGGTTTGTTTCACCAGCAGCGTGGCCATTGATTCTTCAAAACCCATTTGTTTGCCTGCTTCCACCATTGCTTTTACCAAATAATAAAAATAGGCTGGACCGCTGCCGCTGAGGGCCGTTACGGCATCGAGCATGGTTTCATCTTCCAAAAATACCGACCGCCCCGTGGCATTGATGAGGTTATCTACTTTGAGCAACTGCGCAAAACTCAACTCTTTGGCCGCCGAAAAACCCGTAATACCCATGCCAATCATGGCGGGGGTGTTGGGCATGGCCCTGATTACGAGCCGATGGTCGAGTTTTTCTTGAATGGTGGCAATAGGAATACCCGCCATGATGGACAAAACCACCTGCTGCGGCTCCAAAAATTCGCGCAAGCCAGCTTGCACCGACGCAAAATCTTGGGGTTTTACCGACAATATCACAATGTCGCATTCGGCAATGTGACCGCTGACGACATCTACCACCACGCCCGCTCTTTCTTCGCGCAGCACGTCGGCCCGTTCGGCACTTTTTTCGATTAAAAATAAATTTTCTTTTTTTACTAAATCGTACTGCAAGAACGACTTGGCAAAAGCCATGCCCATGTTTCCGCAGCCTACAATGGCTATTTTCATGCGTTTTGCATTTTGTTTAAGAGTTCTTCCACGTTGTCGGCTACCAGTATCAACGCCCTATTTTGGGGTTTCAGAAAGCCTTCGGCGGTCATGCGGTCGGCGTGGGCGAGCAGGGCATCATAAAAACCGTCTATGTTGAGTACGCCAATGGGCCCATGAAATATGTCGAGCTGTCGCCAAGCCAGTATTTCAAAGAGCTCGTCGAGTGTGCCATAGCCACCTGGCAGCGTAATAACGCCGTCGGAGAGCGACACCATGCGTAGCTTGCGCTCGTGCATGGTGTCCACAAATTCTATTTCGGTAAGGTTTTGGTGGGCTACTTCGAGCTCGGCCAAAAAATTTGGAATAATACCCGTTACGCTGCCACCGTTGGCCAGCGCGGCATCGGCCACTACGCCCATTAGGCCACCATTGCCACCGCCATAAATAAGCCTAATTTGGCGTTCTGCCAACGCTTTTCCTGTTTGTTCGGCCGCCTGCCGATACACTGGGTTTACGCCCATGCTGGACGCGCAATACACTACGATTGATTTCAAGATTGTGACCTTTTACAGATTTTTCGTCAAAATTAGTAATTACTTCCAAAATGTGCGTTAATATTTGGCATAGATAATACCGAACGCTCAAAATTTGCCACTTTTGGTGTTTTTCTAACCCACAAAAAATCATTTTCTTGAAAGCAAAACTTAGCTCCGCTTTGGTGGTTTGGCTCTTGTTTTTGTTTACGCATCTTACCTTTGCAATTAGCAAAACCCTGCCCCAATTAACCATAAAAAGTATCATTTGCCCCAATAGCTGTCGGGGCGAAAATACCTATAAAATTGCCTTTGACGCACAAAACGGCACAGTAAGTGCCAGCAGAGGTACGGTAGTTGGCGACACCGTAACGGGAGTAGTGGCTCAAAATTACCAGCTTACACTCACCGTAACAGGCACAAACAACGATACTTTGGTACAAACCATAGACCTGCCCGTTTGCGACCCCATCTTTCCATTAGCACCCATCGGGGCAAGTCAGTTGGTGTGTGGCGATGGCCCATTTCCTGCTTTAACTGTGTTTGCACCCACTCCCAACTCCACCGTTGATTGGTTTGATGCCCCAGTAGCGGGCAAAAACATAGCAACCAATACCCTCAGTTTTCAACCAGCCTTCGCGGGGGTATTTTATGCCCAAGCACGCCTCAACGATTCGGGTTGCGTGAGCTTTTCACGGACGGGCATATCGCTAACAAATACCCGAGCGTTATGCCCAATTGTTACAACCAGAAAAATAACCATTCAGTAATTTTTTGCAAAAAAATACCATTAAAATAACTCAAAAATTTTGTTTTTGTGAAAATATAATTATCTATTTGCGAATTTTTTATTTACTGTTTTACAAATTACTTATCCATTCACAAAAATGAAATCAAACAAAAAACAATTAGCCGTTGAAATTGCTAAAAACTTAACCGAAGCCGTGGGTGGCAGCGCACTCAAAAAAATCAATAAATTGATTGAGAAAGCATCTGAGAAATTAGCCAAGAAAGTGGCCAAAATCAAAGAAAAAGCAGCAGAAAAGCAAGCAGAATTGGCCGAGAAAGCCAAGAAAAAAATCGAAAAATTAGCCCAAAAAGAAGCTAAAAAAGTAGAAAAGCCAAAGCAGGAAGAAAAAGCAAAAAAAGCAAGCAAAAAAGAGCCCAAGAAAGCTAAAGTAGTTGAAGCTCCAAAGGCCGTAGAAGTGGTTGAAATAAAGCCAGAAGTAGTAAAAATTCCGAAAGCGGCCAAAACCACAAAACCCGCTGCCAAAACCACAAAAAAAGCTGTTGTTGCCCCCAAGGCAAAACGGCCTTACACCAAGAAAGCACCAGTAGTAGCTCCCACCGATGCGCCAGTTGATACAACCGAAACGGCTGAGTAATAAAATTAGTATTTGGAGTTTCATAGTTGGGCGAAAAACAGGCTTTGGCTGCGTAAGTGCGGTGCTTGTTTTTCGCCCAATTTTTGTTCTTGCGTTATTCTCAACCGTTCTGCATACTTTTGCGCGTCGATTTTTTTGTAAATTGCTGCGCGGGCAACGCGCTGCCAGCCCGCACAAACCTCAAACTTTAAAAATATGCCAAACAGAAAAATTAGAATGGGAATGGTCGGTGGTGGACGTGGCGCGTTCATTGGCGGCGTTCACCGCATTGCCGCCGCCATAGACGGTGAAATTGACCTCATTTGCGGGGCGTTTAGTTCTACTCCCGAAAAATCGAAAGCCTCGGGCGAAGACCTCATGCTCGATGCCGACCGCTGCTACGGCGATTTTAAGGAAATGATTCAGAAAGAAAAACGCCGCAAAGATGGCATGGATGTGGTGTCTATTGTTACGCCCAATCACATGCACTTTGCCCCCGCCAAAATGGCCTTAGAAAACGGCTTCCACGTGATATGCGACAAACCCGTTTGTTTTAGCCTCTCAGAAGCCAAACGCCTCAAAGATATTGTGGATAAAACGGGGCTAACTTTTGCCCTCACTCACAACTACACGGGCTACGCCATGGTAAAAGAAGCGCGGCAACTGATAAAAAACGGCGTAATTGGCCCAGTCAGAAAAGTAATTGTGGAATACCCGCAGGGCTGGCTCTCGTTTCCAATTGAGCGCGAAGGAGCCAAACAAGCCGAGTGGCGCACCGACCCCAAGCGGTCGGGCATTGCGGGCGCGGTGGGCGACATTGGCACCCACGCCGAAAACTTGGCCGAATACATGACAGGCTTGAAAATAACCGAACTCTGCGCCGACGTAAACCGCGTGGTAGCGGGGCGCGTACTGGACGACGATGCCAACGTGTTGCTGCATTTCGACAACGGTGCAAACGGTATTTTGCATTGCAGCCAAATCTCAAACGGCGACCTCAACGGCCTGAATATCAGAATATACGGCGAGCTGGGTAGCCTGCAATGGCACCAAGAGCGTCCGCAGTATTTACAGCACAAAACCATTGACGGACACCAGATTTACCAGCCATCGGTGGGCAAACTTTCCGACTCAGCCAATGCGCACACCCGCATTCCGTTTGGGCACCCCGAAGGCTACTTAGAGGCTTTTGCCAACGTGTATCGCAATTTTGCCCGCACCGTGCGCAAGCGCACCAACGGCGAAGAACCCAACGAGTTTGACCTTGATTTCCCTACTATGGAAGATGGAATTAGGGGAATGAAATTTGTCGAAACCGTTATTAAATCGGGTAAAAGTAACAGCAAGTGGGTGAAGATGCTGTAATTTTAGCAATGTTGTCATTTGTTTGTAAAACATTCTTTTTCAATGACTTAATCCAAAAAGCTACTGCTCCAACGGTGGCTTTTTTAGTGCCTTTTTGAAAAATAGCGCGTAATAATTGTTTTCACTAAACACTGTTCAGTATATTTGCACTGGTTATTTAGTGTATAATGTTGAGGTAGTAACATTTACCTATTCATTATCCATTTTTCATTAAACAAATGGGTGTAATAGAACGAAAAGAGCGCGAACGCGAAGAAATGCGGCAACGGATTATGAATGCGGCGCGGCATTTGTTTTTGGAGCAGGGATTTGAAAAGACCAGCATCAGGGGCATTGCCGAGGCCATAGAATACAGCCCCGCCACCATTTATTTGTATTATAAAGACAAAAACGAACTGCTCTTTGCGCTGCACGAAGAGGCATTTCTGAAAATGATGGCCGAGTTGTCGAAAGTTGCAGCCGTCAAAGACCCTTTTGAGCGATTGATAGAAATGGGGAATCAGTACATCAAATACGCGCTCGAAAATCCTGAGCTGTACGATTTGATGTTTATCATGACTGCCCCCATGGAAACCCTCGCCTGCCGCGATGAAATATGGGAAGACGGCATGAAATCGTTTTGCTTGCTGCAAGCAGTAGTGGGGCAATGCGTGGAGGCGGGCTATTTTGAACATGACCTGGACATCGAAACAGCATCGCTCACGATATGGTCTTATATGCACGGGTTGGTAACGATTTACCTCAAAAACCGTATGAATATGTTTGGCGACGATAAGCAAGTAGAACGAATGAGTGCGTCTTATACCCTGTTTATAGAAATGATACGAAAAGGATTAAAAGAATAAAAGTTGGAACGCGGATAACGCAGATTCCTACGGAAACGCAGATTTTCGCTGATTTAAAAATCCGTACCAATCTGCGTCATCTGCGTTCAATCAAAAAAATATAAACTATGGATATACTACACAAAGAACTCACCGAAGCTATTCTCAAAGTGTACTATGATGTTTATAATGAACTGGGATATGGCTTTTTAGAAAAAGTGTATCAAAATTCGATGTACTTAGAATTGAAAGCACGAGGGTTTTATGTGGAAGCCCAAAAGCAAATCAAGGTAAATTTTAAGGGTGTAGAAGTAGGCGAATACTATGCAGATTTGATAATAAATGAGAAAGTTATCTTAGAACTCAAAGCCGCAGAATATATAGTAGAACAGTTTGAATTTCAGTTGATTAATTATCTCAAAGCCACCAATATAGAAGTAGGTTTATTGCTCAATTTTGGCAAAAAACCAGAATTTAGAAGAAAAATATTTGAAAATAGTCGAAAGAAGTTGGAACGCGGATAACGCGGATTCCTACGGAAACGCAGATTTTCGCTGATTTAAGAATCCGTACCAATCTGCGTCATCGGCGTTCCAATTTATTCTTAAAAATATCAACAATCATTGATGCAGGAGGAGCAGTTGGCTCAATTTTGAGCAAAAACCAGAATTTAGAAGAAAAAGTCGAAAGAAGTTGGAACGCGGATAACACGGATTCCTACGGAAACGCAGATTTTCGCTGATTTAAAAAAATCTGTGTCATCTGCGTTCCAATTTATTCTTAAAAATATCAACAATCCTTGATGCAGGAGGAGCAATTGGCTCAAAATTGGCAAAAAACCAAAATTTAGAAGAAATAGTCGAAAGAAGTTGGAACGCGGATTCCTACGGAAACGCAGATTTTCGCTGATTTAAAAATCCGTACTAATGCGTGGTCTAATTTATTCTTAAAATCTCACAGCGCAATCAAATGAAAACAAAGAGAGTACACTACTGGTCAGGACTGATACTGGCACTATTTGCAGGTTTTCACTTACTGAATCATTTGGCTGTTCTTAGCGGCCCCGAAGCACATTTGGCGACCATGGAAGTCTTACGGAAAGTATATCGCAATCTCGTGGTTGAATGGATGCTATTGATAGCGGTATTTTTGCAAATCGCAACGGGGCTAAGGCAGGCATACCAAAAAGGCTTAAAACAAGCGAGCTGGGCTAAATATCAGGTTTGGTCGGGACTGTACTTAGCTGTGTTTTTCTTGATTCATGTAAGCGCTGTGATGATGGGGCGGTTTGTCTTGAAGGTGGATACTAACCTTTATTTTGGGGCGGCAGGTTTAAATATTTTCCCCTTTAATCTGTTTTTTGTGCCGTATTATTCACTCGCTATCGTGGCGTTTTTTACGCACATAGCCAGTATTCATGCACAAAAAAGCAAAGCAATTGGAGCGGCAAATCAGGCAAAAATAATCGTAGCCATAGGTCTGATAACAACCATTTTGATTGTACTCGGTATGACTGATTTTGCGAGGGGACTATTTATTCCACCAACGTACAAATTTTAACCGCTAACAGCCATGAAAACAATAATTGCGTCGGTACTTATTTTGATTTTTTTAGGCATTGCTGCTGTGCATTTTTACTGGGCTTTGGGTGGCAAAAAATGGGCAAATGCGGCCTTGCCTACCACAGAAGACGGCGGCAGGCTATTGTTTAAGCCTCGTTTTTTTGAAACGGCAGCGGTGGCTATTGGCTTTGTTGGCTTTGCTTACATCACAGCTTGTAGCGTCAACCTCCTCAATCATAGCAGTTTATTGGTACAATATGGCTCCTGGTTTATTCCTGTGGTGTTTTTGTTGCGTGCCATCGGTGAGTTTAGGTATGTAGGGTTTTTCAAGAAAATAAAAGACACATCTTTTGGGCAAATGGATACCCAATATTACAGCCCGCTTTGTTTGGGAATCGCCATTTTATCACTCATTATCAATTACTTATAACTATGAAAACCCTCATCACTCTCGAAGAAATAGCTCAATTTGGCTTAGGTATATTTTTATTTATTCGTTTGGATTTTGCTTGGTGGTGGTTTCCCGCGTTGATTTTATTGCCCGATTTGAGTATGATTGGATATTTGGTCAATCCGCAAATTGGGGCGTATTGCTACAATTTTGTCCATCACAAACTACTCGGCATTACGCTCTTTATAGTGGGCTATTATCTTCAAAATCAGACGATTCAACTCATCGGCATCATCTTGTTTGCGCACTCGGCCATGGATAGAATCGCGGGCTATGGTCTCAAATACGAGGATGCTTTCAAACACACACATTTAGGCTGGTTGAAATAAGACTCAAAAACATGAAAATGACAATATTTATAGTAACTATCGCTCTCATCGCTATGGGTATTTTTACCTTTATGCAAACCGCCGTTTTTGGCCAAAACCCCGAAGGGGCTGACTTAGAGCGCATTAAAAAATCGCCGCATTACAAAAATGGTAAATTTGAAAACCTCAGCTTCACGCCCGACCTGGCCGAAGATGCTACCTACTGGAAAATCTTGAAAGAGCAATTCCGAAAAATTGAAGACAAAACGCCTAACGAGCCGATACCGTCGGTAAAAACCAACTTGAAGCAACTGCCAGAACAGCCACAAATTGTTTGGTTTGGTCATTCGTCGTATTTGCTGCGCCTCAACGGTAAAAATATTTTGGTGGACCCCGTTTTTAGCGGTTACGCCTCGCCCATTCCTATTTTTGGCAAAGCCTACAATGCCACCTACAACTATACCGTAGCCGATATGCCCGACGTGATTGACGTGCTGCTCATCAGCCACGACCACTACGACCACTTAGATTACAAAACCGTAAAAGCCCTGCAACCCAAAGTAAAACAGGTAGTTACGTCGTTGGGTGTGGGTTCGCACTTGCAACATTGGGGCTACGATAAGGCCAAAATCAACGAATTGGACTGGGACGAGCATATCAGTATTGACAGTATTTTGAATTTTACAGCCCAGCCTGCTCGCCATTTTTCGGGGCGTGGCTTGAAGCGAAACCAAACCTTCTGGTCGTCGTTTGTGCTAAAAACACCCACCCACAATTTGTTTTTGGGCGGCGATTCGGGCTACGATACGCACTTTAAAGAAATTGGCGAAAAACATGGGCCTTTCGACTTGGCCATTTTAGAATGTGGCCAATACAATGCCTATTGGAAATACATTCACACCATGCCCGAACAAACCGCGCAGGCGGCTATTGAACTGAAAACCAAGGTGTTGCTACCCGTGCATTGGGGTAAATTTACGCTGGCCTTGCACCCGTGGTATGAACCGATTGAACGTGTAACCAAAAAAGCCGCTGAACTCAATCAACCTATTATTACACCGATGATTGGGCAATCAATCCTCATACCCACAGCGGCTGACCACTTCGATGAGGCAATAAATACAAAAAAATGGTGGCAGCTATGACTTGTCACCCCGACGTAGGAGGGGTCTGAACCTTTGGAAATTAGACCCCTCCTACGTCGGGGTGACAAAAAGCGGGCTTAATAGGGTTAATTTATTGAAAATCAAAAACTTATGAACAAGTTGAAACACAATTGTTTTCTTACAGTTTTTATCTTATTTTCTGTGAGTCTTATATCTCCCCTTTGGGGGCAAGGGGGTTTTGGTATTTTAGAAAACTACGTGCAACAGGGTTTGCAAAACAGCCTGGCGTTGAAGCAAGAGGGCCTCGAAATCCAGAAAGCCCTCGAAAACATCAACCAAGCGCGGGCGTTGTTTTACCCGCGTGTTACGTTTGCGCCCACATACAGCCTTGCAGCGGGCGGGCGGCGGTTGCAGTTTCCTGTGGGCGATTTGCTCAATCCTGTGTATTCGACTTTGAACAAAATGACCAGCAGCAATGCATTTCCACAAATTGCGAATGTGGACGAACTCCTCGCGCCCAACAATTTTCACGATACCAAATTCAGCGTTCAGTATTCGATTTACAATCCCGAAATCAAATATAACTACTTGATTCAGAAACAATTGGTATCGGTACAAGAAGCAAAGCGAAAGGTGCTTGAAAACGAGATTCGGCACAACATCGAAACGGCTTATTACCAATATTTACAAACGCTCGAAGTCCTCAAAGTCTATGAAAACGCGCGCGGCACGCTTACTGAGTTGGTGAGATTGAACCAAAAGTTGGTGTCCAATCAAGTAGCGACCAAAGACGTGGTTTATGCTGCTGAACATGAAATCTCCAAACTTAACCAACAAGTAGCCATGATGGTCAAAAATCGGGAGACCGTGAAGGCGTATTTCAACTACCTCATAGGCAACTCCGACCTAACCACCAGCCCCCAAATCCCCGATGGCGGCTTCAATTCAGATGAATTAAAAGTAGCTTTTTTAAAAGCAACTTCGTCCCAAAAAACGCCCCCAATGTCGGGGGTTGGGGGGCTAACTGCCCAACTCGACCGCGCTATTGAGGTTTCCAAAACCGCCATAACCCTTCAAGAACAAGCCGCCAAGCGTCCGAATGTATTTGTGGGTGGAAATGCTGGTTTTCAGGGCTTTGGCTATACATTCAGTGGGCAGGCGTATGGCGTTGCACAATTTGGATTGTCCTGGGATTTGTTCAAAGGCTACGAGCGCAAATCTAAAATCCAACAGGCTAAAATTCAAACAGAATTGCTAAAAACCAAGAAGTTGGAAGTAGAGCAACAGTTGGAACTGCAAGTAACGCAGGCGTATTTGGACTTAGATGCTACGCGCCAAAATCTCAAACTTGCCCAAGACGCACAAACCAAAGCAGAGGTGTATTTTAAGGTGCTTGATAGTCGGTTTCGGAATGGTAACGTACTGTTTATTGAGTGGGTCAAAGCCCAAAACGAAATGATGTCAGCGCAGTTGCAGCAATCGTTGGCGAAAGTGGAGGTGCTGGTAAAACAGAGTGTATTGGACAAAGCGTTGGCACTTTGATGGGGGATTAAAACGAGCAAATACTCCGAAAACAGTATCGCTCACAATTCTACCCAATTGAAATCTTGTACAGCATTTTGCTCAAATAGTTCTTTAATTTTTGCTATAAATGGCAATATGGAAGCCTTCTCCAAAACGGTATTTTAGCTTTTTTGGCAGGTTTTCGTCAAGCAGCAGCTGGTACATTCAATGTTAGGTCAAATGAAAGGGTTGTCTGAACAAAGTCAAGAAGAGCGATTACCTGCTCTCGTTTTACCGAAGGAAAGTCATCAAGAAATTCATCTATTGTATGTCTCCCTTTTAGATAATCAAACAGGCCTCTGATAGGCACGCGAGTATTGTAAAAAACGGGCGCACCACTCTGAATTTCAGGATGTATCATAATGAGCTGGTTCATAATCAAGACGATTTATATAACAAATGTGTAACAAATGTAAAACAAATTCAGCAATGAAGAATTTCATATTGATTTCAATTGGTTTGACGGTCTTACTTTCGAGTTGTCATAAAGAACAAGACGAAAAAACGACCCAAGCCGTTTCGCTCGACGAAGCCATCACGCCTGTGCAGTTGGCAGCAGTTGAGCAAACTGTTCGTTCTGAAAGCATCATGGCTTCGGGATTGGTGGCCAGTACCGACGAGGCGCGGCTGTCGTTCAAAACGGGGGGCGTTATCCAAAAAATCTTCGTCAAAGAAGGGCAACGCGTGAGCAAAGGCCAACTCTTGGCCACCCTCGACCTGACCGAAATCAACGCCCAAGTAGCGCAGGCGCAATATGGCGTGCAAAAATCGGAACGCGATTTTAAGCGCGTACAAAATATGTACAAAGACACCGCCGCCACGCTCGAACAAATGCAAAACGCCACCACGGGCTACGAAGTGGCGCAGCAAAACCTGCAAATTGCCCGCTTTAACCAATCGTTTTCCAAGATTGTTGCCCCCATGAACGGCGTGGTTATCAAAAAATTGGCCAACGAAGACGAACTCACTGGTCCAGGTAGCCCCGTTTTGTTTTTAAATTCGAGCAATGCCAACGATTGGGTGCTGCGCGTGGGGGTGTCGGACAAAGACTGGGCAAGACTCAAACTCGGCGACCGCGCCAGCATAACCCTCGACGCTTATCCCGACCAGCCCGTTGCTGGCACCATTGCCGAATTGGCCCCCATTGCCGACCCCATGAACAAACTCTATGAAGTAGAAATCAAAATAGCGGCTAATGGTAAAAAACTGGCATCGGGAATGTTTGCCAAAATAGAACTCAAACCGACGCAAAGTCGCAGTTACGCCGTGGTGCCCGTTGAGGCTATTATGGAGGGCAGCGGCAAAGATGCCTACGTATTTGTGGTGGACGAATCGGGCAATAAAGTCAAAAAAATATCGGTAAAAATAGGATACATTGACGGCAATAAAGTACTGATTACAAATGGTTTAGATAGTATTTCGGCGGTTGTTACGGCGGGAGGAGCGTTTTTAACAAATGAGAGCAAAGTAATGGTAAAAAAGTAACCCGTTTTTATCACGAAGCCCACTCGTCGTACTATTTTTCTACAACCTGAAACTCAAAGAAATAGCGCGGCATTTACGGCAAAATATGAGTAAACAGGAAATTGTAATGAATGATAAGGTGGTTTCAAGTTTTTTTCAAACATCGGTAATAGTTCCTCAAATTTGGCAACACTTAGAAAGGTGATTGCTTCTCTTTTTTTCTTAATCGCAAATAATTCACCTTTTGACAAAGATCTGATTAAAAGTACGGCATTAATCCAAAAAAAGTTGTGTATTTGACGAGTTTTGTCCAATATTGATGCCCAAAATGAAGTTATTTTATGTTTTCTATGAACAGCAACTGGTGGAAAGAAGCCATCATTTACCAAATTTATCCGCGCAGTTTTAACGACTCCAACGCCGACGGCGTCGGCGATTTGCGCGGCATCATCAACCGTTTGGATTATCTCCAAAACCTCGGCGTAGATGTGCTGTGGCTTTCGCCTTGTTTTGCCTCGCCCAACGTGGACAACGGCTACGACATAGCCGACTATGAGGCCATTATGCCCGATTTTGGCACCATGACCGACTTCGACGAACTGCTCGCGGGCGCACACGAGCGCGGCATGAAATTGATCTTAGATTTGGTGGTCAATCACTCCTCAGACCAGCACCGTTGGTTTCAAGAAGCCCGCAAAAGCAAAGACAACCCCTACCGCGATTATTACATCTGGAAACCCGCCAACGCCGACGGCTCGCCGCCCAACAATTGGATTTCGTTTTTTAGTGGCCCTGCCTGGACGTTCGACGCGCAAACCGACGCGTATTATTTGCACCTTTTTGCCAAACAACAACCCGACCTCAACTGGGAAAACCCCGCGCTACGCCAAGAAATCTATAAAATGATGCGCTTTTGGCTCAACAAAGGTGTGGACGGTTTTAGAATGGACGTAATTGCGCTGCTTTCCAAAGAACCCACTTTTGCCGATTATCCCGAGGGGCAGTTTGGCAATTTGGCCTATTACGCCAATGGGCCGCGCATTCACGAGTTTTTGCAAGAAATGCACCAAGAAGTGCTGCAACACTACAACTGCCTCACCGTGGGCGAGGGTTTTGGAGTGGCGGCGCACCAGGCCAATTTGTACGTAGGCCAAGACCGCCGCGAGCTGCAGATGATTTATCACTTCGACCACGCCGTGCCGCGCGACGAGTTTAGGTTTCTCGACCCTGCGCCCGAATTTACGCTGGCCGAGTTGAAGGGTATTTTTGCCCAATGGAATGCTGCCCTCGGCAACGATGGTTGGCAGAATATTTATTTTGGCAACCACGACAATCCGCGCGTGCTGTCGCGGTTTGGCAATGCCGCCCAATACCGCTACGAGTCGGCTGCAATGCTGGCTACGATTTTGCTGACGCAACGCGGCACGCCCTCCCTCTATCAAGGCGATGAGCTGGGGGTGGCCAATCGGCACTTTACGCAAGTGGCGCAGCTCGACGATGTGCAGGTAAAAAATGCTTACCAAAATCTAAAAGTAGCCGAGCAGGGTTTGGACGAACAGTTTTTGGCAGCCTGCAACCGCATAGCCCGCGACCACGCCCGCGCACCCTTGCCCTGGCAAGATGCGCCAAACGCCATTTACGATTATTACCGCCAACTTATTCAATTGCGTAAAACCAGCAACGCCCTAACACTGGGACATTGTGTAGATTTAGATTTGAACAACAACGAAGTGTGGGCCTACACGCGTCAGTCCGAAAGTGAGCAATGGCTTGTTGTCTGCAACTTTACCGCCCAACGGCAGGTTTTTGAGCTACCACCGCATCTGCACACCGAAAAATCAGTTTGGCGCATGGGCAATTACGCACCTGTTGGGTTGCGGCCTACAATTGGCCTCAAACCCTACGAAGCGTTGGTCTATCAGTTGTTTGGTTGAAGGCCATTGCTATTAAATTTGATAATTCGTGGCCAGTATTTTTGACGCTATTGCACCCCAATCTTGCCACTTTTATAATCTATGATGAGGGTATTATTGATGAAATAGGGATTTCTGATGATTCCCCAGAATTTGTTGCTTTCAAACCATTCTGGATTAGCAAAAGTTTTAGGCAAGAGCGGAAGGAAATCAAACAATCTGCCAGTTTTCAACACTAACTTCTGGGCCAATAACGGAGAAATCTCGCTGAAGCCACTCGGCATGAACTGACTTTTGAACAGCCACCAAAAGCGTATTTTCTTCAAAATGAGCGGGACGGTACATTTGGCCGTTCAACAATCGAAAATGCTTGGTTACGAAATTTTCGAGGGTGTTGGCAGTAACTTTTATTTTGTAAAAAACGTACTCACGACGTAAATAATCGACCAATTGGCCACGAAATTGCCGCCGAGCAGCTTCCCTAAAACGGGTAGTTTCTTGGCGGTTTTGCGTTGCATAACTGGCCAAAACGTACAAAAAATTGATGTTGTAGGCTTGCAGTAGCAGCGTATCGCGGTCAAAAAGGCGGTCGGTAAAGTGGCGATTGGCCCGCAGCGAATCGGGGCGAATGGCCAAGCCGTCGGCTTGAAAATCGAGCGAGTCGTTTACGAGCGCACTGATAAAAAAATTGGGTGTAACGTTGTAACCCTCCGTGAGTGGGTCGCGATAACGCAGGGGCGCGGCCAATTTGCCCTCGTTTAGTAAGTCAATGTTTAACTGAATGACGTTGCGAGCATAGGTATATTGTTTATAAACCGACGCTTGGCCCATGGTGGTGGCATCGCTATAATACTTGCTGTCGCCAATGTGGTAAATGCTGTCTTCGGGCGCAATGAGCGAGGCGTACTCGTAAACATGGTCTAAAATTTTGCCGTCTTTGTGTTCTTTCAAGGCTTTGGGCAGCGGCACGGCGGGGTCGGTGAGCAGCGCGTCTATCATGTCTTCAAACACAATGTTGAAATCACGCACCAATAGCACCTCTCGAAAGTTTTTCTGGGTTTTGCTGCGCTCAGCACGGTTAAAATAAGCGTACAGCAACTGCCACAGTTGCCGCATTTTGTCGGAATAATATTTGCCCCGAATCTGCTGCAAACGACGCGTGCCTTGCCCCGCCAACAGTTTTTTAAACTCACGTTCGGGCAGGGGTTCGTACAAAGGGTTTAGTTCGATTTTGAGGTTGTAAGCGTTGTTTAAGTGACGCAAAACACTAAAAAACAGCACAAAAAGCTCCTCGTCGCTGTCTATGTTTTTGCGCTTGTTCACGGTTTCGACGTACATCGGTACGCCGTTTTGTAGCAGTGCCGTTTGGCGTTGTACGGTTCTGTTCCAACTCACTTGGTGGCGTTGCGAATTGTTGTAGCGTTTAATAAACGTAAACAACGCGGGGTTGCCGCGGTGAAAACGCAACAAGCTATTGATGATTTCTAACTCTGACAGGCTTTTGTGGCCCTGGGGCTCAGTAATTTGCTGCAAATCGGCACTTTCGGCAATGCTACTGTCGGGGTGGCGTTGCCGAAAGATTTTGATGGCTTGGTAGAGCCAAACCGAAAACCGAAACATAAAATCGGCTTTGCCTTCTTGCTTGATATGGGCTTGCAGAGTGGGGTTGTGGGGCAAATCAAGCCATTCGTTGGGCGTGTGGCCTGCAAAAGTTTGGCCGTTTTTCAAAAATACTTTGGGCAATAGCAACACTGAGTGGTCGGCGGGGGCGGCGTAGTAGTAGCCTACATAGTCAATTTGGGCTTGGCCATCTACCAACGGGCGGTAGTAGCGTTCGCCCAGCAGCGGTTGGAGTTTTTCGGTATCGTACTTGGCCGACTCGAAAAGTAGAATCATAACGCATTGATTTGCAATGGTTCAACGTCTAAATGTTTCATGAATTTTGGCAAAATTTCGATGTCTTTACCACTTTCAAAAAGTTCAGAAAACGTAAAATATTGGTACTTTCGTAAATTTAGTGGTAATGCCTATTTCCTACTAAGGATATAGATACAATTTACCAAAGTGAAATAGAATGGCAATCCTAAAAGCTGCTGC
>REAB01000242.1 GCA_004293645.1 Cytophagia bacterium | reverse complement strand
GCAAGTACAAACGGGCGGAGTTACCAACAAAGTGGTTACGCAACCTGGGCTGCTCGTAGCAGTCAAAGTAACACTCGTCGCTATTGGAATGCCTGATACCGTGTTACCACTAATCGTACCCGCACTCGTCGTTACCGTGCCGTTAGAAGTAAAGGAAACTGAATAAGTCAATAAATTAGGAGCGCAAGTAGCACTGCCAGTCAAACTCAAAGTCGGCAACGGATTCACCGTTAAAGTCACCGCCGTGCGCGTCAAAGACTTGCAATTGGTGGCAATGTTGCGCGTTTCGGCATAGAATGTACCCGCGCCCATCGGCGTGTAACTCAAACTATTAGGCAATATAATCACTCCGCTACCAGTTGGCCCGCTGAACCAATCAACCGTTTCGCCAGCGCCAACCGTTACAGTCAAGGCAGGAATAGGCTGACCTACGCAAATCGCGCGGTTTGTACCAACAGGTGGGTTCACCACAGGACAAGTACATACAGGCGGAGTTACCAACAAGGTAGTTACGCAACCTGGAGAACTCGTAGCGGTCAAAGTAACACTCGTCGCAATTGGAATGCCAGATACCGTGTTACCACTAATCGTACCTGCACTCGTCGTTACTGTACCGTTGGAAGTGAAAGAAACTGAATAAGTCAATAAATTGGCCGCACAAGTCGCAGTGCCACTCAAACTCAACGTCGGCAACGGGTTCACCGTCAGCGTTACGGCAGTTCTGGTAGCCGACTTGCAATTATCGGCAATGTTGCGCGTCTCGGCGTAAAAAGTACCAGCACCAGTCGGCGTGTAACTCAACGTGCCTGTCGCAAGAACTGTGCCACCAGTAGCCGCACTGTACCAATCAGCCGTTTCCCCAGCACCAACCGTTACAGTCAAGGCAGGAATAGGCTGACCTACGCAAATCGCGCGGTTCGTACCAACGGGTGGGTTCACCACAGGACAAGTACAAACAGGTGGGTTCACCACCAACGTAACCACGCAACCTGGAGAACTCGTAGCAGTCAAAGTAACACTC
>REAB01000099.1 GCA_004293645.1 Cytophagia bacterium | reverse complement strand
GTCTTTTGATTTGTAGAAAAACTAAATTACTTCTTTTTGCTCACTCTCCTCCTTTTTTTTTCTAAAACTGTAAACTGCATCGTGAAGGATGCCGAAAATATCCAGTATTTTTCACGATTTTTTGCTTTATTACTCAAACAATTCTGCGCGTAAAAATGAAAAATACATTTTTCAAATTATTGATTCTAACTGCTCTTATCGTAGCTTTTGGCACTTCGTTTTACGCCATCTCCGACGATAAAAATAAGTACAGTGGCTGGGCTGAGTTTTTGGGCGGACCAGAGCGAACACATTATTCCACACTCCAACAAATAACGACCGAAAACGTCAAAAATATCAAAATAGCGTGGCAATACCACAGCGGCGATAGTACGGGGCAGATACAATGCAACCCCATTATTGTGGACGGTCTGCTGTATGGCACCACGGCCTCGGCGCAAGTGTTTGCGCTTGATGCCGCAACAGGCCGCGAAATCTGGAAATTTCAAGACTGCAAAGACCCGCAGTGGTTCAACACCAGCCGGGGTGTAACTTATTGGGCCGAAGGCGACGATAAACGCATTTTTTCGTCGGCGGGCAAGTGGCTCTATTGCTTAAATGCCAAAACAGGCCAACCCGTCGCTTCTTTTGGCGAAAACGGACGCATGGATTTGCACAATGGCCTGCCCGAAACCGCCCAAGATAAGTTTATTTGCTCCAACACGCCTGGTACTATTCACAAAAACCTCATCATCATGCCGTTGCGATTCTCGGAAGGACCCGATGCCGCTCCAGGACACGTGCGGGCGTTTGACGTGCGCTCTGGCAAATTGGCTTGGACGTTTCGGACCATTCCGCATCCTGGTGAATTGGGTTATAATACTTGGGGTAAAAACAACTACAAAAACGAAGACGTAGGCGCGGCTAACAACTGGGCGGGTATGGCCATTGACCGCGACCGCGAACTGCTATTTGTGCCAACGGGTTCGGCAGGTTATGACTTTTACGGCGGCAATCGGCCTGGCCAAAACTTGTTTGCCAACTGCTTGTTGGCACTCGATGCCAACACAGGCAAACGCCGCTGGCATTTTCAGTTTGTGCACCACGACGTGTGGGACCGCGACCTGCCCTCTGCCCCTACCCTCGTCAAGGTTAAAAGAAATGGAAGAGAAATTGATGCCGTGGCGCAAATCACCAAGTCAGGTTTTGTTTTTGTATTTGACAGAGAAACGGGAAAATCACTTTTCCCAATGAAAGAAATAGCTGTACCAACCAACGGCGTGGCCGGCGAAAAACCCTGGCCTACGCAGCCCGTACCGCTCAAACCCGCGCCCTTTGCCCGCCAAAACATGACCGAGGCCGACATCAATCCGTTTGCCGAAAACAAAGACGAACTATTAGCAACCTTAAAAAGTATTCGACACCGCAACCAGTTTGAAATGCCCAGCAAGCAAGGTACGCTTATTTTCCCAGGCTACGACGGCGGCGGCGAGTGGGGCGGCGCGGGCTACGACCCCGAAACCAATTTGCTCTACGTAAACTCGAACGAAATGCCGTGGATTATGACGCTCGTGGACAAACCCAAGACCGATAAACTCGCCCAACTCCCCGCAGGCGAACGTGCTTACGTGCAGTATTGCACTGCCTGCCACAGCCCCGACCGCAAAGGCAACGCCAAAAGCGGCTATCCATCGCTGGTAGATATTGGGACGCGCCAACCAAAAGACTACGTTCAAAACATCGTCAAAAATGGCAAAGGAATGATGCCTGGGTTTTCGTATTTGAGCGAAACCGAACGCTCCGCCTTGCTGACATACCTCTACGGCGAAGAAAAAAAAGAAGTAAGTGGTGGCGCAGTGGTCGAGAAATTTCCGAGTGTACCTTACAAAACCACGGGCTACAACAAATTTTTGGACAAAAACGGCTATCCTGCCGTCAATCCGCCGTGGGGGCAGCTCAGTGCCATCAACCTCAACACGGGCGAATACGCCTGGAAAATACCATTGGGCGAACTCAAAGAACTCACCGCCAAAGGCATACCGCCCACGGGTTGCGAAAACTACGGCGGCCCCGTGGTTACGGCAGGAGGCTTGCTCTTTATTGCGGCCACCAAAGACGGAATGTTTCGGGCGTTTGACAAAAAAACGGGCAAATTGCTTTGGGAAACCAAACTCCCCGCTGCGGGTTTTGCCACACCAGCCACCTACCAAGCCAACGGCAAACAGTACGTGGTGATAGCTTGCGGCGGCACCAAACTCGGTACGCCCAAAGGCGACAGTTACGTAGCTTTCGCGCTCGAATAATTGGTATTTGAGCCAAAAATGGTGTTATTTGAACTGTCGAAATTTACACTTTTAACCAGGGCGACTACGACCTCCACAATGCCGCCGCCGAAACAGGCGTAGTTTTGTCAAAGCTACTACCCAACTGGCAAATAGACCTCCAAAATTTGTTCAAAAAATAAAAGCGCAACTCACTGATACAACCCGCCAAAAAAATCTTTGCGCGTTTTTAAACCTTCGTAGTGAAAAAACACCTCGCCGGGCAACCCCGCTTTGCGGTTGGCATCGGTCATTTGTTTCAAAAATTCGGGCGTGGCTACGTAACTACCCGCTTTGAGCAACACCCCTGGCGACAAAATAGAAAGCCGTTCTTTGGGTACTTGGGTATTCACAACCTTATTGAGTTCGTTTTGGTAAGATGCAATGTCGTAGCGGTACACCTGCGGAATAATTTCTTCGACCCAACCGTTTTTTACCCAAGTAGGCCAATCTTGTAAATAATTATCTCTACCCCACGGAAAAATACTGGGTGCCATCGACACAATGCAACTTTTTTTGGCCGCCTTCACCTGCGTATAAAGTTGCTCCATAAAGCCATTCAACTTGCCCGTTCGCCAGTTGAGCCACTGCGAATCTAAGGTATTACTGGGTGCATCTTGCCCCGTTTCTTTTTTAAAGAGCGCCTTTGTCATGTCGTCGTAGCCGCCTTCTACGGGTAAAGCGGGCAGGCGGTCGTCGCCCTGTATGCCGTCAATATCATAGTTCTTTACAGCCTCCAAAATAAGGTCAATCATAAATTTTTGCACGGCTGGGTCAAAGGCATTGAGCCACCGAAACCCGCTTTTGGTCAATACTTTTCCATCTTGTGAACGCCCCGCCCAAGTGGGTTTTTTGTCCAATATGTGCGTTGTACTACCCGAATAATCGGAAGCAAAACCGTATTCGTACCAAGCTATCACCTTGATTTTTTTGGCGTGGGCTTCCTCAATCAATTCTTTGAGCGGGTCGCGCCCTTCATATTTTGGATTGATGGCCACCCCAAAAGTATCTTTCATAAGCTGGCTTGGATAATGCGTGTAGCCTTGATTCCAGACGCACACATAAATGCGGTTGAAACCGTACGTTACGCAGTCGTTCACCACTTGTTTGAGCCCCTCGCGCGAATTGAGGGCTTGCGTATCTACGTTGGGCAGCCACAGCCCCCTAATCACGTAATCGGGGGTTTCTTTGGGAGTGGGCGCGGGCGTGTCGGGGGTAGTTTTGCCGCAGGCCAAACAAAAAATGCCCCAACACAGTAAAAGCGTGGAAGTGAATTTTGACATGGATTGAACAATTAACAAATATTGTAATGACGGGTAAAAATATCACTTTTTAGTTTTAGATTTGTAATCTAATCCGTATTTTTATTTTTTTATCTAAAACAGTATGCTATGAAAAAACAGTTACTCACCTTTTTAATGTTCGTTTTTGTTGGCTCATTGTGGGCCCAAAACACAAAAATAACGGGTAAAGTTATTGACGAACAAACCACCGAGCCAGTAATGGGCGCAAGCGTTTCGGTGAAAGGAACAAGCAATGGTTCAATAACCGATGCAAACGGCGAGTTTAGCCTCAACGCACCCAAAGGTGCCACCCTGGTGGTGTCGAGTATTGGTTACGTGGCCACCCAAACAGTTGCCGAAACGTCCCCCATGTCTATTCTCCTAAAAATTGACAGCAGGCTAATGTCTGAGGTGGTGGTGGTAGGCTACGGCACTCAGAAAAAAGCGAATTTAACGGGGTCGGTTTCACAACTAAAAACCGATGAACTTACCCGCCGCCAAGTGGCAACCGCCTCTAACTTGCTGCAAGGCGTGGCCCCTGGTGTTTCGGTGTGGCAGTCGTCGGGAAAACCAGGCGCAGACGGTGCCAATATTCGGATTCGAGGTCTTGGCTCCATATTTTCGGGTACAGGGCCACTGATTATGGTGGACGGCGTGGTGGTGAACAACATGGATACCGTGGACCCCAACGCCATTGAAACGCTCACCGTACTCAAAGACGCGGCTTCTACCTCCATATACGGTACGCGAGGCGCAAACGGTGTTATTTTGATTACAACCAGGCGCGGTGGCAAAAAAGGCGTAAAAGTAGGCTACAACGGCTTCGTAACCCAGCAAGTGGCCACCAACATTCCCAACAAGGTGTCGGCATTAGACCACATGCAACTCAGCAACGTAGCCCAACAAAACGCAACTGGCAACCCCGCCGCTTTTGTGTTTCCGCAGGCATTGATTGAACGTTATCGCACTTCTCCCGTGGACAATATTGAGGTTTTTGACAACGACTGGGTGAAACTCTTGCTCACCAACAGTGGTGTCATGCAAAACCACAACGTAACCTTAGATGCTGGCTCCGAAAAAGCCAGTATGTTTGCTTCGGTTTCTTTTTTGAACCAACAGGGGCTTGTTCCTAACAACAGCTTCCAGCGCGTTGATGTGCGCATCAACTCCGATGTAAAAATCAACGACAAAATTCGGCTTAATTCAACGCTGTTTTTCAATCAGGGCAAACGAATTGAACCCGCAGGTTCAACGCCCGAGTTTATTATCAGACAAGCCATTGGTATTCCAGCTACTGGGCCAGCCAAATTTGAAGAGGGGCAATATGGCGACGCAGGCCAGTCGAACCGCCGAAACCCGCTGGGGCAAGCCGAGGCCAGTGGTATTTTTACAGCCACTACCCCCAATTACTTGGCCAAAGTAGGGTTGATTTACAACCCCATCAAAAACTTAGAATTGGAGGCTTCTTATGCCATAGACCAAGCCACGCCAAACACCAAACGATTCCAGAAAAATTACGATGTTTTTGTGCCAAACGTAGGTACGCGCACCGCCGACTTCTCCTCGCGCTACCCAGGCACCAACAGCCTGAGCGAGAGTTATTCGTTTACGACGCGAAGCACTTTTTTAGCCCAAGCTACCTACAGCCTCAAAAACACCAATCACGACCTCAAACTGATGACAGGTTTTCAGAGCGAAGAATTGAAAAGTCGCAATTTGGGAGCATCGCGCACCGATTTTATCAACGAGAACCTGCCTTTTCTAAACCTCGGCGGTGCCAACCGCGACAATTCGGGGGGTGCTTTTGAAAGTGCGATAGCGGGCGGTTTTGGCAGAATTAATTACGCCTTTCAAGACCGTTATCTGTTGGAAGTAAACGGACGCTATGAAGGCTCGTCGCGCTTTTCGCAAGCGCTTGATAAGCAGTGGGGCTTTTTTCCCTCGGCTTCGGCGGGCTGGGTGTTTTCCAACGAAAAATTCTTGAGCGGCGCGTCTTCAATTCTTCAATTTGGCAAATTACGGGCTTCTTACGGCACACTGGGCAACCAAGCCCTGCCCGAAAACTACCCCTTTGCAGCCAACTACACCTCTGGCACCGACTATTTTTTCAACGGTATCATTACACAAGGGTTTTCGCTTACCGAAGCAGCTAATCAGGGCGTTTCATGGGAACGCACAACCCAGTTTAATGTGGGTTTGGACTTGACATTGCTACGCGGCTTGAACATCACGGCAGACTATTACGTCAAAAAAACCAACGACCTTTTGCTGCGTAAACCCATTCCAACGTACGTTGGGCTTAGTCCTGCTTTTCTCAACTTGGGTGCCATGGAAAACCGTGGCTGGGAGCTTTCGGTTAATTACCGCAACAAAATAGGCAAATTGAAGTACGACGTAACAGCCGTACTGGCCGACGTTCAAAACAAAATTACCGACCTGCCTGGCGTTCCTAACTTAGACGAGGGCTTGTTGCGCTCGGCCAATGGCTACGCGCTTCGGTCGTATTTTGGCTACAAGGCAATGGGGTATTTCCAAACCAAAGAAGAAATAGCGGCTGCGCCAACGCATTTTTTTACGCCACAACCAGGCGACATTCGCTACGAAGACATTGACAACGACGGCAAAATAAACGCCAGCGACCGCACCTTTTTGGGCAATAATTTTCCGCGTTATGAGTACAGTTTCAACACAAACCTCAGCTACGGATTGTTCGACTTGAACTTGTTTTTTCAGGGAGTGGCCAAAAAAGAAAATTATATTTCGGGAACGGGAGCATGGCCTTTTCACGCCGCCGACTTCATTCCGTCGCTCTTGGAAATGCACAAAGACTACTGGACTCCCACCAACCCCGATGCCAATTTTCCTCGGTTGTTGCCATCAATTGGGGTAAACGGCACCAACTCGTCGTTTTGGATAAAAGATGCGTCTTACTTACGCCTCAAAAACGTAAATTTGGGCGTAAGACTCCCCGAAGCCGCCGCCAAAAAAATGGGCATTGGCTCGGCACGCTTGTACGTAAGCGGTCAAAATTTGTGGACAGTTACCAAGTTTTGGAAAGGATTTGACCCCGAAATTAACAACAACAACGCGGAGTTTTACCCACTTATGAAAACTTACACCATTGGTCTAAACATACAATTTTAAAAGCCAACATTTACAATGAAAAAATACGCATTAATACTTCTTACGATGACGCTGGCGAGTTGCGAAAAATTCTTAGACCGCCAGCCGTTGGATACCCCTTCGAGCACCAGTTTTTTGACCAACGAAGCCGAGATACGACTTGGTTTGACGGGTGTTTACAATGCCTCGTTTTGGAACTCCCGAGGAAACGTACCCGAACTCAAAAGAATTGAAGCCTCTACCGACCTCATCATTGCCCGCAGCACCGACCCCGAAGCCTTAGCCGCCATGGGCGACGCTGGCCCTTTTATTCCTGGCAATGGCATGAGTGATTTGGGCTGGAGCAACGGCTACCGCCTTGTATCGAGGGCAAACGATATTTTGGAAGGTATGAAACGCGGCCAAGCGGCCACCCCCAAAGCTACTTACGACCGCTTCCGAGCCGAAGCACTTACGTTGCGTGCCTGGGGGTATTTTAACCTCATGAACTGGTATGGCGACGTGGTGTTTTACACAGCCCCGCTCGCCCCCGAAGAATACGAAACCCAAACCCGCACGCCCAAAGCAACCGTCGTACAAGCACTTTATAAAGACTTGGACGAGGCTTTTGTGAGCTTAGAATCCAACCCCAGCGACCGAGGCCGCGTGAGCAAGGGCTTTGCGATGGGCTTGAAAGCACGCTTGGCTTTGTTGATAAAAGACTGGCCTGTGGCCGCCGAAGCCACCAACACCATCATTCGGGGCGGCAACCACGGCCTCAATCCCAATTTTGAAAACCTCTTTAATTTGGCTGGCCAAACCGCAAATGCCAACCGCGAAGTGATGTGGACCATGATGTACCCCGCCGAAAACCCCAACATTGCATCGTGGATGATAGTGGGCTACACGCCCCGCCAAACACTGGGCGCACAAAGCAACAACTTTCCGACCCAGGTGTGCGTAGATAAATTTGAGTGTACCGACGGCCTTCGCATTGACCAATCGCCGCTTTATAACCCCGCTAATCCAGCCCAAAACCGAGACCGTCGTTTGCGCCAAACACTCTATATGCCCAACGACACCATTACGGTACGAATGAGCAAGTCGGCCGCCCTACCCTACCAAAACCCCAACCAGCGGTTTATTTTCAATATCCACAGCGACCAAATTTTTCGTTGGAACTGGAATACCTCACGCTTCGACGTAATAGCCAACAATCCCGATTTCGTAACCTCGTCCAACAGCGTTTGGCGTTTTGGGGCCACGGGGGCGGTAGGTGGCGTTGGCTACGTATGGCGCAAATACAACGACACAGACCAGTACTTGTGGGAACTCAAAACGCCATTTATCTTGATGCGCTACGCCGAAATACTGCTCACCTACGCCGAAGCAAAAATTGAGCAAAACCAAATTGATGCCACCGTTCTTGATGCCATCAACGCCGTCCGCCGTCGGTCGGGGCAGCCTGCCACCACCACCACCAGCCAAGCCGAACTGCGCCAACGGGTGCGCCGAGAACGCGCCGTGGAGTTTACCATCGAAGGCCTCCGTCAGTTTGACCTTCGCCGCTGGGGCATTGTCAAAGAAGTAATGAACACCTCGCAGGTAGTGGGTGCCGCCCTCAACCCCGCCCGCCCGCCTGCTGTGCCAAGTTTTGGGGCTACAGGTTCGCTGCAAAACCTCAACGATATACCCGATTATGCGTCGAGCCTGTCGCTCCGAATAGCTGCCCGCAACGAAAAACGGAACAATTTAGACAAACATAACCTGTGGCCAATACCAATCGGGGAATTGGACAAAAACAAAAACTTGAACCAAAACCCAAACTGGTAACACCGCTATTTTACAAACCCATCAAAACCCTTTGGCACGTTGCCGAGGGGTTTTGTTTTGTAAAAACTTGCAACAACCACAAAGCACTCTTATTTTTGCTTTTCCAAACATCAGATTACGTTGAATCACAATCTTAAAAAACAACTCGCTCGACTGGCATATCTTCGGAGTGCCTGTTCGTTTGTTCCTTAAAGTGCCTGTCCTACTTCTTGGAATATGCCTCTCTTTGTTTTTTGTAATTCATTTTCTAAAATACGCAGTTTTTATGCAAAACATCCTTGTTATTGGACTTGGTAAAGTAGGCTCGTTGGTAGCTACTTTACTCCACAAAAAATTTACTGTTAAAGGTTTAGACAAAAAAAAGCCCGCTACTACCTTACCCTTTGAAATCATTGAGGGTGATGTAACCGACGCTGCTTTTTTGCAGCAAACGCTGGCCAATTTCGACGCGGTAGTGTCGTGTATGCCTTATAACCTAAACTTGCCCATTGCCAACGTGGCGTATCAATTGGGCATTCATTATTTTGACCTCACCGAAGACGTACCCACTACTACTGCCATCAGAGAAATGGCCACTACCCACCGTGGCGTAATGGCCCCGCAGTGCGGTTTGGCTCCTGGTTTGATTGGCATTGTGGGGGCAGATTTAACCAAACGTTTCAGCAAACTCCGCGACATTGAGCTGCGCGTGGGGGCGTTGCCCCGCTACCCAAACGGCCTCATGGGCTACTCGTTCACGTGGTCGCCAGCGGGGGTTATCAATGAGTACATCAACGATGCCGAGGTGATTCATAATGGCCAACAAAAAATGGTTACCTCGCTCGATGGTGTAGAACTCATTAACATTGAAGGCCAAGAGTTTGAGGCTTTTAGCACATCGGGTGGCTTAGGAACCATGTGCGAGACCTATTTGGGGCAAGTAGATACGCTCAACTATAAGACCATTCGCTACCCAGGCCACGCCAAACTGATGAAATTCTTGTTGTATGAATTGATTTTGAAAGAAAAACGCGAGCTATTGGAAGAAATATTGACCCAAGCCAAGCCACCGGTGCAAGAAGACGTAGTGTATGTCTATGCCGTGGTAGAAGGCTGGAAGGGCAATGAACTGGCCCGCGAGGAGTTTTATCGGGCGTACCACCCCGTGCAAATTGACGGCCAACATTGGCGGGCTATTTCGTGGACTACGGCGGCCTCGGTGGCGGCAGTGGTAGAAATGGTAGCCAACGGCACTTTGCCGCAGCAAGGTTTTATCAAACAAGAAGACATTGAATTTCAAGCCTTCTTGCAAACCTCCAATGGCCAGTTTTTTAGTTGATAACTTAATTTGAAGTTTGTGATTTGAGGTTTCATAACTCCAAACCGCACGGGCAGCCCCGCACAAACTTCAAACTCCAAACTCCAAAAAATGACAACCTTAGATATAGTAATAAATGGCCTGATGGGCCGCTACAAAGAGCGCGTACCCGACGTGCAGAAAATTATCAACGCCATGCTGGCCGAGGGCATCATAGCCCAGCCCGACGGCATCGAAAATGACCACGTGGCCTTCCGAACGATGGGCGTTCCGCAGTTGGGAATCCAGTCGTTTGAAAAAATTTTTCAGCATTTGGGCTACCAAAAACGCGAACCGTATGTGTTTGCCGAAAAAAAATTGGACGCTTATTGGTACGCCCCGCCCGCCCCGCAATATCCGCGTATTTTTGTGAGTGAGTTGCGCGTCAATGACCTCTCTGACGAAGCCCAGCGCATCATCAAAAGTTACACCAACGAAGTAAAAACCGACCCCGCCGACTCCCTAAATCTCAACGACGGCGCGGCCATTGATGCGTTTTTGCACCAACCACTTTGGCGAACGCCCACTTTACAAGATTTCCAAACTCTGCTGGCCGAAAGCGAGTACGCAGCTTGGGTAATTTACAACCGTTACTACCTCAATCACTTCACCATCAGCGTACACAATCTGCCCACGGGCTACAATACCGTGGCCGATTTGAACGTTTTTTTAGAAAAAATTGGCGTTAAACTCAACGATGCGGGCAGTAAAATAAAGCAAAGCCCCGACGGTGGTTTGCTGCAAAGTGCCACCGTAGCCCAAAAAATAGAAGCTGAGTTTGCCAACGGCCAAAAGCACATCATTTCGGGCAGCTACGTGGAGTTTGCCGAGCGGCGGGTGCTGCCGCAATTCCAGCATTTGCCTGCCAATGAACTCAAACGAGAACACCGCCGCGAAGGATTTGAAGCCAGCAACGCCGACAAAATTTTTGAAAGTACTTATATCAGTCAGACGGGAGTCTAACAAGCATTCAATCAGCACCCCGCACTCATGCCAGCTGTTTCACTTATTGTGGCTGTTTACAAAAACATTCCTGTGTTGAGGCTTATTTTGAAAGCCCTCGAAGGGTCTATTTTTCGAGATTTTGAAGTAATTGTCGCAGAAGACAACGACAGCCCAGCCATGCGGCAGCTGGTGGAAGAGGCGCGTTTGAATCATTTTTTTGACATCAAACACATCTCGCAACCCGACGCGGGTTTTCAAAAAGCCCGCGCCCTCAACCGCGCCGTAGCTGCCTCTGAGGCCGATTTACTGGTTTTTATTGACGGCGACTGCGTGCCACATCGGCACTTTTTGCAAGCTCACTACCAGCATCGCGCCCCCCAAATAGCTTGCTACGGGCGGCGCGTGATGTTATCAGAAAAACTTTCAGCCCAAGTTTTGGCCGGCTCAGACTTGTCTCAACTTAATTTTTGGCAAGCCCTAATTCACCGCGCCCAACGACTCGACAGCAGCTTGTACTGGCCGTTTATGCCCACCAAAATTCAACTCACCACCGCCATTTGGGGTTGCAATTGGAGTATTCACAAAGCCGACTTGCTGACCGTGAATGGCTTTGATGAAGACTACGTAAAGCCTGGTATTGGCGAAGATACCGACGTTGAGTGGCGGCTTTTTGCGGCAGGAATTAAACTAAAAAAGATAAAATTCCAAGCCATTCAATACCATTTTCATCACCCCGAAAACTACGCTTCTACCCAAGAAAACGAAGATTTGATGCGTCAAAAAGTAGCCGATGGTGAGCTGTTTTGCAAAAATGGAATTTTAAGTAGTCCACGGTCAATGGCCGACAGTCAATAGTAAACCAAAGTGCTGATTATGAACAACGTGAAAAATATTCATTCATTCATTCATTGCTTTTGACTCCTTAAAACTTGACTAACAATTCGGCTTGTTCCGCAATCAATTTGTTGATGAGCGGGTCGGTTATTTCGCCTTCCACAAAGTTTTTTTTCATAAACGGAATCTTGACGCGCTGGGCTAAAACGTTAAGCCCCAGATAATTAAGAATATCGGTGAGGTGGCTTAATGCCAACGCACCGCCCTGCACACCGTCCGAAATGCCCACCAAAGCGGCTTTTTTGTGGAGCAACTCGCTCGGATAACCCAGTCCGTCAATGAAAGTTTTTAAAACCCCAGGAAACGAGCCGTTGTATTCGGGCACCACAAAAACAAATTTTTCAGCCTCGCGCATTTGGTATTTCAAACGGTTAAAGTTCTCATTTTTACCGTTGTTTTCGTAAAGTGCCGTGCGGGCAAAATCGTCGGGAAGTTCAGCTAAATCTATAATTTGGGTCTCCGCATTTAGATTGGTGAGCAAATTTTGGTAAAATTGCGCCACTTGTTTGGATTTAGAATGGTGGCGGTTGGTACTAACGATAATAGCAATCATTCGGAAATAAAGTTGGATAGTTACAATCATACAACCCCAAAACTACCCCAAAAGGTTTTGAACAAATAACAAATTTCAAATAACAGATAACAGATAGCAAATAACAGATAGCAAATAACTTTGGCTTTGCCCAAACCGCACGGGTACGGTATCGCAACGGCGCACCGTGCCGCTGCGGGGCTCGCACAAACATCAAATTCAAATTTCAAACCACAAACCACAAACCCAAAACTATGCCTCGTTTTTCGCGTTTACACGTTTATCAAACCCTCCAAGCCGCGCCGCTGATGCCGCTTTTTTACAACCCCGACCCTGCGGTTTGTCAGCAAGTGTTGAAAGCGTGCTATGCCGCAGGCGTGCGGATGTTTGAAATTACCAATCGGGGCGATTTTGCCCACGAGCTGTTTGGCAATTTAGTAAAAATGGCCGCCGTAGAATTTCCCGATATGGTGCTGGGCGCGGGAACGATTGTAGAACCCGCCACGGCAGCTTTGTACATTCAAATGGGGGCCGATTTTATTGTGAGTCCCAGTTTCAACGCCGACGTAGCCCGCTTGTGCAACCTCCGCAAGATAGCCTACATGCCCGGTTGCGCCACCCTCACCGAAATATCGAAAGCCGAAGAGTGGGGCGTAGAAGTAGTCAAACTTTTCCCAGGCGACACGCTCGGGCCGTCGTTTGTAAAAGCCCTCAAAGGTCCCATGCCGCGTACCAACGTGCTGGTTACGGGCGGCGTAGAATTGACCGAGGCCAGTTTGTCGGCTTGGTTTGGAGCGGGGGCCATGGCCGTGGGCATTGGCTCCAATTTGCTCACCAAAGAAATCTTAAAAAACCGCGACTGGGCTGCCCTCGAACAACGCGTAGCCGAGGCCATGTTCATCATTGCAAAAGTAAAATAGCCATGCCAAAACGTACGTCGGTTAATGATGTTCAGAAAATTGATGATTTGAACGATTTAAGGCATATTGTGCAAGACAAACGCAACGGCAAAAGAGCAGATGCCAAAAAGAGCCGACGCAACCGACACTACATCAAAGTGCTCATTAAACACCAAATAAAAGGCGAACAAACCGACGATTTAGATTGAAAAATTTGCTGTATATTTGCTTTGTTCAAATTATACCATTTTGCCATGAAAATCAGCCTGTTATTACTCTTTTTGCTCGCAAGTTTGGAGGGCATTTCGCAGGTTATGGTGGTGGTATCGGGCCGCGTTAGCGATGCCACATCGGGGCAAAATGTGTTTGGGGCGTGGGTGCGGGCGCGTACTACTTATTATGCCACGGCCACCAATCCAACGGGTGGATTTCAGGTGCGGGCCAAACCCAACGGCGTGTTGGTGGTGTCGCACCCCGACTACAAAACCCAGAAAATAAAGATAAGTGGCCTGCGCAATTTTGACATTAAACTGCAACCCAATAAAAAACCACGGCAAGGTAGTCCAACTGATTCTACCCAAAATGCACCCCCGCTAACGCCTTATTTACTAACGTCCAATTTTTTCAACGGCGGTTTGGTAGTCAATCCATTGCAAGCACTTACGGGCCAAATACCCGGCTTGGTGGTGTCGCGGCAGGGCAGTAATCCCGACCAAAACCCCACGGCGTTGGTGCGCGGCATGGGGTCGTTGTTGGCTGGTAATGAGCCACTTTACGTGCTGGACGGCGTGCCAAATGTGCCCATTGACCAACTACCCATCGAAGACATTGCATCGGTAGAATTGCTGCGCGGGGCGGCGGCCTCGCGCTACGGCATGCGGGGCGCAAACGGCGTGCTGCTCATCAAAACAAAAAAAGCAACGCTTGGCACAACCTCCGTCGAATACCGCAGCTCAATGGGTGTAGAAACCATAGCCCGCCAACCCGACCTGCTCAACGCCGACGAGTTTAGGGCGCAAGCCAGAAAACTGAACATTGCTTTCGACGACAACGGGGCCAACACCGACTGGGTGGCAGCCGTTACGCGGCCTGCCTTCAACCTCAACCAGTATTTGGCCTTTGGCAAGCACACCGAGCAGTTCAATTACCGCGCTTCGTTTAGTTATTTAAAACAACAAGTGAATTTCAAATTGGTTGATAACGAGCGACTTACGGGACGAATCTCGGCTACGCAAACGCTTTTAAACCAACGCCTCACCATTGGGTTCAATTTAGCACTTACTTCCTTAACTCGCCACCACACGCCCGACTCCGTTTTTTATTATTTCTTGCGTCTTGCTCGCCCCACCGGCCCTATTTTCAACCCCGACGGCTCTTATTTTGAGTTGCCAGAGCGACGTTTGCCGCTCAATCCAGTGGCTTACGGAGAAAGCATCACCCACCAAAGTCGGCGTTTTGATGCGTTGGGCAATTTGTTGGCTACTTACCAATTCAACCCGCATTTGCGTTTACAGTTCAACAGTGCGTGGCGACTCCAAAACCAAGATGTGGCCTATTATCAAGGCCGGCAAACTCCGTACAATTCCTCTTTAAAAGGCGATGCCCGCCGCACAAACAACAGTCAATCAGAACGTTATTTAGAATTAAATGCCGCTTACGACCGCACTTTTCAAAAGCACCAAGTCTCTGCCACGGGCGGCTACGCTTTCCAAGAACTGACCAACCAAGGCTTTGCGGCGGCCAATACCAATTTCATTTCCGACGCGCTGTTGTTCCACAATTTAGGGGCGGGCGTGGGTTTGGGCAATACTGACCCTCGGTTTCCATTTTACCGAGGCGGCGTGAGTTCGTACCAAAACGTAGCCCGCGTGGTGTCGTTTTTTGGGCAGCTTGATTACACTTTCAACCAACAGTATTTTTTGAGTGCCAGCCTTCGCCGCGACGGCAGCAGCAAACTCGCCCCCAGCCGAAAATGGGGCAATTTTGGGGCGGTGTCGGCGGGTTGGCATTTGCACCAAACCAATTGGCTCAAAAATCGCTCGTTTCTCCACGCGCTCACGTTGCGGGCCAATTACGGCCTTTCGGGCAACATAGACGGCGTACCTACCAACCGCTCGCAAGAATTGGTGGACGCTTTGAGAGAACAAACGTATTTTGACGGAGCTACCAACGTTTGGATGCCCATATACGGCACTGTGCAAGCCCCCAACCCCACGCTACAATGGGAACAAACCCGCAGCACGGGCGTAGGACTTGATTTTGCGTTCAAAAACCTGCGCGGCTCGCTTGATTGGTACAACCGACTTTCGACGGGTGTTTTGTGGACTGCCTTTCCCCCGTTTGGGGGAGGAGCATTTAACTCTGGCACGCAAAGATTACTCTACAACACTGCCAACATTCAAAATAAGGGCGTAGAACTGGCATTTGAAGCTACCATTGCCAACAAAAAGCACTTCAAATGGCAACTCAACTGGGCCATGGCCACGCAACACAACAAGCTGCTAACCCTCGACGACAACGAGCTGAACGTAACAAACCCAAACCCTGTTCTTTTCAAAAGTCGCTACATTACGTCTTTTAAAGCAGACTTAGGTGTTTTTGCCAACGCGCTCATTCCCGACCAGCCCGTAGGCGCACTTTGGGGGGCTAACACAACGGGTCTTGACGAACGTGGTTTTTTTAAATACCCCAACAACATGGATTGGTTCTCAAAAAGGGTTGTACTGGGCAACCCGCACCCTTCCTTGACGATGGGCATTACCAACCGCCTGACTTATCGGCGTTGGCAACTCAGTTTTTTGCTCAATGGCCGTTTTGGCAATCAGCTTTTCAACATGAACCGCCCCCTCACCAACCCCCGCTTTGTACCAAGCATAAATACCCTCAGAAGCAGTCTTGATTCGCCCGTGGGGGGTGGAGTCAATCCCGACTTGAACAGTTATTGGATAGAAGACGGGCGGTTTTTGCGTTTAGACAACCTGCAACTGCAATACGACTGCCCACTGCGCCAAAAAGACAGAAAGCTGCGCATTTTTGTGTCGGGCAACAATCTTTTTTTATGGACCAAATACTCGGGCATTGACCCCGAACAAAACCTCGGCACGCTGCGCGGGGGCGTAGAGCACAATCAGTTTTTTTACAAAAGTCGGGGCTTCAACGCGGGTTGGCAGTGGGTGTTTTGAGGCCGTATTTTGCATGACTGCCACTCTGGTTTACTCGTTTCGGGGGTCTTTGGAGGCTTTATCAGCTCGTTACCGTCCCCCCGCTGGGCAATTTTCTTTCAAAAATTTGGTAAACATCGTGCTGAGGTGTCGCGTGGTGCCATCGCCTTCGTAAATGCCGTGCGAGCGGTTGGGATAAGCCATAAACTGAAACTGCTTGTTGTGCTTGATGAGTTCATTGAGTAGCAGTTCGGCATTTTGATAATGCACGTTGTCGTCGGCGGTGCCGTGAATGTAGAGCAAGTTGCCGCGCAAGTTTTTGGCGTGCGTAATGGGCGAGCCTTTCAAGAAATCGGCGCGGGTTTGGGCGGGATCGCCCATGTAGCGTTCTTGGTAAATGTTGTCGTAGAGCAATTGGTTGGAAATGGCCGCCACGGCAATGCCCGTTTTGAAATACTGCGGGTACTGAAACAGCAAGTTGAGGGTAGAAGCCCCGCCCCCACTCCACCCGTGCACCGCCACGCGGCTGGTATCAATAAAATTAAATTGCTGAAACATTCCTTTGGCCACCATAGCTTGGTCGCGGATATTAATAGTGCCAATGTTGCGATAAATGGCCTTGCGCCAAGCTACTCCCTTGGGCGAGGGCGTACCACGGTTGTCCATGGAGGCATAAATGTAACCGTCGGCGGCCATGTCGCCCACGTAAAGGCGGTTGCGGCCCGTGCCATAGACATCGCGCACGGTCGAAGAGGCTGGCTCGCCGTACACAAAAAACACAATGGGGTATTTTTTGGCAGGGTCGAAGTTGGCGGGTTTCACCATCCAAGCGTCGCTTTCAATGCCATCTTCGGTGGTTATTTTAAAAAACTCTACTTTTTTGGGTTGCGATGGCATGGCTGCCCATTTTTTTGAAATATCTTCGTTTTCGTTGATGGCTTTGTGCGCGGGCATTTGCAACCACTCGGTCATGGGTGGCGTGTTAGCGTTTGAGAAGCGGTGCTGCGCCCACGCCCCATTGGGCGAGAGGTCGTAGGTGTGCGTGCCAGCGAGGGCGGCGGGCGTAACGCGCTCGGCGGGTGCGCTGCCGTCGAGTTTTACTTTATACAAATACGACTGCGTGGCGTTGTCGGGCGAGGCCATAAAATAAACCTGGTTGTTGCGCTCGTCAATGAGTACAATCGTGATGAGGTCGTAGTTGCCTTTGGTTACGAGGGTTTCTTGTTGGCCGTCGCGGCTTATGCGGTAGAGGTGCCGCCAGCCGTCTTTTTCGGTTACCCACAAAAACTCTTTGCCGTTGTTAATCCAATCCCAGCCCACGGGGTCGTCATTCCAGCGGCTTTTGATGTCAATCCAAGCCTGGTCAGATTCACGGTAAAACTCGGTTACCTTTCCTGTCAAAGCATTGGCATAGAGCAACTTACTCTCATTTTGGGAACGATTGAGCTGCTGCATTACCAATTCGTTTGGCCCCGACCACTCCATGCGCGGCAAGTACGTATTTTGCGGGTTGCCTGGCGTGGCAATCCATTTGGTAGCTCCACCTGCGGCATTTACTACGCCAATGCGGTAAGGCGAGGGCGTTTCGCCTACTTTTGGATATTCTACTGGCACGTTGAACGCATAAGTAGAATCGGTGTTGTTGATCATCAAAAAGTTGCGAATTTTGGTCGCGTCGAGTTGCCAATAGGCCAGCTGTTTGCTGTCGGCACTCCACCTAAAACCGTCGCGGCAATCAAATTCTTCTTCGTAAACCCAGTCGAACGTACCGTTGATAACCCGCGCCGTTCCGTCTTTGGTGAGTTGGGTTATTTTGCTGGTGGCCGCGTCTTCTACAAATAAGTTATGCTCACTCACGTAGGCTACTTTGCTGGCATCGGGCGAGAATTTGGCAAACATCAACGACGACGCAGGGCGGCCTTTACCCAATTGCAGCAACGTTTTTTTGTCTAAATCCAGCACCCAATAGTCGCCTTTGGTGTCGTAGCGCCACACGCGCTTGGTGTTGGTATAAATCAAAACGCGGCGACCATTCTGAGAAAACTGAAAACTACGCACTTCCAAAGGCTCGCTTTGGCCCTTGGGAGTCAGTTGTTGCCGATTTATCAAAACCGTTTTTTGTTGGTCGGGCAAGGTATATTTTGAAATTTCACTGCCTTCAATGCGGTAGTAAGCCGTGCCGTCGGGAGTCCAGTTGATTTGAGCAACAGCATTGATAACGAGCAAAAAACTGCTCAAAACGAGTAAAAAGCGAATTTTCATACTTATCGAATTTTTAATTTGTGGTTTATTATTTGTTCTGTTTGGTTCATTTGTAAATATATTACCCAAAACTGCGGGCTACTTTTCTACGATAACTTCATTTTTTGCGTCGTACTTATAGTTGAGGATTTTTTCGCTTAAAATTAATTCAATTGCTTCACGAATTGCCTCGAGCGGCACCACAAACCATTCTCGGGGCGTAGCCCGTTGCCCTTGGTCATTATACAAATCTATGTTCAAGCAAGCCGAAGCAAAAAATCGGTGTAAAAGTTGTTCTAATTTGTCGGCATTACGATTGTACACAACAAAACTTTCAACTTTCATTACGTTGGCAAACAAATAGGTGGCTTCGTTTTTTGCATTTTTGATTCGTTCATCAACAGGCGTACTCGAAAAACCAATCTTATACAAGTCTTTCATAGCCGCTATTTCTGAGTGCGTTGATTTTGACTTTAAAATATAAATCCACCCTGTTTGTAGGTCTTCTTCCTTTACCATTCCTGCATTTATATACAATTCATTGGCAATGTCTTCTTCTGTATTTGTAATTAACTTTCCATCTTTTAACAAATGTTTGCCCAATGATCGGTAAAGCATCTTACTAAATGTCCCATTTTCAAAAACAGTCATTGTCCTTCCATCCAAATGAACTCTATTCCCTGAGAGCCTCCCTCTGTACTTTTCTTCGATATCAGCAGATTTTAGATACAAAAGAACTCCTCCTGCCAAATAAAAATTGTTAGGAATTAAGTTTTTTTCGATGGAATAAAATGGGAGAATTTTACGTTTGCCTTCTTTGATTTCTTGATGTACTTTTTGAAACATTGCTTCATACGGCTTAAATTCTACTTCTTTCAAAGGTTGTCTCTGTGCAATAAAATCGACTTCGGCTCTTTCGTCTTGCTTGGGAACGTGCTTGTATTTGAAAATCGACAAATCGCTGTCTGTTTCTAACAAACCAAAGTCATCATCATTTAACACATCATCGATAGAAGCCTTAAGAATTTCTACTTCGCCCAAAAGGTTATGCTTATCATAAGGCTTTAAGGAGATTTTTTGCTGTTCATTTTCTCTAATGCTTTTCAAACGGGCAAAAAGTCCGTATTCCGACATACTTGATGTATTTGGTTCTCGGTTGTTTTTATCAATAAATGAATTGATTTCTTCAAACGAATCTACTAATCTTTGGTCGGCGGTTTTTATAACCGATATTTTGTCTGTTGAATCCAACAAACCAAACGCATCATCGTTGAAGATGTTGTCTAACAATATTTTTTTGTTATTACTGCTCATTCAATACTTTTTGTCTTTTTAGTTCGCGCAAGAATATAACCGCTTCTGCCATTCGTTTTTCTTTCGAGTCGTACGATTGAATGTTGGGAGCTTCGCCAGTTCGGCCAATCCATTCTTTTATTTTAGGCCACAACATCACAGCTTCCTCTTCGGTCATTTCAATTTTTATGGCCTGAATGTGTTCGTTAATCAGTTTCAATACTTTTGTGGTTACCGATTTTGACAAAATCTCAAATGCTTTTTGAAACGGATTTACTTGGTCAATCAAATCAATGTCAATATCGTCAATGTTTACAAAACTACTGGCCATTCTCACAAATTTCTTTCCACCTTGTTCTTCAATTACGCTGTTTTTGATAACAGAATCTACCACAACGTGCTGCCGAACGGCTTCAACATCTTCTTCACTTAGATCGGGATAGACTTCACGAATTATTTTTGGAATTAAAACTGTGTTGATGACTTCGGGTTCTACGTTGCCTGGCATGGCTTTGAGCATTTTTTCATCTTGTAAAATTCGCGCTTTTAAGTCGTTCAAATCGCTCTCTACAATATCCTTCGCCCGTTGTGAAGTAGGCAACTTAAAACCCCTAATTCTTATTGTTCTTTCGTCTTCTCCATCTTCACTGTCATCTTCTCTGACTTTAAACTTGAAATTTGGTGCCAAGACCTGCTCCATCAGCAACGATGCCGTAATGGCTTTCAGCATATTATTTACGGCCACTTTTACCTCGTCAGTTTCGGCTTCGGGCTGTGCTATCAGGTTGGTAAATTGGGCGTGTGTTTTATTTTCGCTATCTCGGGTTGCTCGACCAATAATTTGAATAATCTCAGTCAATGAACCCCTGTAACCTATCGTCAGGGCGTGTTCGCAATAAGGCCAGTCAAAACCCTCTTTGGCCATGCCCAGAGCTATGATGATATCTATGTCATCTTCCGATTTTATTTCTCGCAAATAAGCCGAAATTTTATCTCGCTCTTTGGGGTTATCGTTGACCAAATCGGCTACTTTCAACATCGTGCCCGTTCGTTTGCTTTTTACATACAACACCCCCGTTTTTTGATCTTGCCATTCTAAGTTGCCCAGCGCGTCAATGATATGCCCCACTTCTTCGTGTTTTTCTTTTGACGATTCGACCGAGTTTACGCTCGGTATGTGAATGATGGTTTTTTTGCGCTCGTCCAAAACTTCTTCCAATGCCGACATTTCGCGGTCGGGTTGTTTTTTAAAATAACGACCCGTATAAAAATGATACCCAATGCCCAACGATTTTAAGAATTCGTAGCCATTCAACTGCTCATAATAGTTGTAGGTAACTTTGGTAAATCGGGCTTCGTCTTGGGGTAACAAAACAGGAACGCTATCGCCCCGAAAATACGAACCCGTCATGGCTACAATGTGGGCATTTGAGTTTGCCATGATGCTTTTCATGACCTCGCCCAAACGGTTGTCGCCGTCGGCCGAAACATGGTGAAATTCGTCAATGGCGATGATTGTATCATTGAGTTTTTTCTCGTCCAAACCATCAAATGCAAAACGCAAAGTGGCGTGTGTGCAAATCAAAATTTGCTCGGTACTGTCCAAGAATTCAAGAAAGGTCTTTACTTTGCTATTGTCGGCACCTACCGTACACAAATTGTAGCGGGGGTTTACTGTCCAGTCGGCAAAAAAACCTTGTTCAGTGAGCTTGGTTGAACTAAACGATGCTCCGATTGACTTTTCGGGAACGGCAACAATGGCTTTTTTGAGCCCTTGTTTTTTGAGTTTGTCTAAGGCCACAAACATCAACGCCCGCGACTTGCCCGACGCAGGCGGAGCCTTAATGAGCAAATATTGAGCAGTGCGGGCGTTGTAAGCTCGCTGCTGCATTTCTCTCATTCCCAGGGCATTGATCTTTTTGCTTTGGCCTGTTTGGTTGTATGTTACGCTTACTAAATCGGGCATATTTTAGTTTGATTAACCTCTCATTAACTTAACCATCAAATAAAAAAACGCGCTCATTGGCGCAAATATCATGTAAAAACACCTCCTAATCAATGATATAAAGTTTTCAAATAACCCACTTATCAAATAACCATCAAATAAGAATTTAAGCCCAATGAAGCAGATAACTTGCATATTTTCTCGACTTACTTTCAGGGTCTTCTTCTTTTATTTGCCCATCTTCCATCGCATTTCGAATGATGCGATGGCGTCATTTTAGTTTTCTATCTTAAATTGTTACTCGCTCATTTCTTCTTCGTTTTTTTCTGTTTTGCAAACAGCGTGCCTTCTTTGCTCATTTCTTCGTAGAGTCTAAACAAATATTCGAGCCTCTCGGTGTCGGTGGTAAAGGGCTGCAAGCGGTAGCATTGCTCTACGGCGCGGTCCAGTTCTTGGTGGGCTATGCGCAGGCCCGCGGGCATTTTGTCGGGGTCGTAGAGTTGGGCCATGGTTTTTTCGGGGTGCTTGGCCCGCTCGTCCAATATACCATACACATACAAGCCCAGCGTTTCTTTTTGTTTGAGGCTGATGTCGGGAAAGGGGAACGTATTGTAGCACAACTTAGCCGAATAACGATAATCGGTCTTTAGTTTTCCCCCCACAGCATTTACCCACACCATGTGCATTTTGGAGTTTACTACCGCAAACAAATAAGGAGCTGCATCGTAAATTACCAATGCAGAATTTGAAATTACTGTATCGTTTCCAAGATAACCGATTGGAATATAATCTCTTCTTTCGGAAGACACGCCTGGTATAATGAGTTGACTTTCTTTTGCTACATTTCTATCTCTGAACTGGTGAGAGCGTCTGGCCAACTCGTTTGTACCAGTATCTTTACTACTTAATCTGTGTGTTTGAGTTATTTTTATTCTTTTTTGAATGAATGGTATTTGTATTGCCTCTTCCAAATCTTCATCTTCTATCCACAAACAATAGCGTTTGTCGCCCCTAATATATTCGGCAGAACCGAGTAATATTCTCACGAACTTGCTGGCTTTTGGACTTTCACTAAGCAATATATTCTTCTCTTCTTCTGTCAAAATAAGTCCGCCACCATCATTTGGCATATTTCCAAAGTTCATTTTGGGAAACTTTGAAATGGGCAGCATTCTTTCAGCAATTATCACTTCGGCACCATCAAGCAAATAAGCGTTGATATTCTTAGCTTCTTTTTTGATGTTTTCGTTGAACAAAAACTTTGGTTCGGTACTTTTATTTCTTAACCCCAAAACAATAACCGTAACTCCTGCATTGCCTTTGGCGTTGTTTGTCCATTTGAAAGATAAATAGGCAAAAGCGATTTCAGTCCCATTTTTAAGAATATTGGGCCATAGCAAAGCTACTTGTTGCCCTTGACAAACCGAATTGGTTGATACAAAAGCGGCTTTTGCATTTAAACCTTCTATGTATTTTTTGGCTTTGAAAAACCAAACAGATATATAATCTAAATCTTTATACTTCGGGAAGGTTTGAAATACTAAATCCATATCTCTTTTCTGCTCTTCATCTTGCACTCTTGCCCCCAAATACGGCGGGTTTCCAATGATATACACTTCGTCGTCTGGCGTGATGGGGCATACTTCTTTCCAGTCTTTTCGGGCGGCGTTGCCTTGCACTATTTGGCCTGCTTGTTTGAGGGGCAGTATGGGTTTTGAGCGGCCGTAGTCCAGCAGCCTATCTTCAAAGACTTTGTTCATTTGGTGTTCGGCCAGCCAGAGCGAGAGTATGGCCATTTCGTGGGCAAAGTCGTCGAGCTCAATGCCATAAAACTGGCTAAGTTGTATTTGAGTATAGTGTGTTTCGAGTTGCGGCGCAGAAAGCTCAATAATCTGCTGAATAATTTTGATTTCGAGTAGTCTAATTTCTTTGTAGGTAATAATCAAGAAATTACCACTGCCGCAAGCGGGGTCTAAAAACTTGATTTTTGAGAGACGGTTGAGCAGTTTTCGCAGTTGCGGTATGGTTTTGCAGTTTTCAAATACCTCGTAAAGTTCGTCCAAAAACAGCGGCCTGATGAGTTTCAAGATATTCGGCACGGAGGTGTAGTGCATGCCCAAGTCGCTGCGATATTCGGGCATGACTACAGCCTGAATCATGGAGCCAAAAATATCGGGGTTTATCTCCCGCCAATTCAGTTCGCCGAGTTCAATCAAAAATTTTCGGGCTTTGGCCGTAAAAAGCGGCGAGGCAATGGTATCTTTGAACAAGCCCCCGTTTACGTACGGGAAGCTTCCCCCAACTCCTCCGATGGAGGGGAGTTTTTGCCGTTCATTGGTTGGTGTATTGAGCAACAAAAACAATGTATTGAGAAACGTGTGCGTATCACTTCCGTTTTCGGCGGTGTGCTGGGCCAAGGTGTTCGTAAAGATACTTTCGGTATCAAAGATTTCGGTATCTTCGGCAAAAAAGCAAAACAACAACCTTGACAGAAAAATATTGAGGTCAATAACATGTTCTGTGTTAAATTACAAACAAAATACAAAATATTATTTGGGATGTATATAATTATTATCAAAAATGGTGTTACTACTAACGACAGCA
>REAB01000166.1 GCA_004293645.1 Cytophagia bacterium | reverse complement strand
TAGAATCTTCTGAAAGCTGGTTGCTTTTAGCAAATTCTACGATAATGTTACAAAGGATAATAGAATAACACCAAATAATATTTCCCAACATGTTCTAAAAAATTAGCGTGGAAGCTACAACACTGTTTTGATTTTCAGTTCGTCCATTTGCTTTTGGTCAATGGTAGAAGGTGAATCAATTATCACGTCGCGGCCAGAATTGTTTTTATTTTTGTATGCACCAAAAGCTTTGAGCATTGTTATCTGGTTTAAAATTTCCAACCTCAATTTGGTTTGCAAAGTGGTTTTTCTGTCCAAATACTGCTGCAAACTCATTTTTAGGAAACTATCTTCTGGATATTTCTCAACAAGCTGTGAGTCTATGTCAATTAGCCTTTGCAAATCGTTGAGTTCATCTTGCAAGCGTTTGATTTTCTTTACAATAGCCATGGTTGTTGTATTTGAAGTTCAATAATGCCTCTGGATTTTTTATTGTGTTTGTTTTGCCCGAGCCACTTTTGCCAATAATTGGTTCGTTCAACGGTTGAAACATAACGCTCATCATCTGGGGGATATACAACCGTAAAATAAGCATCAATGTTATACTTTTGTTTTGAGTTATTGGCCATGAACAAACTGCCCAAAAGTAGTTCATGTTGTTCCAAGGTATCATGCCAATTTACAAAATTTACCAAGTCAATATCATTTGGGGTACTGATTTTTGTGAGATAACTTCCACCAAGCCATTGTTTCCAGGAGCATTGCAAAACCTGTGAAAGGTCATTGTTATAAACCATAAAACAATTCCATAAAAAACGGCGGCGGTTTGAGGTTACTAATAATTGTTCTGTTTCTACCCAACTTAGTTGAATCACATCATTTGGCATTAAATTTCCAAATTCATCAAAACCGATTTTCATGTTTACAACACTGTTTTGATTTTCAGTTCGTCCATTTGCTTTTGGTCAATGGTAGAAGGGGAGTCAATCATTACGTCGCGGCCAGAATTGTTTTTTGGAAAAGCAATAAAATCGCGGATGGAGTCGGCACCACCAAAGAGCGAACAGAGGCGGTCGAAGCCAAAAGCAATGCCCGCGTGCGGCGGTGCGCCGTATTCAAAGGCATTGAGCAAAAACCCAAACTGATTTTGGGCTTCTTCGGCCGTAAAACCCAGCAGCTCAAACATGCGGCTTTGGAGCGGCTTTTGAAAAATACGCACCGAGCCGCCTCCTACTTCGGTACCATTTATCACCATATCGTAGGCGTTGGCCCGCACCGCGCCAGGATTGGTGTCGAGCAGGGCAATGTCTTCGGGCTTGGGGCTCGTAAAAGGGTGATGCATGGCAAACCAACGTTGTTCTGCTTCGCCGTATTCGAGCAGCGGGAAATCGAGCACCCAGAGGGCTTCGTAGTGGTCGGGTTGGCGCAGGCCGAGGCGGTTGCCCATTTCGAGGCGCAGTTCGTTGAGTTGCTTGCGGGTTTTGTCGGCGGGGCCAGCCATGATGAGCATCAAGTCGCCAGGCTGTGCGCCAAAACACCCGGCCCAGTTCTGTAAATCTTGCTCCGAATAAAATTTATCAACCGACGATTTGAGGCTGCCGTCGGCGTTGTAGCGCACGTATATCAAGCCTTTTGCGCCCACTTGCGGGCGGCGCACCCACTCGGTGAGTTCGTCCATTTGTTTGCGGGTATATTCGGCGCAGCCTTTGGCACAAATTCCCACTACCAACTCGGCTTCGTCAAATGCCCCCAAACCCCCAGAGGGGAGTTCGTAGTTGGCTCCCTCTCTGGGGGCGGGGGGGGCTTGGTTTTTAAGGTAGCTAAATTCCATGCCAAAGCGCACGTCGGGTTTGTCAGAACCATAACGTTGCATGGCCTCGGCGTAGGTCATGCGGGGTACGGCGGCCAGGTCCATGTTTTTAACGGTTTTGAACAAATGCCGCACCAAGCCTTCAAACATATTCAAGATGTCTTCTTGCGTAACAAACGACATTTCGCAGTCTATTTGCGTAAACTCAGGCTGGCGGTCGGCGCGGAGGTCTTCATCTCTAAAACACTTCACAATTTGGTAGTAGCGGTCAAATCCCGATACCATCAAGAGCTGCTTAAAAGTTTGTGGCGACTGCGGCAGGGCATAAAACTCGCCTGGATTCATGCGGCTCGGCACCACAAAATCGCGGGCTCCTTCGGGCGTAGATTTGATGAGTACAGGCGTTTCTACTTCTATAAAGTCTTGATTATCAAGATAAGTACGGGTTTGCTGGGCCATTTTGTGGCGCAGTTGCAGGTTTTTGCGGACGGGTGCGCGGCGCAAGTCTAAGTAGCGGTATTTCATGCGGAGTTCGTCGCCGCCGTCGGTATCGTCTTCAATCAAAAATGGGGGCAATTTGGCGGAGTTCAACACCTCCAACTGCGTTATTTTCACCTCAACGTCGCCCGTGGGCATTTTGTCATTTTTAGAAACTCGTTCCAACACCACGCCTTCGGCTTTTATTACAAACTCGCGGCCCAAACTACGGGCTTGGGCTATGATGTGGGCGGCGGTGCTGCCTTCTTCGGCCATGAGCTGCGTGAGGCCGTAGCGGTCGCGGAGGTCTATCCAAATCATGCCGCCTTTGTCGCGGCTTTTTTGTACCCAACCGCAAAGTGTAACTGTTTTATTGGCATCTGAAAGCCGAAGCTCACCGCAAGTGTGCGTTCTTAACATACAATAATCTATATTTTTGAATAATTGATGCTGCAAAAGTAGGCTTTTTTTGCAAGTTATTACACCAATTCCGTGCGACATCTGCCCAAAAAACTACTCCCTTTAAACAGAATTTGAATCTTGGCTCGAAGAACAGTAAGTTTGTGGCATGAAAGAAAATCGTTTGAGTGTGTCGCGCACGGCACGGTATTGCACCATTGGCGAGTGGAACGCCAACACCCGCCACGTTTGGTTTGTGCTGCACGGCTACGGCCAGTTGGCGCAGTATTTTATCCGAAAATTTGAAGTTCTTAACGACGGCCAAACGCTCGTTGTTGCCCCCGAAGCCTTGTCGCGGTTTTATTTGTCAGAATTTGCGGGCCGCGTGGGTGCATCGTGGATGACCCGCGACGACCGCTTGGCCGAAATTGACGATTATGTGGCTTACCTCAATCAACTCTACGACACCGTAAAAGGCAGCAATAACGCCGAAAATGTGCAAGTGCATTTGTTGGGGTTTTCGCAGGGAACAGCCACTGCCGCGCGGTGGCTGGCCAATAAGCACCTCAAATGCGACCGCTTGGTGCTGTGGGCGGGATATTTTGCCAATGGCTTGGCCGATGTTGTTGATGCTGAGCAAGTAAAGCAACTACAAACGGTGGTGGTTTACGGCAATAAAGATGAATTTCTATCTGAAATAGACTTAGAAAAATACCAAAACGACATCTTGGATGTGATTCCGCACGCGCAGATTGTGTGCTTTGATGGCCCACATGCCATTGACGTTGAAACCCTCAAAAAGATTGCAAAACCATGAAATGGAAATCCAAATCAAGCCACTTTTACACGTTGGTTTACTTGGCCATTCCCGTTGTTATTTTTTGGTGTGGGTGGTTTCGGTGGTGGGTGTCTTTGTGCGCCGTCTTGGCATTGGTGGGGTTGGTTTGGTTTGGGTGGAAGTTTGAAACGCAAACACGGTCGGAGACCGTGCGACACCCGTGCGTAGTTAAAAACTACGCACAACGTTTCTCGTTTCCCACTTTTCACTTTTCACTACCCACTTTTCACTTTTCATTCCTCCTTTTCTTGGCTTTCGTTTGGACTTACCTTGCGGGCGTGGGTGGGTTTCGTCCGCAGCACTTCGATTATTTCAAACACAATCTCATTATCAACAACTTAGTGCGTTACAATTGGCCCGTTCGCTACCCCGACGGTACGTATTTGTGCTATTATCATGCCTATTATTTACCAGCTGCGTTGTTGGCCAAATTGGTGGGCGGCTTGGCGGCGGTCAAGTATTATATTTTTGGGTGGACATGGTTGGGGCTTTCGTTGTTGTTTGGGCAACTCAATAAGTTGGGAGGCTGGAAATTGGTTCTATTTTTTATGTTTTTTGGTTGTCCCGAAGCCATTTTATTGGTGTACGAAGTCATCAAATCGCCGCAGACCATTGGCTACACCCTCACCGATTTATGGACCAACGACCACAACATTGAGCTCATTCAAACGCCTGGTGGACTGGCATTTCCGAGCCAAGTGGGGGCTTTTACGGCCGTGCCGCAGCACGCATTGGCGGCTTGGCTCACCACCATTAGCCTCATCACGTCAATCGTCAATCATAAATCAACCCCCACGCAGCCTACCCCCTACCCCCTACTTCATACACCATACACCATACCCCCTACCTCATACACCATACCCCCTACATCATACACCATACACCTTCCCCCCTTTCCCCTTTCGCCTTTTTTCTTACTCGCTCTCAGCCTATATTGGTCACCACTCGTTACGGCGGGGCTGCTGCCATTTGTGCTGTATTGTGTTTATTCTCAAAAAAGTGCGCCAAAAAAACTTTCATTCTTTCATTCTTTCATTCTCTCATTATTGATTATCATTACCCTTCCCGCGTTGATTTTTTACGCAGGCCATCTGCCCATGCACGCCCCACACGGCTGGTGGTGGACTTTTCTAAAGGACCCACATCAATACGCGCTTTTAGGCACTTTTTTGGCATTGGGAGTCGGTTTTTGGGCAATACTTGTGTGGTTTTTGGAGCGTAAATACCGTGTTTTGGGCAAAGATGCGTCACTCCTCTGGCTGGCATTAGGTATTTTATTGGGGCTGTCGCTCTATCGCTACGGTCATTTCAACGATTTGGCGCGGCGTGCCAGTTTGCCCGCTACGTTGGTGCTCTGTTGGGGCGTGTTCAGGCTGGGCGTAGCTTGGTCGAAATCGGTGGCAACCAAATCTCTATTGCAACGTTGGGCATTTTATATTTTACATTTTACTTTGTTCATTTTACCCCTCAAACACCACCTGCGCTGGTTTACGGCGCAACCTTACACGGCCATTGTTGATAAAAAAATCGTTGATTTTACCCCCTACTCCATTCATTATTTGGCCAAATACCACTGGGGCGAATTTGACGTAGTGGCGCAATATTTAGGCAAATCCGATGCTTGGTACAGCCGCTATTTAGCCCCACCTCTACCTCAAAAAACCAAAAAATCTGTTAGTGTAAATTATAGACTGGTAATATAGGAGATTTATTAATTTTGAGGAAATATATTAACCCTCAATAAAATGGCACAGATAGAAAT
>REAB01000098.1 GCA_004293645.1 Cytophagia bacterium | reverse complement strand
AGAGTACCTCCATGTTTTCGGTATTTTACTACCAGCTTCTTAACGGTATGCTCTTTTTGCCAAATTTTATTTTGTTAACACAAACCTACGACCTTCTTAAATATTTATTGGGGGCATTATAGCCAATGAACCAAATATCGTTTTTATTTTTGGGTCGTTGTTAAACGCTTAACCAATTGAATACGCTACTCGCCAAAGTTTTTTCCGCTGTTTTTCATCCTTTGCTCATGCCCACTATTTTGTTGGGCTTGTTGTTTTTGTTAGCTCCTGCCTCGGTGGGCGTTGGTATGTTCCCAATTTCGGCGCGTTTGAGCGTTTTGTCGTTGATTTTTATCAATACTTTTTTGGTACCTGCTCTGCTTATTTATTACTTCTACCGCATGGGCTTTGTCAAAGATTTACAACTTACTGCCCTTCCCGACCGCCGCCTGCCTTATTTTACCACCGTTGCGGTTTACGCTTTTGCCAGTTATTTTTTTGGCAGCAAATTGGGTGCAATTTCTGAAGTAGCGCCGCAAATTGGGCTGTTGTTGAGGAGCATTACGTGTTCTATTTTGTTGGTAGCAGTGGTTAGCTTGCGGTGGCAAATCAGCGCGCACGCCGTTGGTATCAGCGGTGTCATTGGGGCGGTTTTGGGCATTATGATTAAGTTTAACGAAGATACGTTGCTGTATCCGCTCGCGGGCTTGTTTGTCTTGGGAGGCTACGTGTTGGCATCGCGGCTGCACCTCAACGCCCACACACCCGCCCAAACCAACGCGGGTTTTGGGTTGGGTTTTTTGGTAAGCCTGGCCACCGTTTTTTTATTTATCTGAGGTCTTGTTTTGAAACGTAACCAATTACTTGGTCAATATAGATTGAACGCGAAATATGGCGCCAAGAAGAGGCCGTCGGAGTAGGATCAAATGATATAGAAGTTACAGATTAACTTTGCCTCGGGAGCAATCAAATTCTCTCAACACTATTACTTCCAAATTACGGCAAAATTATCGAATTAACAACACCGAGCCACGCTGCGATATGAGGCCGCGTTCGGGGAAAAACTTGGCTTTGAACGACACCGTGTAGGGGTATGTCATGGGCGGATAGCTGCTGCCTCGGTAGCTGCCGTCCCATTTTTGGTTAATATCGTTGGTGTAGAATATAATTTCGCCCCAGCGGTTAAAAATTCGCATTTCAAAGTCGGTGAAGTGGTCGCCAAAGATGGTAAGCACCTCATTCGTGCCGTCGCCGTTGGGCGAAAACGCATCTGGCACAAACACGCGCGGCTCGCAACGCACAAACACCCGCGCCGTGTCCAACACCTCACAACCCTCCGGATTGCTGATACGAACGCGGTACGTGCCAATTCGATTGACCACAATGCGCGGCTTGATTTCTTCGGAGTGAAACCAAAAATAACTTAAATTGGAAGCACCACCGCGTACAACGAGATTGGCCGTAGCACCCCCATCGAGGTCGCACAGTGGCACATCTTTGGACAAATCGTAGGTGGGGCGCGGCACGAGCGTTACGCTCAGTTCGTCGTTGTCGGTGCAGCCCGTGGCGGGGTTTGTTACGGTCAATTTATAACTTCCTGCCTTGTTTACGGTGATGCGGGGCGTGGTTTCGCCCGTACTCCAATTATAAACGTTGCCCGCCAAAAGCGGCAAAGTAGGTATCAGCAGCAGCGTATCGCCCACGCAGCGTTTGCGGTCGGGGCCAAGGTTCAAAAACTTTTCTTGCGTTACACCCACCGCAATATCGCGTAGGGTGGTGTCGCAGCCGCCCGCGTCGGTTACTTTGACGTTATAGCGGCCTGGGGCCAAATTGTTGAGCAACGGTGAACTAACGCCCAGCGCCATGCCAGCAGTGTTGGTCCAAGCGTAAATCGTCGGATTGCCGCTTTGGGCTGTCAAGCTAATGGCTCCCGAAGTAGGTAAGGTACAACGGGCATTGACTACGGCAGCTTGCAGTCGTAAGTTATTAACCGCCCGCAACGTAAAGGCCGAGTCGGTAGCGCAGGTGGCGGGGTTGCCCCGCACGCGTACTTTGTAAGTGCCTTGCGCTACGTTGAGCAAACTGCTTCCTGCACCCGTTACGGGCATATTGTTGGCATCAAACCATTCATACGTGTAGCCACTTGCTGCGGGAACGGTACTGAAAATGACAATGCTGCCGTCGCGGGTGGTACAACCCGTGGGGGGGCGTGAGGTAACCCCCAACTCAGCGCGGGGCAATGCTTTGATGAGCAGCGTGTCTTCGTTTACGCAACCCGACGAAGTATTGGTTACTTGCACAGCATACGTGCCAGGCTTGGTAACCGTGATTTTTTGGGTAGTCTCGCCCGTGTTCCATTTGAACAAATCCCAGCGCGTAGGACCACGTCTTGCGTCCAATTCTACCGAACTACTGCTCCTACTACCCGTAGTACAAACGCTCGAATCGGGGCCGAGCGAGAAGGCAGGTGGCTTCCTGACCGTAATCTGCGCCCTGCCTTGCGACAAGCATTGGGCCTCTAAACCATTGGCAGCCAGCACAATGTACGTCCCAGACTGGGCATTGGTGATGGTGAGTTTGCGCGTGCGGGCAATGGGCGAGCCGTTGCGTAGCCACACGTACCGCTCGGCTTGCACGCCCGCGTCGAGAGAGAGCGTATTGACGCAGGTATCAATCGGCGATTTAAGTTTGATGGCATCGGGCGTAGCAATAATGGTAACGGGCTGCGTAATGGTGGTGTCTTTGCACTTATTAACCAACCGAAGGCTCACCATGTACGTCCCTGCTTTGGCAAAAGTGTGCTTTTGCTCGGTTTGCTGGGAGGTAACGGGCGCGCTGCCATCGCCAAAATTCCAAGTATAGGTGTCTTTGATGGGGTCGCAGAGGGGTGAGGCCGTAAAGGTAGTGGGCTGGTTGGAGCAGGTATCGGCGTAGGAAAAGCCCGGGCCGCTGCTTTCGTTGGTAAAGTTTTGCACAAAATTGGGTAAGCCCAATTGACTTGTTTTTCCACCCAAGTTGATTCCATTTAGCACAAACTGAACTTCGCGCTGCGAATCTTGGTCGGGTTCGTTGATAACGCCCAAAAATTGGCTGTCTTTGACGGCCAGATAAATGCGCCCGTCCGAACCCACCTGCAACGCACCGTAAATTTGGGTGGCCGAGCTGTCTATCAGAATTTTAGAGTCGGCAATGCGCGAGGAGTCTTTGAGACCCAAATCGAACTGCCACAGCCGCGAAGGGGCTTTTTTGGCACTATCGCCCTGCATCGAAACGTACATTTTACTGCCATCGGGCGAAAACTCCACGCCGTAGGCTTTGGGCGGCGCGGGGCCTAAGTTGAGCGTGAGAGGCGGACCAATGATGCGCCCCGTTGAGTCGTTGAATTTAAAAACTTGGACTTTGTTTTGCGGTGGCCCTGGCACTACCACGGCCAAATTGCGGAGCCCCGTGCTGTCGCGGTCCGAAAACTTCATGTAGCCCTCGGCTTGGTTGGGCGAAGTTTCGGCTTGCCCCAACGGAAACACGCCCGATTCTTGCAAACCCGCTGGCGTAGAATGATACACCCGAAAAATATTACTGCCAAAATCGCGCGAGACAATCCAGTAGGTAGAGTCGCGCTCGTTGCGCACCGACACGATGCGCTCGGTGGTAGGATTGACGGTGGGGTTGTTGAGCGGCACATTTTTCTCTATTACTTCGCCTTTGCCGCCGTTGCGCCGCATATCTACGGTGCTGTAACTCAACTGTTTTTTGCCGTTTATTTCGGTAGTGGTAAAAATACGGTACAAATACTCGCAACCGCGACACGTAGGCTGCGGCACAATGAGCGCCGACTGGCTCGAATTGGGGCTACCTGCCAGCAAACTGGTGTCTTTGGAAGGCATGATGCCGTGGTCGCGGTTGTAAACGCGCAAGCCGTCGGTATAAAAAAGTAATTTGCCTTTTGAGTTAGAAATGGCCGACGTGCCTTCGGGCGTGTTGAGCTTGCCCTCGGTGATGGGGCGCGGCGCACCGCCCGAAAAGTCAAGCCCCGCGTTATTGCCAAAAAACCACTTAGCCCCTTCTTGGTTGGTGCGTTCCAAACAGATTTTTACGTTGGTGCGGTCTTCGTAGCTGCAGCCATTGGGCAATATCACTTCTACCGAATAGCAACCAGAACTATCCACTCTTAATATTTGGGTGGTGTCGCCTTTGGGATACCAGACGTACTTTGCGCCCGCTGGTGCGCCCATCGGATAAGGGTTGAGGGGCAGTTTTTCGCCTGGGCAAATGGTGGTGTCGGGTTTCCATTGTTGAAACGGCGGCGGAATTTGTCCAATCGAAATCTGGCGCGAGAGGCTGTCGGTTTGGCCGTTGGCGGTGCGTCGCAACGTAACGCGGTAAGTACCAGCTTGTCGGTACACGTGTTTGGGGTTGCGGAGGCTGGACGTATTAGAACCGCCCATGTCGCCAAAATTCCACTGCCAAGCGGTGGCAGTGCTGAGGGTATCTCTGAAACTCGTCGAGTCGCTTTTGCAGCCTGGGTCTGGCACACACAGCCGCCCGCCTACCACAAACTGCGCGTGGGTAGCATTAGAAAAAAGTACCCCAAACAGGAGGCTAATTAGGGCAAAACGCAATATAAACCGTTTTTTTGTCATTGATGAATGGGGCACTGCAAACTTCAAACCAAAGTACTTTATAAACGCTAAAAACCAACCGAAAATTTTGTAATATTATCTTTATAAATAATGATTTCGATGTTAAGATAACATTTTATTGGAAAAACCGTTTTTTTCGTAGTTATTTAATGCGTGATTCGGGTTGTGTCCGTTTAGTTGAAACGTTTAATATGATGAACAAGAAATTACTATTAACAGTTTTGGTGGGGGTATTTGCCTTGCTATGCCAAGCGCAAGACCCGCAGTTTTCGCAGTTTTATGCCAATCCACTCTACTTAAACCCTGCTTTGGCGGGCGGTGCCAACGCGCCGCGCGTTACCATGAACTACCGCAACCAATGGCCTGGTCTGTCGGCCAATTACGTTACGACGGCTTTTGGCCTCGACCACTACTTCTCAGACATCAACAGCGGCGTGGGCTTGTACGTAATGAACGACGTGCAAGGTACGGGCAATTTGCGCAGTACCGAAGTATCGGGCATTTATTCGTACCAAATTCGCTTCAACGAAAATACAGCTTTGCGCGTGGGCTTGCAGGGAACTTTTGCCAACCGTGGCGCAGATTTAACCTCACTCACCTTTGGCGACCAATACACCAATCGAGGTTTTAGTGGCAACCCTACCCTCGACCCACTCGCCGCCAACGGAACGCCCAGTATTTCTTACGCCGATTTTTCGTCGGGTATGATGCTCTATTCTGACCGTTATTGGGTAGGCATAGCGGCGCACCACATCAATCGGCCACAACAGGGCTTTTTTCGCATCTCCGACAGCGACCGCCTGCCCATCAAAGGCAGCTTGCAAGCTGGGTTGAACATTCCGTTGGGGGGATATACGGGCCGGGGCGACGAAATGGACCGAGAGATGACCATATCGCCCGCCGTGTTGTACAAATTTCAAGGCAAATACGACCAATTGGACTTAGGCGTTTACTTGACTTATTCGCCCATTGTGTTGGGACTTTGGTACCGTGGCTTGCCCATCAAAAAATACGAAGCCAACCTCAACAACCACGAGTCAATCATTGCGTTGGTAGGTTTTCGGCAAGATAAATTTTCGTTTGGTTACAGCTACGACCTCACCATTTCTACGTTGGGCATTCCCAGCGGTGGTTCGCACGAAATATCGCTGTCGTACATTTTCGACTTTGAGCCGCCCACTCGCAAAGGCTACCGCCGCAAAGACAAGCAGCTTTCTTGTCCCAAATTTTAGTATCTTCGACCCCAATTAATTATGGGCAGTGAAGACACTGCCCACGGCTGAGAAATGAGGCTGCACAAAAAAAGTTTTTACTGGTTACTTCTACTGACATTTGGCCTCATCGGAACGGCGATAGCATCGTACTATCATCGGTATCCAACCAGCGACGATGCTTGGTTTGCCGAACAATCCTACTGGCTGCTGCATGACGGCAAAGTCCGCTCCGAGTTTTTTAGTGGACTTCTCGACTGGGACAAAAACTACTTGGCCAGTCATAAACTTTTTATTTTGCTTGGGGCATTTCTTACCAAGCTATTCCCTGACAATAGCTATGGCATAAAACTATCGGGGCTATTGTTTTTTGTGCTACTCGTCATATTGCTGACGAACTACGTTTGGCAATCCAAAAAATCAATAGAAGACTTTAAAATAAAGGTCTTGGTAGTGCTTTTGTTACTTTTTGGCAACACATTGCTTGTACGAATGAGTTTTGAAAATCGCCCTGAAATGATGGTTACTACGTTGGGGTTTTGTTCTTTTTTATTGCTCAAATCTCCTTCAAAACAAGTTTACACGCCTATTTTTGCGGGTATTTTTGCAGGATTAGCCTTGCTGGCACACCTCAATGGCGTTATTTTTGTACTATCAGGATTTTTAACGCTCCTACTTACCAAATACACTACAAAAGCGCTGCTGTTTATTCTTGCGGCTACGTTTGTGAGTTGTTTTTATTTTTATGATGTGTTACAAACGCCTAACGGCCTCGAAACGTGGTGGTTTCAATTCAGCAATGACCCGGCTACTCAAAAATCTTTTGGCATCTACGCCAAGTTGAAAGTACTACTTTCTTTTCCGCTCATATTCGTAGAGTCGCCCGAGCAGTTAGCATTAACAGTTGTGTTGTTGGTAATGCTTTGGGTGCAACGAAAAAATTGGGTACTTCTCAACAAAACGTTGATAATCTACACGTTAAGCCTATTGTTTTGTTTTTGGATATTAACAAAAAGTGCCACTGCTATTTATCAAGTATTGTTCATTCCCACAATGATATTGTTAATTTTAGAGCTTTCGACACCTGTGAATGATTACAGCAAAGCCTTCGTTTTGAGAATTGGAATAGCTTTTTACTTGATTGTGGGAGTGGTTGGCAATTTGCAAATTATCATAAAAAATGCGCATTACAACCCTGACCGATACGCCGTTGTGCGCAATAAAATAGGTGATAAGGCCAAAGGAGTAGTACCCATTCATTTCTTTTTTAATGAATACAGTCATTATCCAAAACTACTTTGTCATACCAATTATTACGTTCAAGTGCTATTGCCAGCCTCAGTTAATACCCCAAATTCTGGGCATTTTTTTGAGTGGGCAAAAAAGAACAAAGTAACATTTGTGCTGTTTGATTACGACAATGACCATACCGCTCATTATCCAGATTTGACCAATTCTACCGAAAATGGCTATTTGAGAACTTACTTTGGCAATGGCTTAGGTCTTTATGAAATACAAAAAAAATAAGTACTTACTCGCAAAGACAACCAGCTTTCTTGTCCCAAATTTTAGAGGTTAGTATCACAATTATGGTCAGTAAAAGCCCTGACCACGGCGCAAGACTACCACCATTTTTGTTACTATTTCCCTTCTTTGAGAATAATTCTTCGCGTTTGAATAGCTCCTACTATTCCGATGCCATTTTTTACGTTGGAATAAATGGCAATAGGCTCCGAAAAAGGATCGTTGATTCCGCCATTTTTACTGGGACTGCTCTTGAAGGCCGTAAGACTTGACTTTAAGTAGCGGTCATAGTTTTGACTCACATCAGAAATTTGAAAGAAAAAAGAATCTCCTTTGGCCTTTACCACAGAAACTTGATTCGCAACCGTGAATTTGAAATTAATATTTCCTAAAAAATCAGGTTTAAGCCGCGCATATTTTTCATAGCCATTAATGCCTTCCAATGACTTGCGGGTATTAAAAGTATCGAATAGGGGATGGGATGACGCGATAATAGCACCGCTCGTTTCCAGCTTTGTGCCATATTTATAACTGGTAATTGCAGACAACCACACGTAAGAAGCTTGACGGCGCGAGAGTGATAAAAATAAATCGGGATTTTGATTGGGGTTCTGACTATTGATTGAGCCCAATTTAATCATTATGTCTGTAACGTTGGGTATTGTATCTTCGGCCACGATTCTTTTGTCTTCATAGAGTACTTCAAATCTGTAGCTCAAACCTGCCTTCGGGCGGTAGTTCAATACATAAAAACCATCTTTGGTGTACAGCAGGTTGCCGATTTTTACATTGTTTTCAAAACATACCACCGAAGCATTAGAGATAACAGGGTAGTTATTGTCTGCCGACAACACGGGCAATGTTTTCGCAACCCTCACCTTCAAAATACTATCTGGCTGCATTAAACCTGTCAATACTATTTGCTCTTCGTAGTCAGGATAGGCTATGTCAATGTCTTTGATGCACGAGCTAGCGCATAAGAATATAACAACCCACCAAAAATTCCGTTTAAAATTCATATTCGTAACTTAAAGAGGGCAAAATGGGGAGTAACGAAAACTGTTTGAGTTGATTTTTTTGGTAAAAAATAAAGAACGGGTTGGCTCTATTGTACAAATTATAGACCGAAAAAATCCATTTTCTTTTTCCCTTTTTCAATTTTTTCGACGTTTGATAATTAACGTCCAAACGGTGAAAAAGTGGCAACCTAAAATTATTTCGATAGGGAAGATGCCCCAAATTTGCGTAAAATTCTGGATAATTAGTGCTGAAAGTTGAAAGACTAAACAGGTCGCCAGCGGGTGGCACAACCGAAGAAAAACGGGCAGCTGGAAGCGAAACCATACTCCCACTTTGAAGGCTAAACGTAACGGAAAGTTCTTTGTTAGATCGAAAACTGTGATTGACATTGACAGATAGACTGTGGCGGCGGTCGTATTTATACGGAAATGGCTCTCCCAAATTGATGTCTTCAAACACTCGATCGGTTTTAGAAAGGGTGTAACTCACAAATCCTTTTGTTTTGCCAGTCGTTTTTTGCGCAAAAAATTCTATCCCTTTTGAGCTTCCTTTTCCAATTACTACTTTATCGTACCACTTCGAGGAAAAATCGTTTAAAAAACTACTACCTTCTTGGTATTCAATGAGTCCCTCCATTTTTTTGAAGTAAGCGTCCAACGACAAAGTAAAGCCTTTGTATTTTTTTGATGCCCCAATGTTCCATTGATTTGATTGCTGAGGTGGTACTTTTTCGGTTATAGGCACCCACAAGTCAGTTGGCAATCCCAACGACGAATTGGTAAGCAAGTGTAGGTATTGGTACGTTTTAAAAAATGCCCCCCGCAAAGTTAGACTGGGAGTTGCGTCCCAATTGAGGCTTATTCGCGGTTGTAGGTTGGCATAGTTTTTAGCGTTTACCGTCAACCAATTGTAATGAAGCCCACTATTTAAGGTTACGTTTTTGCTCAGATTAGAAACCGTTTGAACATAAGCCTGAAAATCACCGACAAAAGTATGCTGTTGGGGCTGTTCGCTGTTATTTTGAATCAATGTACCCGATACCTGGTTTATTTCGGGCGAAAAACGGTGCAGCGTGTAAGAAACCCCCGCGTTTAACAGGTTTTTGGGCGAGGCAAAATAGTCCCAATCGGTGCGTGCTTGCCAGTCGTTAATAGCCGAAGAAAACTTACTATCAAAGGTTTTTTCGGCAGATTGATAACTATTTTGAAGTTGGTATTTGTAATTGCTAAAACTGAAAGTGGTATTTTGAAACAGTTTTTGGTTCACAATCTGATTCCAACGCAATATGGCCGTGTAGTTTCCCCAGTTATATTGAAATGTCGAATTTTCGTTCCCGCCGTTTTTATTAATCAAAGCATCTCGACCTCGGTAAAAACTTAAATAAAGCTGATTATTGGCATTAAAAGTATGATTCACTTTTGCGTTGATATCATAAAACCCGTAGCTCTGCCGATTTGACGAATTGGCTTGAACGAGCGCCAGCAGGGCATTAACCCATGTTTGGCGGGCCGCAATAATAAACGAGGATTTGTCTTTTTTTATAGGACCTTCTATCGTTAGTTTTCCCGAAATAGGGCTAATAGAAAAACGCTTGCGCGATTCTTTTCGATTGCCTTCTCTGGTTTCGATATCAACTACTGCCGAGAGCCTTCCGCCGTATTTAGCGGGAAGGTTGTTTTTGTACAGTTTTACGTCTGAAACGGCATCGGGGTTGAAAACCGAGAAAAAGCCAAAAAGGTGGAAGGCATTATAGACAGGCACGCCATCAATTAAAATCAGGGTTTGGTCGGGGCTACCGCCCCTAATATGCAGCCCCGCCGTTCCTTCGGTGCCTTGCTGAACCCCAGGCAGTAGCTGCAAAGATTTCAGAACGTCGGGTTCGCTCAGTAAGGCGGGCGTTTTTTTGATTTGCGCAATGGGTATGCGGCTATTACCATCTTTGTCGCTAAACGAATCGTCACCCGCCGAAATACGAACCTCTTCTAAGTCGTATTCTAATGTTTTCAAGCCAAAAGACACCGAAGTGTCCCTGCCGATGTTTATTGAGTACTCTTGGGTACGGTATCCAATTTGGCTAACCAACAACTGGTGCGTACCTTTTTGAACAGTAATGGAATAGTAGCCATACTTGTTGGTTTTGACCACACTATTGGTGGTTTTCACAAACAGGGAAGCCTCCGAGAGTTTTTCCCCCGTTTTTTCGTCGGTTATTCTCCCGCTCAAAGTAACTTTTTGGCCTAAACCCGCAACACAAAAACAAGTTACGAATAAGCCTGATAGCATAGCTATCAGGCTTATTCGATTGTAACATTTAGTTAGTGGCTGTGCATTTACAATCATAAAATTCAAAATTAAATGTACCAGAAAGTGTAATGTCTGGGTATGGTCCGACAGTACCACTAGGCACCTGACCTGTGGTTGAAGGAACAAAATAGTAAAAAGCATTGGCCGTAGTTCCACCATAATTTGTCATGTCAAATGATCCGCTCGAATTTGACCCCATGTTTGCCCAAGATGTATTATTTGTTATAGTCAGGGCATAGTTTCCAAAAGTCCTGTATATGTTTGTATTATGTGTTACCCAGCCCCATGCCCGACTCCATCTTCTGTGAGTAGATTTCATAAAAGCCACATAAGAATATTGGTATCCCCCCCATGAATTTCCTGTTTCCCAGTAATAGGAACGAACCCAACCATCAACTCTGTAACCACCTGTTTCGTTTGAACAACTAAAATCACTTGCTGACATTTTAGCCGTTCTAAGTGGCTGATTACTGACTTTCACTGGTAAGTACTTAAGATTTGGTGTTTGATTTTTCTCTGAGACATTGTCCAAAAATGCAATATGAGAATAGTCCCCATCTTTGATAACCTTGACATTATCAGAGCCAAATTTGTAGAGTTCAACTCCTATTTTCACTACCCCATCTTTGTTTAGCAGTTTGGCGTAAGCTGGATCAAACAAATTAATTTCTGTCCCCAGAGAGGTTTCAATAAGCATTTTCCCTAACTCTTGCCTCAAAAGGCTCTTTTCAAGTTTAATATCCTTTGGAGAGACACCCTGCCTTACCAAAGCTTCTGCTTTTTCAACCGAGGCCAGTTCATCTTTCATTATTTGTTCGTAGCTCCGATGCAACGTAGTAAAATTGACAGACGACTCCCAACTCACCAACTCATCTGGACTTTTCTTCTGTATCTCTTTTAGTTTGTCTTGAAAAGTCGAAAAGTCTTTGAATTCTAAGTACCTGTTTTCTGATTGCAGTGAACCCGTTGCTTGCGGGTTCTCAATGTCTTTTCTATCGCATGAGATAGAAAAAAAAGCGATAAAAGTTGAGAGAAGTAGCCCTCTCTTGATAAAATTTTTCATACTTTTACGTTGGTTTAATTTGTGAAAAGATTAGACTCACAAGCCCCCGTTGTCCGCCAAGATGTAGGGGGCTTGCTTATTACAAAGGTCTGCAATTGTTTTCAGACCATCGCTTCACAAAAGTCAATTTTACCCAGCACAAAAGTCAATTTTTGACTGCACAAAAGTCAATTTTACCCAGCACAAAAGTCAATTACTGTTGCTGCACTTCATTTTTTTACTCAAAATACGGCTCAATGTAACGGAGGCCGTACCCAAAAAAGAAGCAATGAGATTGAACGGGAGGCGTGGGTGAAGGGCAGGGTTGGCTTCCACAAAAAGTTTGAAGCGCTGCTCGACGTTGTAAGAACGTAACAAACGAGCCCGCTCATCGTACTGCAAAATGTAATGTTCGGTAATGAGCCGCCCTATTTTGTTCGTAATGGGGTAGGTATCGTAAATAGCCTCCATGTCATCAAAGGTGAGCGACACCAGCACCGCGTTTTCGAGCAACATGATGGCTTCTTGGGCAGGTTCGCGCTTCAAAAAACTCTGGGGTGAATAAATAAAATCGCGCTCTTTCGCAAACCACGAGGTAATCTCTTGGTCTCTTACTGCATAGTAGGCGTAGGCCAAGCCTGTGTGTAAAAAGTAGAGCCGATCGCACACATCATCCAGCGTTAGCAGTGCCGTTCCTTTGGGCAGTCGGTGTACTTGTAGCTTTGGGAGAATAAAATCTACTACTTCGCTACTCAGCGGTTCAAAGTTGGTAACAGCTTCAATAAAAGCCCGTTTGTTAATGTTATCCATGATGAGTGCTGTTTTTTGCCAAAGCTAACAAGTATCGCTCAACACGCCAAATCTTATACTATATTTTTTTAGTGTTATGTATCATGGGGGGGGGGGGCTAACTATTTGACAATCAACACCTTAAACTGTCGCCTTCCATTGCCTATCAAAGCATCACTTGATTGGCAAACACGTCTTTGAGGCGTTGGTCGTGGGTAACAATAACGAGGCTCGCGCCAATTTGTTCCGATTGCTGTTTGAGCAATTGTATTACGTTTTCGCAGTTGGTGTCGTCCAAACTCGACGTGGGTTCGTCGGCCAAAATAACGTTGGGCGTGTTCATCAAAGCCCGCGCAATGCTCACCCGCTGCTGCTCGCCCTGGCTCAATTGATTCGTTTTTTTGGACAAATGCTCGGCAAAGCCCAGTTGGGTGGCCAATTGCGTTGCCCACTGTTTGTTGGTGGCTTGATTGGCCAAGTAGTTGGCCAGCAGCAGGTTGTCGAGTACGTTGAGCGAACCCACAAAATGAGGCCGCTGATATACCAGCCCAATTTGCGCGGCACGTAGCGCGGCGGCTTCGGCCACCGACAGCGGCGTGATGTCTTGGTTGTTGATATACACTTGCCCGCTCATGGGGCGCAGCAGCAAAGACATGAGGTGCAGGAGCGTGGTTTTGCCTTTGCCCGATTGCCCCAAAATAAGCAAGGCGTCGCGGTCGCGGCATTGCAAGTCGGGAAAATTAAACTGCTTGGCAGCATTGTAAGCAAAAGTCAAGTTTTTGCAAGCTATCATGGGGCTACATCTTCTTGATTAACAACCAGTTTTACGTCCACGTTGCCCCGAATGGCTTTTGAGTAAGGGCAAACTTGGTGGGCTTTTTCTACGTTGGTAACTTCGGTGGTGTAAATAATTTCGTTCAGCATTTTTATAAATTGATGTAAAATGAACTGGGCTATTTTGAACCTTATCGGCAACAAAAACAATCATTTTTACCGCGAATTGGTGGTGTCGGGCGGGGTTTCATTTTCTTCAAAAGCGGGAGCTTCGGAAGAAGGCGGCAAAAATTGCAGCGAATCATTGTTGGCATTGGTGGTATCGCGCCGCTCTACCGGGTAAGACGGGGCGCAATCGCGGTAACTTTTCAGAATAACAACGGTGGGTTTCGGAAAACCACCGCGTCGGTAGCCACAGTTGGGGTCGTCATATACTTTTTCTAAAAAACGACCCACCAGCGGCAGGGCAGTTTTAGACCCTTCGCCCAAGTTGGTACTCCGAAAGTGAATGCTGCGGTCGTCGCCGCCTACCCAGCCACCCACCACGAGGTCTTTGGTAACGCCCATAAACCAGCCGTCGGAGTTGTTGGAAGTTGTTCCCGTTTTGCCCCCCATTTCAAAACCTTGCTTGAATAAACTACCAAACGTCCACATATTTTGCGAGGTGCCGCCTGGTTCTTCAATGCCACCTTTGAGCATATGCACCATCAAAAATGCTGATTCTTCGCTGATTACCTGCTTAGATTGGGGCGCAAATTCTTCTAAAACTGTGCCGTTGGCATCTTCAATGCGGGTTACTAAGATGGGGTCGGTGTGTTTGCCTTGATTGGGGAAAACGCTGTAAGCCGTTACCATGTCGTAAAGCGACACATCAAACGGCCCCAAGCCAATGGACGGCACGCCCTGCAACGGACTGGTAATGCCGAGTTTTTGGGCGTATTTTACGACCGACTTTGAGCCAATTTTTTCGGTAAGCTGGGCCGTTATGGAGTTGATAGACCGCGCCAAAGCGCGGCGCAGCGTGAGTTCTTGGTAAGAAAACCCGCCCGTCGAGTTTTTGGGTCGCCAGATTTTCTTTTCGCCGCCTTCTTCGTATTCTTTCTGGAAAGGCACATCTTTGAGCTTGTCGCAAGGCCCCATGTTGAAAGCCGAGCTGTCGATGGCGGCACAATACACGAAGGGCTTAAAAGTAGAGCCTGGCTGGCGTTTGCCTTGCTGCACGGCATCGTATTTAAAAAATTTATAGTTCAAACCACCCACCCAAGCCTTCACGTGGCCCGTGTAGGGGTCCATGGCCATCAAGCCTGCCCGCAAAATACGCTTGTAGTAGTTGAGCGAGTCCATCGAACTCATCACTACTCGTTTTTCTCGGCCCGTTTTCCAATCATAAACGGTCATGGTATCTTTGCGGCTCATATAAACCCAAATCGAATCGGGCGTGTTGGGAAATCGCTTGGCGAGTTGCTTGTAGCGGTCGGTGCGTTTGGCCACATCTTTCAAAAAATCAATAATTTCTACGCCTTTTTCGTCGCGCCAGGGGTTTTGGTTGAGCCAGTGGCTTTCAAAGGTTTGTTGCAATATTTTCATGCGCTCGCCCACGGCAGCCACGGCGTGTTTTTGCATTCTTGAATCAACTGAGGTGTAGATTTTTAGGCCGTCGGTGGAGGCATCGTAGCCATTTTCTTCGCCCCATTTTTTTAAGAACTCTTTGGCAGCCCCGTTGTAATATTGATAAATGGCGTATTCGTCGTTTTCGTCGTTAAATCGTTCGGGGGTAATGCGCGTTTTGAGGGGCGTTTGACTGGCCGAGTCGGCGGTTTTTTGCGACACAAAGCCATATTTGGCCATCTGACTTAGCACGGTATTGCGCCTTGTTAACGATTTTTCGGGGTTGTTTTCGGGGTTGTATGTCGTAGTGGCTTTCTGCAAACCCACCAAAACCGCCGCCTCGGGCAGGGTGAGATTAATCGGAGATTTGTCAAAATAATACCGCGCGGCGGTTTTGATGCCGTAAGTGTTGCTGCCGTAGTCCACGGTGTTGAAATACATGGTCAGAATCTCTTCTTTTGAAAAATTTCGTTCCAATTTAATGGACGTAAGCCATTCTTTGGTTTTGTAAATGAGCGTGCGCACCAACGGAATTTTGCCCAACAACCCCCGCGCTGCCTTGCGGCGAGTACGGAAAAGTTTTTTGGCCAACTGCTGCGTAATGGTGCTGCCACCGCCACGCTCGCCGCCGCCCTTGACCAAGCCTACCGCCACCCCAAACAACGCCCGCGAGTCAATGCCTGCGTGTTCATAAAAGCGAATATCTTCGGTGGCAATGAGGGCTTGGGTGAGGAAAGGCGACAGGCTGTCGAAATCAACGGGCGTGCGGTTTTCGGTATAAAATTTGCCAATCAGTTGGCCGTCTGTCGAATATATCTCCGACGACTGCGCCACCTTCGGGTTTTGGAGTTCTTCAATACTCGGCATACTTCCTGAGAGCCAAAGGAAGTTGGTTTCGACGCAAAAAATATAGAAAACAAATGCTAATACACTATAAATCAACGCCTTCCAGACTCTTACAACTGGCTTGTAATAAGGCGAATGAACATCAATACGGGCGAAATAGGCTTGCTGAAAACGGTTTTTGTAGCCTTGATAAGCGGCAGCCCAAGTGGCCATTCGTGCTTGCCCAAACGCGGCCACTAACAGGTTAAATAATTGATGGGCAACCCATTGTCTGCTTCTGGTCAGGAGCATACCAACGGATTTTATAAATGTCTGAATGGTTTTGAAGAAGGGGTTCATTCGTTGTTCGGTGTTGCGAGGCCAAAGATAGGAGTTTTGCGTAAACGTTCAACTCATAAGTGTTTTTGCGCACCAATGATGGTTCAACAAAAACCCCAAAACAAGCCATACTTGGTATTTTTTAGCAAAATTTGCCGTTGCTCATTTTGTCAACTTTTTCGCTGTGGTCGTAGCGCAGCCGCTGGTCTAAGTTAATGAGCAAACTGTTGCTGATGAAGAAAAACGGTGTTCACGTTGCAAAATTTTCACATATTGCCCCAAGTTTCGCGCGCCTTTTAGCTGGGTTTTGTCTTTCACAAAGTTAGTAATCACGCTGTCGGCTTCCAAATACACCATTTGGCCAATTTCAATAAACTCAATCACACCGCCCACTAAATAAATGGCCAAACGGTTGGCTTTGGCATCGGGGAGCGCAGCAGGCCCAAAAGCAGCGCAAATTTTTGGGTTTTCGCGCGCCTTCTTTGGCCCAAACCTTCAATAGCGTAACTACCGTGGCGCTCAACAACCTAATTTTGTACGTCTGTTTGCCCGCTTTCGCTTATTTATGCCAGTAATATTGCCTTCGACAGTCAGTATATTTTGGTTATTTTAATGCCTTGGTTGCTGTACGGTGGCTCGTTTTTGTTTTTTAGATTACTGCGAATTTTACCCATATTCACCCCCATTCTACGGGCTAAACCCCACTTTGGCAGCTCAAATGGTGGGCATTGGCATTCCAGTTTCGCTGCTGGGGGCGGGGTTTTGGTATTGGTTTTTGTAGTTTTTGGCAAAGTGTATTTACAAAAAAATCAGTACGCAATATCCTCATCTTTAAGCAATTGGCCGAGGTTTAGAACGCAATCATCCAAAACCAAAATATCAGTATCAAAATTTACAATGATTGAAGTTTCTGTTTTTGAGAATACAATAATTGACTTGCTGTCGGTCATGACCCAAATTACTTTTTGCGTGCCGAAGTCTATCATTTTTTGGGCTTTTTCAAGCACATAACTAAACTTATCGGTGTGGTCGTCGGGGTCTAAATCAACTCGTATATCCACTTCAATGGCAATTTTTGGTGCAACTTTGAAATAGTTATTGTTCAAAACTAAGCCTTCTTTTTCGTAAATAGCCACGTCGTTTGACAAATTACTTTTTTTGTCTAAATGAAGCCCTGCTTCGTTGGAAGCAATAAAATATTTTTTTCGATTGATACGGCTACCCAAAAATAGCGTTATTAAAACCGTAATAATTGATTGCAATGAGCTGCATCCCATGATTTCTGATAGTTGTTTTTCTTTTGATAATACCTCTCTGTAACCTATGTATGGTAATACTTTTCCGTTCAATATTTCACGAACCAAGTATTCGGGTATTTTTTCCACCTTTGCACGGCGGCGCGGCACTTGTTGGGTTATGGCCATGGTCTTATTATTTTTTCAGCAAAAATACGAATAAAATTTATTAACCAAGTTGGTATGAAAATCTTTAAAAATCTTACTTTTTGGGTCTTAACGGCCATCTCTTGCGGTATTTTGTTGGGGCATTATTACCCCGATTTTGCCCTTGCTCCCATTCTCCAAAAAGGTTTCAAAATCAATCTCTGGATTTCAGAATTTGAAATAAAAACCACGTTCAGCGAATTTTTGAGCAGCTTTTTTATCAGCATTGTCAAGCTATTTATTGTGCCTATTATCTTTTTGACCATCACTCTGGGCATTATCTCGATGGGCGATTTGAAAAAAGTGGGCAAAGTGGGTGCCAAAGCACTGCTTTATTTTGAAGTAGTTACCACGGTTGCCCTCATCATTGGGGTGGTGGTGGCCAACGTCATTCGGCCTGGCGACGGCGTAATAACCGACAGCATCAAGGGGGGCGACATCAGTAAATACACCAAAAGTGCGGAGGCGTTTAGCTGGGTTAAGTTTTTTTGGGATAACGTTACGCTGCAAATTTTGGTGTTGGCCATTGTTACGGGCGTGGTGTTGAGCAATTATTCGGGTCGGCAGCGGGTCATTGATTTTTTGACTCCCATCTCCAAAAAAATATTCTGGGCTTTACACAAAGTGATGTATTTGGCCCCCATCGGGGCTTTTGGTGGTATGGCTTTCACGGTGGCTAAATATGGCCTCAAAACGCTGCTTCCTTTGGCCAAATTGATGGCAACTGTTTATACGACGATGGCCATTTTTATTTGTGTGGTGCTGTGGTTTATACTTCGCACGGCCAAAATAGACCTGTTCAAGTTCTTGAAATACATCCGCGAAGAGCTGCTGATTGTGCTGGGTACGTCGTCGTCGGAGGCGGCTTTGCCTTCGTTGATGGAAAAACTTGAAAACATGGGCTGCTCCAAGTCGGTGGTGGGGTTGGTGGTGCCAGCGGGCTATTCTTTCAACTTAGACGGCACCACAATTTATTTGTCAATGGCGGTCATTTTTTTGGCGCAAGTCTTCAATGTTCATTTGAGTTTAGAACAAATGTTGACCATTATCGGTATTTTGATGGTAACCTCCAAAGGGGCGGCGGGCGTTACGGGCAGCGGTTTTATTGTGTTGGCCAGTACGCTCACGGCCATCAAAGTGATTCCCGTTGAGGGTTTGGCGTTGCTGCTGGGCGTAGATAGGTTTATGTCGGAAGCCCGGGCTATTACCAATTTTATTGGGAACGGCGTGGCTACCATCTGGCTTTCCAACAATGAAAATGAATTTGACCGTGCCAAGATGAGAAAGGCGTTTGGTGAACAATAGCCTTCGTACAAAGTTAGTTTGAGTGCATTTCGGCGCGACGCATGGGCATGGTGTCTATCAAATCAAAAATTTGTACCATGTTTAATATGCCCAACTACTTATCAGGCTCATTTTTAGGTTGTTTTTAGAGTTCTTCCAAATTATTGAGGTACGTTTCGGCTTGCGCTACGATGGCTTGGCGTTGGTCTTCGGGCATTTTTCGCCACGTATTGTAAGCCATACCAATGCGCGGATTGCGGGCTAATTTGTCCTGATGACGGTCGTAAAAATGCCAATAAAAACTATTGAAAGGGCAGGATTTGTGGCCTATTTTCTTGGTTTTGTCATAAAAGCAAGTACCGCAATAATCGCTCATTTTGTCAATATAGTTGGCCGACGACACGTACGGTTTTGAACCCACTATGCCGCCGTCGGCGTATTGGCTCATGCCGCGCGTGTTCGTAATTTCGACCCACTGCAAGGCATCAATGTAAATACCCAGATACCACTCGTCAAGTTGGTCGGGGTCAATGCCTGCGAGCAGGGCAAAGTTGCCCGTAACCATCAACCGCTGAATGTGGTGCGCGTAGGCGTGGTCTAAACTTTGGCCAATGGCGTGGCGCATGCAGTTCATTTTGGTGCGGCCTGTCCAAAAATAAGCGGGGAGTTGGCGGCGGTGCTCTAAGAAATTAAGTTGTTCATAATCAGGCATTTTCAACCAATAAATGCCCCGCATATACTCGCGCCAACCAATAATTTGCCGCACAAAACCCTCAATCTGGGCAATGCTGATGCGGTCTTGTTGTTGTTGCCAATGCGCAATAGCCCGCTCCACCACTTCTAAGGGCGACAGCAACTTGGTGTTCATACAAAACGAAAGCCGCGAATGATAGACCGACCACGAACTGCTGCTCATGGCATCTTCGTAAACGCCAAAATAGGGCAAGCAATTTTGGACAAAAAAATCCAATAAAGCAAGCGATTCGGTGCGGGTAGTAGGCCAAATAAAAGCCTTCGGATTTACATTGCCAATGGTTTCAACGTTTTGATTAACAAGTAGTTGATGTATTTCTGAAACATCTTTATCCAACAACAGTGGAGCAACGGGTTGGTGGTTGGCGGGGAGCTTTTTTCGGTTGCCTGCGTCGTAGTTCCATTGGCCTGTGAGGGGCTCGTTGCCGTCCATGAGCAATTGATAGCGTTTGCGCATCATGCGGTAAAAACTTTCCATCAAATACATTTTTTTGCCCTTAAAAAATGTCCCCAATTCTTCGCGGGTACTCATAAAATGCTCCGTATCGGCGATTGCCCAAGTGGTGTTTAGGTTGCTGCAAAAGGTTTTGAGTTGTTGGTCCAAGCGGTACTCGTCGGGGAGTTGGTATTCAAAATGTGCAATTTGGTATTTGGCCATCAAGAAGTCAATATTTTGCGTCAGCGACTGCGTATTTTGCGGGTCGTCGAGTTTTAGATAAATCACCTGGTGCCCCGTTGTTTGTAAATGTTGCGCAAAAGCCCGCATGGCCGCAAAAAATCCGATTACTTTCTGGACATGGTGGCGCACGTAGTCGGTTTCCTGGCGCATTTCCATCAATACGTACCAAACGTCGGGGGCAGTATTTTTATACCAACTGTGCTGGTGGTTGAGCTGGTCGCCCAAAATGAGTCGAAGAGTTGGCATATTTAGTAAGTATTTGAATCAATAGTAACATTACAACTGAGGCAAGTCCCTTGCACCAACAGGTTGATTTCTTGGCTTTTATAGCCGTTGGGCAGCGCAATTTGTGGAATAACAATGGTCTCCAAACAGGTAGTTTGACCGCACGCAACGCACTTAAAATGCACGTGGTCGTGGTGGTGATGTTGGTGCGAGCAGGCCGTTTTGCAGAGAGCGTAACGAATACCGTCTTCGTCGAGTACTTTGTGCACAATGCCTTTTTCTACGAATGTTTTGAGCGTCCGATAAATCGTTACGCGGTCGTACAGATTGGGCAGTAGCTCTTCCAAATGCCCGTGCGACAAGGCCGTGGGTTGCTCATAAAAAGCCATCAAAATGGCTTCACGGCAGCCTGTATGGCGCAAATCGTACGTTTTGAGGGTTTGGTGGGCAAAAGTATTCATGGCAAAAACGGTTATTTTTTCAACAAATTTACGGAAGTTTGCGTACAAATATTCAATACTGTGCAGACTATAAAGATAGGTATTATCAACGTTTCTGACCGCGCCAGCGCGGGTATTTACGAAGACATTCCAGGCAAGGCCATTGTTTCGACGCTCAACGAATACCTCAGCGTGCCGTGGGAGGCCGTGTATCGGGTAGTGCCCGACGAGCAAGCGTTGATTTCTGAAACACTCTGCCAAATGGCCGACGACGAGGGTTGCTGCCTTATTGTAACGAGCGGCGGCACCGGCCCAGCCGTGCGCGACGTAACGCCCGAAGCCACCGAGGCCGTTTGCCAAAAAATGTTGCCTGGCTTTGGCGAGCTGATGCGGCAAGTGAGTTTGCAATACGTGCCAACGGCTATTTTGTCGCGGCAAACGGCGGGGATTCGCGGCGGTGCGCTTATTATCAATTTGCCAGGCAAACCTTCGGCCATTCGGCAGTGTTTGGACGCGGTTTTTCCAGCCGTACCGTATTGTATAGACTTGATAAACGGCCCATATCTCACTACCAACGAGGCAGTTATGAAAGTATTTAGGCCAAAGTCTTAACCTCAACAAAACAACAATATGCTCAGCGATTTTGGCGTTATTTTTTTGTTTATCATTACGGCTATTGCGTTTATTGCGGTGGCGCTTACCATTGCGCGGTTGGTGCGCCCGCACCGACCCAACGTAGAAAAACTAACCACTTACGAGTCGGGCGAAGACCCTTTGGGCAATGCCAATGTGCAGTTTAATGGGCGTTTTTACGTGATAGCACTCATTTTTGTACTTTTTGAGGTGGAGTTGGTATTTTTGTTTCCGTGGGCTACGGTGTTTGGACAAGCCTCGCTCATTGCCCAAACCGACGGGCTTTGGGGCTGGTTTGCGTTGGCCGAAATGGCCATTTTTGTGGGTATTTTGGCGTTGGGACTGGTGTATGCGTGGGCAAAAGGTTACTTAGATTGGGTGCGTCCGCAGCCGAAATTGCCCGCTGTAAAAAGCTCCGTTCCCGCCGATTTGTACGGCAAAGTCAATAAAAAATACGCGCAAAAAACGAAGTCGGTGTAGTACTTACCAAGTGTCGTGGTGTTACAGTTTTCGTTGCTCATTTTTTAGCTTTATCTTTTGGATGTTATCGTTTTGACGCCAATGCTTCATGTTGAAAGAGCAGCAAGGCATCCAAACTGATAATTTTATTTCAATTCCAATCTGGTAACGATTAGAGGAAAACTTATTTCTTTTTCCGTTTCAATAGGTACTTCCTCCCCTCATTCAATTAAAAATAGTACACAATTTCTTTCTTACTGGCCTGATAATCAATTTTTTATTGTAAAAGGACTCTAATTGCCTTTTCGATATCCTTTGATGAAGGTTTGGGAGCGTCGGGATTGACAATATTGCCCTGTTTGTCAATCAAGATATAACGAGGTACGCCGCTAATTACATAAGACTTGTGAAACTGATCGTCCTGCTTTTGATCAAATATATTGATGTGATACCCACTGGGGACTTTATCGGTTCGCACCAGCTTCTTCCAATCAGCTTGATTTGAATCAATTGACACATATAAGAATACAACTTGGTCAGTAGGCAAAAATGCTTGTTGTAGTTGCTTGGCGGAGGGAAATTCTGAGAGGCAGGGTTGGCACCAAGTAGCCCACACATCTACATAAACGACTTTACCTTTTAGGTTACTGAGCGATATGCGTTCTCCGTCGAGGGTTGTACCAGTAAAGTCAGGTGCTTTTTGGCCTACTTTCAATACCAGCCACTTGTCATAACTCTTTTGTAGTTCAACAAGATAAACAGACTGAGGATATTCCTTTCGGTAGGCAGTCAAAATATCGGTAGTAGCAGGCGTAATGCCCTGTTGACCAATCCATTGAATTAAATTATTGGCTCGAATGTATTGGGTGAAGGTAGGTGTAAGAGGCCACTTTTTTATTAACTCGTCTGTAATAAGAGGGAGGCGAGGCCGATTGGCGGTTATCTCTTCTTTGGTAAAGTTAGCCGACAAATCCAGCATCATCCGTACTTTTAGGTAAGAGTATAGCGAATTAAAGTAATCTAGCGATCGGGCAGCCAAAAGTGTCGGGTCAAAAGGGACTTGCTTGATAATTTGGACCATCGGTGTTACTACCGTTGTATCTTGCCCGCCGCCATACCGAGAAAGAAGAATATTAAGTTTCAGACTTAAGATACGTATTTGGCCCTGTTTCCGTAACAAAGTCAAGACGTTTGGAGTGATACGGCTTCTCTGAGCGTATGTTTGGTCAAACAGAAGGAGTGCTTTGTCTAAGGAATCAAGCCGTTGGAAAGCGGCAGGTAGCGGCAAGGAAAAAAAAACTTTCTCAAACTGACGCTGAATGAGATAGGTCTCGGCCAAATACGAATTGGCCTCAGCCCCTTGGCCAGTAAAGGCAAGAGTTGTTTGTTTCTGTGTTAAGTCAAGATGAATGCTCAATTGCTCCCCAGGCCGAATGTATAACGTGTGGAGTTCATCCCCAAACCTTAAAAAAGCAAACTGAGGGCTTTTTAGGGGGAAAGAAGATGTAACAGGCGTAGTTCCTTGCGGGGTCATTTCAGCTATTGGCTGTTGCGAACCCGTCAAGGCACTAAAAAGCCCAATACTCACTTGTGTTGATTTACCCAGAGAATCTGCACATGTTAAACTAACTGTATTCAATTTAGACTGGCTTCGGCAATCAGGAGCAATCCACATTCCGATGACCAATAGCATTGCACAAAATGACTTGTTCATTGTAGTTTGATTAAACATGGTTAAAAAAAGTTATGAAGTACAGCCCTTTTCTGAGTATAGCCAGCTGGGATGGCTTTTAACTTTTGATGTCTTGGACATAACAACAAAAGCCAAAGCAAATACCATTGTGGCAGGCTAAGCGTTGATTACGTTATTACATCGCAATTTACGCTATTTTTGCAAGTAGCATAATAATCAGTAGGAGCATAATAATCAGTAGGAGCATAATAATCAGTAGGAGCATAATGCCATTATGAATTGAGCAAAAGAATAAATAAAAACAAGCAAAACAATTACCTTACTGTGGCTAATTGGCGTGAGTTTTGGCGGGTTGGCGCAGCAAATAGAGCGCACCACCCTCCGCGCCATGACTACCCTCACGAGTCCCGATGCAAAAAAAACATACCGCGTCAGCGACTCCGACAAACAAAGTGATTGGCAATACGACCCCAACGACGACAGTTCGATACCCAACATTGGTACTCCGTTCCCGCCGATTTGTACGGCAAAGTCAATAAAAAATACGCGCAAAAAACGAAGTCTGTTTAGCACTTACCAAATGTCATGGTGTGTTTTTTATGATGTTATTTGCAAACAACAAGACTGAAAATCAATGCATTATAAGTCCCAGTAAGTCCTTATTTGACGCAAAGTAAACAACCAAACATGAAAGACCAACTCGGATATAAAGTGTATTTGCCCCAAACACCGCGCCGCATTGTGTCGTTAGTACCTTCCCAAACCGAACTACTTTTCGATTTGGGCTTAGACGCAGAAATTGTGGGTATCACCAAGTTTTGTATTTATCCTGCCGAAAAAACAAAGCATAAAACCAAAATTGGCGGGACAAAAAACTTGTTAGTGTAAATTATAGACTGATTATGCTGCATTTTTAATATTCCAGCAATTATCCCAGTTATTGTTGAGTATTTGAACTTTCAGAATA
>REAB01000165.1 GCA_004293645.1 Cytophagia bacterium | reverse complement strand
AGTTTTGATAGCGGCTGGAAGCCTTTTAATAAGCGGCACGAGCCAGAGACTCGCGCCATCAAGAGAGTTTTGATAGCGGCTGGAAGCCTTTTAATAAGCGGGACAAGTCAGAGACTCGAGCCATCAGGATTCGCAATGCCAAAATATAACAAAAATTGGGGAAAGATATTAAGTAACGTTTGTGGTCTATCTGCTTTTGATTGTCAGTTGATTATCATTTCTAAACCTTCCTAACATTCGATGGCCAGTATTCAAACCAACCAAAGTGCTTCCTTGCAAAGCGGTAGTGCGCCCCAAAAATACCTCATTCCGTTCGCACTTGTTACAAGTTTGTTTTTTTTGTGGGGCTTTGCCATCAGCATGCTCGACGTGCTCAATCGGCATTTTCAGAAAATTTTGAACATCAGCCGTGCCGAGTCGGCTTGGGTGCAGGTGTGTACATTTGGGGCTTATTTTTTGATGGCCTTGCCCGCAGGCTATTTCATGAAAAAATACGGTTACAAAAAAGGGATTTTGTGCGGCTTGGCACTCTACGCGGGAGGGGCTTTTTTGGTGTATCCTGCTGGAGAGTTGCAATCTTGGCCTTTTTTCTTGCTTGCGTTGTTTATTTTGGCCTGTGGACTGGCGTTTTTAGAAACCGCCGCCAATCCGTACGCTACCGTGCTTGGCCCGCCCGAAAGCTCGGCGTTTCGGCTCAATTTGGCCCAGTCTTTCAACGGATTAGGGGTTTTTACGGGCCCCAAAATTGGTGCTTTGTTTTTGTTTGCTACCGAAAACGCCTCGCTCGAAGTAGGTTTCGACAAAGTGCAACAGCCTTATTTGTTGGTGGGCGCGCTCGTTACGTTTGTGGCTGTGTTGTTTTTCTTTACGCCACTGCCCGAAATAAAAGATGAAGCCGAGGCCGAAGCCGACAACACGGGGCTTTTTAAGTTTCCGCACTTCAATGCGGGCGTAATTGCTCAGTTTTTAAATGTGGGGGCGCAAATATGCGTGTGGGGCTTTTTTATCAATTATGCCGTTGAAACATTGGCGTTCTCGGACGCGACGGCGGCCAACTACTTGGCCAATGGCATGCTTATTTTTATGGTTGGACGCTTCGCTGGTACGTTTTTGATGCGTTTTTTGAAGGCCAATCAACTGCTCGGTATTTACGCTACCATTATGGTTATTTTGCTCGTTATCACGTCGTTAGACTTGTTTGGTAGCAATTCTATTTACGCACTCATGCTATTCTTTTTCTTTCAAAGCATTACGTTTCCTACTATTTTTGCGTTGGGCGTTAAAGACATGGGCAAATACACCAAGCAAGCCTCATCTTATATGATTATGGCCATTGTGGGCGGCGCGGTTTTTCCGCCTATCATAGGCGCTATTGCCGACAATACCTCCATCGCGCTGTCGTTTTTGCTGCCCGCCGCCATGTTTGCCTACATTGCTTGGTATGGTTTCAAAGGCTCACAAACGCGGTTGTAAAGAACATATTACCGCTGCGCTTTGGCCAATTCTTGTTTCAAAATTTGGGCATCGGGGCTGTTGGGAGTCGTTAGTGTCAAGGCTTTATTTACCCATTTTTTGAGCGCGGGTGCGTAGGTTTTGTCGGTAGCTCGCTGGTTAAAAAGTCCAATAATGTATTTGTAATCAGCTATTTGTGGCTTGGTATTGTTGATATAATCTTCGGTCCGGGCAATGGCCTTGTCCGTTTGTTTTTTGCTAAAATAATAATTGATTTCGGGCAACAATGTGCGGGCGTTGGCCGACTCTGTTCCGATGCCTATTTTTACCAATCCTTGCCTGATTTGTTGAATCTGAGCGGCATCGTAGCGCGCCCCTCGGCTGCTGTACAGCGACGACATGAGCAGATTTTCGGCAACAAATTTGACTTCGTTGGGGTTGTATTTGGTTTTAAAAACGCTGTAATTATTAATCAAATATTTGGCCATTGGGTTGTCTGCGTCCATCAACAATTTCTGAATTACGAGCCAGTTGGTTTTATCAGAATAGGCCGCAACGGGCGTGCGGCGGGCGTATTCTTGCATAATTTTGATGTTGAAGGCCGTGTCGCACACCACGCGGCAGTACATGGCCAAATCGAACAAAAAATTGTCGCCGCGTTCGCCAGCGGCATATCGGCTGCGAAAATTACTGGTGCGGGCGTTGGGAGTTAAGGCTTCTTGGCCTTTGCGGAGCAACTCAGAGGCGGTACTATTGATGATGGCCACGTGTTGGAGGTTTTCGTTGGAGTCGAAAAACAAAAACAGCGGCAACGAGGGCGCAAATAGTTTTTTGGGGGTCAAAAAACGTTGCACATCTTGGGTGCTTACTTCGAGGCGATAATTGATAAAGTTTTGGTTATAAAAATCACCTACTGCTTTTTCTTTGAAAACGGGTTCAAAGGCCGCACAATGTTCGCAACTTTTAGAATACACCTCCACCAGCACCATCTTGCGCTGGGCGCGGGCCAAATTGAACGCCTGTCGAATGTCGTTGTACAAAAAATTGATGCCTTGTGCCGTAGCATCTGCGCACAAAAAGGCCAAAATGGCCAACAAATACACTTTCTTCATGGTTGGTTTAGCAATTTAGTTGGTTTGGTTGGCGGCTTTGATTTCTTCGCGGAGGCGGCGGCTGAGGCGGGCAGCGAGGTCGTCCATTTCTTGGGCCATTAGCTCGTCGCCAGTGGCGGTTTTTACGGTATCAGAGAGCAAGCCCACCATTTCAATGCACATTCGTTTCATGTCAAAAACCTCCATTTCGTTGGTCCAAAGTGGAATAAACATGGTGCCACGGTGAAATTGGTCCCACACACCCACCACAAAAGCGCGGGTTTCGTCCAAGCCTTCGTTGGGGTTGTCTGAGGCTTCCCAATATATTTTTTCGGGAATATTCTGTTCGTTTTGTTCTACCGTAAATTTAATTTCCTTGCGTTTCAATTTGATTTGAGGTTTGAGGAGGTAAATAATTGTAATGTCCTAAATTTTACGGCAAAATTACGTCATAAATACTGCAATCACCAACTCAAAACATCATTTTGTCCTGTTGACGAAGGAAGCATCTATGATATTGACGGGTGGCGGCAATGGTAGTGGCCTCATCAAAATACCGATGACGGTGCGACGTTTCGTTGAACAACATCAAATTAGGTTTAACGCTCACAGGCATTAAAGTAGCCAAAGGTGGACGGTTCGACGGTTCGATACATTGTAGCGGATTACTTAGCCACCACCAAATAAACGTTGGCATCTAAACCTCCAAATGTGCTTAAAATACGCCCATGTTTTTTCATACTTTGCACAAAGGCTTCTTCTTCTTTGTAGGGCAGCACAGTGGGTTGAGGGGTAAAATAGCGGGCTTTGTTGGCCGTAGTACACACAAAAAAGCACCTGCCCAAGGGCGCGAGGGCTTGCGTAACTTGGGCCTCAATGCCCCGCAAATAATCTTGCTCGTTGGCATGCTGCTCGGTGCGCTGGTCCATGATGGGTTGCCACGGGTAGCGTTGCTGTTGGTTGTAGTATAAGTGGCCATAATAGAGGCTTTTGACCAAATAAACCCGGTCATTAGGCTGTTTTTGGGTCGAAATATGCGTAAATACCTCTCGCAAATTGCCGTAATTGTAGCCTTCGTACAGCGCAAAAGTGTTGGGTTTTAGCACCGCCCACAGCGTGGTAGAAAGCGGATAAAGCAACAATAGAAAAGTCGCTACCTGCGCCGCCCAACGCCCGCCGTTTTGCCAGCACCACCACAAGCCGTAGCCAATAATAGCGTAGAGCGCGGGCGTGTAAAAGAGCAAAAATCGCTCGTAAAAAGGGTATTTTTGCAATAATGCCAAAGCGTATGCCACCAACAAAGGCAGCGTAAAAATGCCCAAGAGCCATTTTTTTTGCCGCCAAAGATGCCAAAGTCCCAGCAAAACAAGCGCGAAAGCTGCGTAGTTGAAACACAACAGAAAGCTCCACTTGGGCGACACCTTGACAAACAACGAAAGCGGAGAACTGAGGCCGAAGGCGTTGTCGAACAAGAAAAAAATGCGTAAAAAATACCACCGCAACCCCGCTGCACTTACGGGTAAAGGCGGAAATTCTGCCTGCCAAAACACCACAAAACCCGCCACGTTTTTGTTGGGAAGCACACACAAAACGTAGTTGGCCAAAATGCCCAGCACCCACGCGCCCAGCACCACCCACAGGAGTTTATCTATTGTTTTCTTTTGCCACTGCTTCACAAACAGCAATATACCCAAGCCAGCCAAACTAAAATACAGCGCGTTTGAAAACCAAACACCCCCCAAACCCACCGCTGCCAAATAGCCATAATCTTTGAGCGTAGGGCGCAATTGCTGCAAAAAATGCACCACCGCGTGCAGCAGCAACGTGTTGGCCAGCAGGTCGAAGGCGTACTGTTTCAGCTCTACCCCGTGGAAAAGTACCGTAGGTGACGCTACAAAGAGCAAAAGTACGACACAACGCAGCCAATATGCCTCAAAAAGCAGTTTGAGCAACTTATTAAATGTCCAAAACGCGAAGGCCGTAGCCAACGTAGCCGCCAACCGCAAGCACCAGTCGTGCGGCCCTAAGTAGCTAAAAATCTTGACAAAGAACAAGTAACCTGGTGGGGCAGATTGCAGGTAATCAAGCGAAGGCGTGGTGAGGAGCGTGGGTAGATCGTATTTAACAATGTTTAAGGCCAGGGCTATTTCGTCGCCCCACAGCGATGGGTTATCTATGAGATGAAACAATAAAATAAAAATGCCTACAATAATGATAATTGTATCGTAGCCAAATCTTTGTTTTGAGTTGTCTTGGTACATTGATGCCGACATATTTTTTTATATATGGCCAAATATCTTACTAAAATTTGTTTTTTCAAATGTCAAGGCAAAATCATCTAAGTAGTTGGGCAGAAATAGGCGGTTCGCCGCTGCGACGCTATTATTTTTGATTTGTAATAAAGGGCAATTTGGTAGTAATAAATGGAGAAACATCTGCCCCGCGCCGACGCGGACAATTACAACGAATTACAAATAATTACGAGTAAGTACTTACCTCAGAAACACTACCAAAAATGATGCCCCAAAAACTGAAAAGCGCATTTTTTAAAATTATAGCCTTATTTTTGTCGCTATTGCGCTGCTGACAGTAGTCGTGTCCAATTGATGACCAAAAAACCAATCTACGTGCAACGAAATCTATTGGCCATTTTTTGGGTCTTGTTACCCATCATCGCTTATTTTAAGTAGTCCACGGTCAATAGTCGAGTCCACGGTCAATAGTCGATAGTCAATAGAATCACAAAGTGCTTATTATCAAAGTTTTATACAAAATTGAAACGTCGTTTATTTATACCAAATTACTTAGTTATCTTTTTTCTGTTAGATTCAAGGAAATTTTTTGCCATTTTTAAAGCAAAGCAAATCGCGTCAATATGCTATTTTGGGATTCAGTTAATTTTGACAACAACCCTATTCTTTGGTGGGTATTCGGACATATTTTCTTGGGAGTTTTGGGTGTGTTGCTGATTCTTCGTCATCGTCCTGTACCAACTTGGATTTTTCTTACGGCCATATTTTTTATTTCTGGGTTCATGCGGGCCCCCGTTTTTTTATACGATCTACCGCTCAACCCTGACGAGACCCAGATGCTGGCACAGGGCTTAACTTTGACCATTGACCCGCTCTTATACCGCTCCGTTGACCCCACCACCAGTGGGCCAATCAACAGTTATTTGCTGTATTTGCTCAGTATTATGGGGTTTAAGCTCAGCTTTCATTTGGCGCACGTGTTGAGTTGGGGGCTTACCATGTTTGCGTTGGTGTTCTACTACAAAGCGTTGAGATATTTTCGGTTTGGCATAGTTGCCCAGCTCGCTTTGATACCCGCAGTTGCCTTTGTAAGTTTTATTCAAGAAATCAATTACGTTCATTATTACAGTGAAAGTGTCGCCATTTTGCTGCTCAGTTTGAATGTCTATTTTATTGCCCGTTGGACGCACCAAAAAACGTTTTCCTACGCTGAGCTCATTACTTCTGGCGCGGCACTGGCGTTGGTTGTTCTGTGCAAAATACAGGCACTCCCTTTGGCGTTTGTTTTGGGGGTTTGGAGTCTTGTTCTTCTTTTTTTGTTCCAAAGACAAAAACTGTTTTTGAACGCGGGCGTGTTGGTTTTGACGATTGTAAGCGTGTGGGGAGGGTGGCTGTTGTATTTGTGGCACAATGGCGTTTTGGAAGATTTTTTCTTCTATTACATCAAAGCCAACGCGCAGTTGAAAATACGCTTCTCCGACAATTCTTACCGTAGTCCGTTTTATTTGTTGATACGATTTCCTTTAATTTTTGCCATTCTTGGAAAAGGAATAAAATATTTGGTTGTGCCTTTGGTGATTTTAGCGGGGGCTTTTCTATTTAAAAATCGAGCAAAATTAGCGTTTTTGAAAATACTAAAAATAGACTCTTATTTCTGGTTTATACTATTGGGATACTCGGTTGCGGTGATTGCTACGCTAATTAGAACGGGTAGCTTTTATGCCCACCATTTTACTTATTTTATGCTTCCTTTTTGTTTGTTTACTGGTTTGTTTTTGAGCCAACTCACTCATGTTTGGCGGTGGGCTATTTTATCTACTCAGCTTATATTTGCAGTAATTAGTGTTGAGCATTTGGTTACTAATTCTTCTATCAACTTATACGAAACAGCCCGCTCTAAGCAACAAAAAATGAGTCCCGTAGCACGCGCTATCTTAAAATATGCTAATCCAGGAGAATATTTGGTGGTTTGGGGATGGGAGTGTGCGTATTATGTTGAAACCCAGATGCCTCAGGGAGTTAATGAAAATCACTCGGTAAGAAGCGCCATGGCGCACCCGTTTCAAGCTACCTACTACCGCCGTTATGTGAGCGATATTAAACGAACCCGGCCCAAGGTGTTTGTCGATGCAATAACAGCCCAAACATTGTGGATGAACGACCCTGCAAAATACGGACACCAAAATTATCCAGAACTGGCCCGGTATATTGCCCAAAACTATGAACTCAAAGAGGTGATTGAAGGAGTGAAAATATATGCTTGGAAATAAAGGTATGGCAGTGCAAATATCTGAATGATAGACTAAAATTAAAGTCTGATAATCAGTAACTTACAAGAAATTTCCTACCTTTTTTATACACTACAAAAAAATAAATCTACGTGCAACGAAACCTATTAGCCTGTTTTTTAGTCTTGTTTCCCATCATCGTTTATTTTAGTTATCTTTTTTGCTTTGCGGTCAATCTTCCCAATACCGACGATTTGCCCGCTATTTTTGATTTTATCGGGCAGTTTTATCCTTTCAAATCCGAAAAATGGCCTGCTTTGTTTGTGCCATTTCGTGAACACGTCGTTGTATTGGCTAAAATTGCGGCGTACGTGCAGTTGCTGCTGCAAGGTACGCTCAACTTGAAAATCCTCATTTTACTGGGCAATTTGTTTTGGGTAGGTGTGGCCTATCGGCTTTACACCATCTTTCGGCAAACCAAGTTGCCACTTATTTATTTTTTGCCCGTTACGCTCATCTTATTTCAATTTCAATTTGCCGAAACGGCTTTTTGGACCATGGCTTTGTGGTCGAATGTGGCCGTTTTGTGGCTGCTGGGCGAGTCGCTGCATTTGCTCGTTGATAGCAACAACAAGCATAAATCCCAATTTAGGTGGGCGTTGTTGTTGGCTGTTTTAGCAGTTTTTACCAACGGAAACGGCGTGCTGATTTTGCCCATGGGTTTGGTGATTTTGTGGCTAAAAAAAGAAAACATTCAAAAAATGGCTGTTTGGTTGCTGGTGAGCGTCGCAACGGTTTATTTTTATCTTCAATGCCGCCAAAACATCAACAGTGATTACGGCATAGCCAGCAACTTAAAAGTTATTTTGTTGGGCGTTTTTGCGTTTACGGGTAGTTATGCCGATGTGGTTTCGGGTAGTTTTCGGTGGTTGGCCGCTCCCGTGGGGTTGTTGATTGTGGTGGGTAGTGGGTGGGTGGGCATCAAAAATTATTCAAAACGTACTTTTTTGCCCGCGCATTTATTCAAATTGTTGGCGTTTCTGGGGTTTATTTTGGCCACTGCTGCCGCCACTACGCTGCTTCGCACGGGTTTTAATGGTTTAGATGCCTTATTTTTGGGCCGTTATCGGCATTATTCTGCTTTGGCTTTGGCCATTTTTTACTTGGTACTGCTCGGAGGTATTACTTGGCAGCCCCAAAAAGCAAAAATGATTCTGGTTGCTTTTTCTGCTTTTGCGCTCGTTGCCAGCGCGTTGTCTTACTACCGCGATTGGGGCTATCGTTATTTTCAGCAACAAGAACTAACGGCCGACACCTACAATATGCGTTTCAATAATCGGTTGTATTTGCACCGACAGCAACCCCAACCCTTAGAAAACTATTTTCGGCAAGTAGCCGATGCGCATATTTTTGCGGGAGAACCGTATAAAATATTGCAAAAACCAGTGGCATTAACCAGTCCTATTCCGATTAAAATGAATTGGGAAATAGCCAAAAATCAGTCGCTTGATCTTTGCAATGAAGTAATTGAAGTGGAGGCCGAAGCGGTTGAATACTCCCTAAAAAACGGGCATCAATCATTTTGGGTGTTGAGCAATACCAAGAACAGTTATTTGTTTTCGGGTACTGCCACCAAAGCCAGCCCCAAACAGTTTATTTTGAACGGTACTTACTTCAAAAAAGGGCTAAAAGGCGAGATACCTTTGTGCCAGATTGTAAAACAGGGAGAATATCGTTTGTATTTGCTCCACACCAACAACCAAGCAGGTGGCCAACTGTACGTGAGTACTGATTTCAAATTGCGTTTTTAGAGCATTATTTGGTAGTGGTACATTTATGGTGCTGGCAATATGATTTTTGGAGTATTAGCTTGAAAAGAGCAACGAGGTTTTTATTTTTGTGAATCCAAACTCAAAA
>REAB01000097.1 GCA_004293645.1 Cytophagia bacterium | reverse complement strand
CGCCGTAAGGTTTGCGTTCTTCGCGTTGCTCAAAAGGGCGTTTTTCGCCGTAAGGTTTGCGTTCTTCGCGTTGCTCAAAAGGGCGTTTTTCGCCGTAAGGCTTTCGTTCCTCGCGTTGCTCAAAAGGGCGTTTTTCGCCGTAAGGTTTGCGTTCTTCGCGTTGCTCAAAAGGTCGTTTTTCGCCGTAAGGCTTGCGTTCTTCGCGTTGCTCAAATGGGCGTTTTTCGCCGTAAGGTTTGCGTTCTTCGCGTTGCTCAAAAGGGCGTTTTTCGGCGTAAGGCTTTCGTTCTTCGCGTTGCTCAAAGGGGCGTTTTTCGCCGTAAGGTTTGCGTTCTTCGCGTTGCTCAAAAGGGCGTTTTTCGCCGTAAGGTTTGCGTTCTTCGCGTTGCTCAAATGGCTTGGGCGCGCTGTTATTCCCTTTAAAACTTGATTTATAACCCGTTGGCTTATTAAATCGTTTTTCTTCTTCATTCTTTGGCGTTCTTTTTTCGCCAAAAGGTTTATCAAAAGATTTGGTACCGTAGGGCGGCTTGCTGGTAGAGCGAGGTTTGTCAAAAGCACGTTCAGATGGCTCGTTGTTGCGCTGACGCTTGTCGGTGGTGGGGCTGCCCGACTTGGCGGTGGTATCGTTGTTTAGATACTGAGTGTAGTAGGGCTGGTTGCCCCGCTTGGTCTTTTTTTCTTTCATGTTGCTTGCAGTATCACTACTGTAATTTGAGTTAAAAACAGGCCAGATGCCTGTTACAAAATATTGATACAGAACAGGTTGAACCTGTTTGTTCTGCGGTTGCAAAGGTACAATTTTTTTGGGAGAGTCGAATATTTTTACGCCAATATATCCGAAAGCTCGTTTAAAAACGTTTTAGCAAACAACCCTTTTGGCCTGATTTTACGCAAACGTTCTCTCTGTTATGATTCAGCCTATATTAAACAAGTCGCTCTGGACGCCGCCGCGCCTTTTCGCCGAAAACTCCAATTTAAAGAAATACCAAAACTGGCTTTTTGTCAAAAAAGGCTTGTATTTCAAAACTTACCAAGATTTGTGGGACTGGTCGGTAACTGACTTGGAAGATTTTTGGGAAAGTATTTGGCAATTTTGCAACGTCAAATCGTACACACCTTATGGGCAAATTTTGGTAAGAGGCACCAGCGATTTCAGCGACACAGAGTGGTTTTTGGGGGCAAAAATCAACTACGCCGAACATATTTTTCGACAAAAAACCACCGCCCGACCCGCCTTGCTGTACCAATCGGAAGGTGGGCTGCTGCGCGAGCTATCTTGGAAAGAACTCGAAAGCCAAGTAGCAGCGGTGGCGGCGCATTTACGTCAAATTGGGGTTGCCCCTGGCGACCACGTGGCGGCGGTGTTGCCCAATATTCCGCAGGCGGTGGTGGCTTTTTTGGCTACCAATGCCGTGGGCGGCGTGTGGTGTAGTTGTGCAACAGACGCTACCAACGCCAACACCATAGTGCGTTTGGCACAAATTGCCCCCAAAGTGCTGATAATGAGCGACGGATACGCCAACAATGGCGCGACATTTGACAAAACTACCCACCTCAAAGCGTTGGTAGCCAAGCTCCCTACGCTCAAAGAAACCATTTTAGTACCTTATTTAAACCCCAACGCCAAACTAAAAGGCACAACTAATTGGCAAGAAATAAGCCAAAAACTGGTCAAAACCATTGAATTTACGCCCGTACCGTTCAAACATCCGCTTTGGGTATTTTACACAGAAATCGGTCAAGCCTTGGCCCAAAGCGCGGGCGGCTGCTTGCTCGAACACCTCAAAACTTTGATACTTCACCAAAACGTAAAACCCAACGAACGTTATTTTTGGCACGGCTCAACCCACGAACTAACTTGGCAGTTTTCGATAGGCTCGCTCTTGGCGGGGGCTACGCTGGTGCTTTACGACGGCGCAGCAAACTACCCCAATTACAGCGTGTTGTGGGATTTTATTGAGCGCGCCCGTGTTGGTCATTTTGGTACAAATGCGGCTTATTATGCGGCTTGTTGCGAAGCAGATTTGCCATGCAATAACTTGAAATTCAAACACTTGCAAAGTGTCAGTTCGCTGGGCGTGCCGTTGCCATCGGTTGTTTTTGAGTGGGTGTATCAAGTGGCCAAAAAAGAAATTTGGCTGGTTTGTGTGGGCGCAGACGCGGGCATGGGTGGTTTTTTTGCGGGTGGCTGCCCGTTGTTGCCCGTTCGGGTGGGCGAAATGCAAAGCCGCGCGTTGGGTTGCAAAATAGCCGCTTACAACGTCCAAGGCCAGCCTGTACTGAACGAAAATGCTGAGATGACGGTGGCGCAACCAATGCCCGCAATGCCACTTTATTTTTTAAACGACCAACACCAAAAGCAGTACCAAAGCAGGTATTTCGGGCGTTTTGTGGGCGTATGGAGCAACGGCAAAACCCTAAAAATTAGCGACCGAGAAAGCATTGTAACTTACGAAAATACCGAAATAATGACCGACCGGCCCTTTTGAAATAGATTTATAAACAAATCGGGTCTAACAATGTTTTTCGGACAAATATTCCCCTAAATTATTGGGCAAATTTCTCGCGCTGGGCTACGTATAGCCCCGAAATAACGAGCATTGTGCCTACCAATGTGTGCCAAGAAAGGGGTTCGTCCAACAAAATATAGGCATACGTGAAACCAAAAATAGGACACAAAAATAACCAAAGCGAGGCCCGAACAGCATCTTGGCGCAGCAAATAAAACCACAACTGCAACGCCCCAACCGAAACGGGTACAATGAGCCAACTCACTGAATACCAAAACTGTGCGTTCCATTTAGTGTCTTGCCAGTTGGCAAAATAAAGGGTAAATGGACTTAGCAAAAACCCGCCAATCAGCACTTGCCAGCCGTTGAGTGCCAAACTCGAAAGCTGCCACTGCACCCGCGCATAATACACGCTCGCGGCCGAAACCGACAAAATACCCGCCATCAAAATAAGCAAGCCTTTGGTAGTAGCGTAGCTGTTTTGAAGCAACGGAAAAGTAGCCAAAGCCGCCCCGCTAAAACCTAACACAACGCCCCATATTTCTTCATTTTTGAGCCTGCGCCCCAACCAAACCGCCGACAATACCACCACAAAAAGCGGCCCCGTAGCCGTAGATAAACTACCAATACCCGCAGCCACTTCGCGCATTGACAACACAAAAGCCCCCAAATAGATGGTGGTGTTGAGCAACGCAAAAATAAAAAGCTGCGGCCACTCAAAAGCACGCGGCCAAAGAGCCGATTTACGAAAAAACAAAGCTGAAAGCAACAGTAGCAAACTGCCCGCTACCAAAAAACGAACGTTGGCCAAAATGAGTGGGTCGGCAGTCCGAATGCCAAACTTGGTGGCAGCAGAGGCCGATGCCCACAACGCAGCAAAGGCTATTCCAGTTAAAATTTGCTTCAAAGTCGTTATTTTAGCGCAAAAAAATGGGCTTGTTTTTGGGTAGTGGTACGTTTATGGTGCTGTTATTTTTTGAATTTGAGAAACAAAAAAAGAGAGTACCAATTAAAGATAAGTAGTTGCGTAAAATTAGGCGCGGGGCCGCCCGTGCGGTTCGCCGCTGCGACGCGGGGCCGCCCGTGCGGTTGGCCGCTGCGATGCTGTTATTATTGGTGGCACGACTGATTTAATACGTTGAATAAAAGCATCTTAAGTAATAGTCGTGCCACCAATTAAATATATTATTATTGGTGGCACGACTGATTTAATACGCTCAATAAAAGCATTTTAAGCAATAGTCGTGCCACCAATTAAATAACTTGGCCCTTGAAAACCGTAACCTGACGGTTATGGGGTCTTTGCTGACGATTCGACAGAATCAATCTACTACTTCCAACTGAACGAGTAACGTAAATTCGTCCATTTCTATTTCGGTAACTTGGCCGTCGGGGTCGTCCACGATGGTAAGCGCACGTGCCTGCACTTCTTCGCAAATGTACGCGCGGTGGGCGGTAATGGCAGCGGTGAGTTCGGCGTTATTGTTTTGGAGCGTTATCTTTATTTTGTCGGTTACTTCCAGCCCGCTGTCTTTGCGAAGGTTTTGAATGCGGTTCACAAAATCGCGGGCAATGCCTTCTTGCCGCAGCTCGTCGGTGATGGTAATGTCGAGTGCCACCGTTAAGCCTCCTTGCGTGGCCACGAGCCAGCCTGGCACGTCCTCCGTTTGAATGTCGATTTCACTAAGTTGTATGGTGTACGTCGGGGCCGCCCGTGCGGTATGGTGTATGGTAATTGTAACTTGTCCATTTTTCTCCACTTCCTTTATTTCTGCTTCGGTCATGGCCAAAATGGCTTCGCCCACGGCTTTCATGTCTTTGCCGTATTTGGGGCCAAGCGCTTTGAAATTGGGCTTTACTTTTTTCTTTAAGATTACCCCAACGGAGGTTGTGCTATCGTCCAAAAATTCAATGTGTTTCACGTTTATTTCCGACTTAATGATGTCGGCAACGTGTTCGATTTGGTGGCGCGTTTTTTGGTTCAAAACAGGAATCAGCACTTTGGTAAGTGGCTGACGAACTTTGATGGAGCGGCCATCCGTTTTATGGCCTTTGCGAAGCGAATGTACCAACGAACACACTTCTTGTGCCAACTGCATGGCTTCTTCCAAATCGGTATTTACCCAATATGCGTCGTAGGTGTGCCAATCGCTAAAATGCACCGATTCGTGGCGGAAAGGCGTATTTTTTGCCACCGATTCTTCTCTGACACAACTGGTGAGGTTGCGGTAGAGCCAATCGCCAAAAAACGGCGCAATAGGGCTCATCAGTTGGGCTACGGCGCAAAGCGCGTGTTGGAGCGTTTGGTAAGCGGCGCGTTTGTCGTCGGTCATTTCGCCTTTCCAGAAGCGGCGGCGATTGAGGCGTACATACCAGTTTGAGAGGTCGTCGCACACAAAATCTTGAATCAAACGGCCTGCTTTGGTGGGGTTATAATCGTCAAATTGCTCACCTACTTCTTTGACCAACGTATAGATTTTTGAAATAATCCAGCGGTCGAGTTCGGTGAGATTTTCGAGTGCCACGCGGTCAAATTGTTCTATTTTATAGTTGTCTAAGTTGGCATAAAGCGCGAAGAAATTGTAGGTATTGAAAAGCGTACCAAAAAACTTGCGCTGCACTTCACCGATGCCGTCCACGTTAAATTTCAGATTGTCCCAGGGTTCGGAGTTTGTAATCAAGTACCAGCGCGTGGGGTCGGGGCCATATTTGGCCAATGTTTCAAACGGATTGACACCATTGCCGAGGCGTTTAGCCATTTTATTGCCGTTTTTGTCTAACACCAAGCCCGTCGAAACCACATTTTTAAAAGCCACCGAGTCGAACAACAAACCAGAAATGGCGTGCAACGTAAAAAACCAACCACGGGTTTGGTCCACGCCTTCGGAAATAAAATCGGCGGGATAGCCGCCCCCACCTGCCATGGTAGAGCCTACTATTTTACCGTTTTCTATTTTGTATCCGTCTTCGGAGGTTGGAGGACCGCACTGCGCAAATGGCATTGCGCCAGAGTCGAACCACACGTCAATGAGGTCGGTTTCGCGCAGCATTATTTTACCCGAACTTGACACCAAGAAAATATCGTCCACGTAAGGGCGGTGCAGGTCGAATGTTGAATTGTTGAATGATTGAATGAACGAATTATTTTTATCAAGATAGCTTTGATATTCAGTTGTTTGCGAACTGGTTAAGCTGCCTTCTGAGAGCCATTTAGTGAGTTGTTGGTTGGCCAATTTTACCATTTCAAGCAATTCGGCTACACTGCCAATGCACACTTCTTCGCTGCCATTTTCAGTGCGCCAAATGGGTAACGGCGTACCCCAATAGCGGCTGCGCGACAAATTCCAATCTACCAAATTTTCGAGCCAATTGCCAAACCGCCCCGTTCCCGTAGATTCAGGTTGCCAATTAATGGTTTTGTTGAGGGCCACTAAGCGGTCTTTCTTTTTGGTAGTAGCCACAAACCAACTGTCGAGCGGATAGTACAAAATAGGCTTGTCGGTGCGCCAGCAGTGTGGGTAAGGGTGTTCGTATTTTTCGACGCGAAAAGCCTTGTTTTCTTCTTTCAGTTTGATGGCAATCAGCACGTCGGTTGGCTTAAAATCGGGGGCATTTTGCTCGGCCTCAGAGTAATATTGCTCTTTCACAAAGCGACCGCCAAACTCACCAATTTCTTTTGCAAATCGCCCTGTTCGGTCCACAATCGGCACATCTTTACCGTTTTCGTCTTGCACCATAATGGGCGGGATGTCGTTTTCGCGGGCCACGCGGTAATCGTCAGCTCCGAACGTAGGCGACGTATGCACCACGCCAGTACCGTCTTCGGTGGTTATGAAATCGCCCAAAATGACGCGGAAAGCTGGTTTATTGGGCGTAACGTAGGGCAGCAATTGCTCGTACTGGATTCCTTCCAAAAACTGGCCTTTCATTTCCATCACCACCCGCCACGGAATAATTTTGTCGCCGTCTTGGTAAGTACTAAAATTGCCATCTTTGCCTTTTTCGTTGAGCCAACGCCCCACCAAGTTTTTGGCCAATACCACATTGACTGGCTCAAAAGTGTAAGGATTAAAAGTTTTGACCAGCACGTAATCAATGTCTTTGCCCACCGTCAAAGCCGAGTTGGCGGGCAGCGTCCAGGGCGTGGTAGTCCACGCCAAAATGTAGATATTATTGCTTTCGGCGGCATCGAAGAGATAGCCCGATTTGCCCGTGAGTTTTACCTTAAACTGCGCTACTACGGTGGTATCTTTTACATCTTTGTAAGTGCCTGGTTGGTTCAACTCGTGCGAACTCAGGCCCGTGCCAGCAGCGGGCGAATACGGCTGAATGGTATAGCCTTTGTAGAGTAAGTCTTGGTCGTAAAGTTTTTTGAGCAAATGCCACACCGACTCAATGTACTCGTTTTTGTAGGTAATGTAAGGGTTTCCCATGTCCACCCAATACCCCATTTTATCGGTCATTTCTTGCCACAAATCCGTAAACCGCATCACAGCTTCGCGGCATTTTTGGTTGTAGGCTTCAATGCTTATTTTCTTGCCAATGTCTTCTTTGGTAATACCCAGTTCTTTTTCTACTTGCAACTCTATGGGCAGCCCGTGCGTGTCCCAGCCACCTTTGCGGTTTACCTGAAAACCACGCAGGGTTTTGTAACGACAAAAAATATCTTTGATGGTACGCGCCATCACGTGGTGAATCCCCGGCGCGCCATTGGCGGAGGGCGGGCCTTCGTAAAACGTGAAAGACGGCGCGCCTTCCCGAACGGCGATAGACTGCTCAAAAATGTTGTTGTCTTTCCAAAATTTCAGGATTTCGTCGCCAACTTGGCCGTAATCGAGGTTTTTATACTCTTGATAGTTCACTGTGTAGCGGGGCTTGATTTTCAGCCACAAAGGTAGGGATTTTTCTAACCAGAAAAATCAGAAAGAATCATCAACCCTGGCACAGAAGCTCCGTGTGATTTTTGCGCCAATCAACAAAAAAATCTAAGGCGGCGGGGTTGCGCATACTGCCCAAGTTAGCCGCTTTTTGAGTATCCATTCCCATCAGTATTTTTTTGACGGGGGCTTCCAGTTTTTTGCCCGAAATAGTATGGGGTATATCGGGGGCTTGTATGATTTGGTCGGGTATGTAGCGTGGCGAATAGGCTGTTTTTAAGGACAAATTTACGCTGTTTTTCAAATCGTTGTCCAACTCAACGCCCGCCTGCAACACCACAAACAAAGGCATGAAGTGCTTGCCGCCCGATAGCTCCAAGTTCACAATAAGGCTGTCTTTAATGCCCTCAATGCCGTCTATCACCCGATATATTTCGGCAGTTCCAATGCGAATTCCGTGGCGGTTGAGGGTGGCATCAGAACGGCCTAAGATTTCAAGGCTGCCGTTGGCGTATATTTTGAGCCAGTCGCCGTGCCGCCACACGTGGGGATACATCTCAAAGTAACTGGCAAGGTATTTTTGTTGCTGGGGGTCGTTCCAGAAGGCCACGGGCATCGAAGGCATCGGTTTTACAACCACCATTTCACCCACTTCATCAACAACGGCGTTGCCCATTTCGTCCCAACTTTGCATGGCGCAACCTAAACACCGCGCTTGAATGCGACCTCTGTAAACGGGCAAAAGTGGATTTGCACCTACCCAAGCCGTGCAAATGTCGGTTCCGCCCGACATGGAGGCCAAGCATACATCAGGCTTGATGTGTTCATAGACATAGTCAAAAACTTCGGGCGGTAGGGGAGAACCCGTAGAATTAATTGAACGTAAATTGGGCAGGGCATTGGGCGCAAAATGGAGGCCGTTTTTCTGACAAGCCATTAGATAAGGGGCAGACGTACCAAAGTGATGAATGGGCAGACGTTGCGCCAATTGCCACAGAATACCTGCGTCGGGGTAACTCGGCGAGCCGTCGTAGAGTAGGAGTGTTGCCCCCAACATCAACGCCGAAACGCTAAAATTCCACATCATCCAACCTGTGGTGCTGTACCAAAAAAAGGTTTCACCAGCCCGCAGGTCGTTGTGAAAACTCAGGTATTTGAGATGTTCCAAGCAAATGCCGCCGTGGCCGTGTACAATCGCTTTCGGAACGCCCGTGGTGCCAGAAGAATACAGCACATACAGCGGGTGCTGAAACGCAACTGCCCGAAAAGTTAAAGCGGATTGGCTGTCGGTGTCCATAATTTCTTGCCAACCAACTACCGGCAATTCATTGACACTCAAGCTGCCATTCACCAAAACCACGGTGTTGAGCGTTGGCAGGGCGGCGGCAATTTCTACTACGGCGGGAGTTCGGTCAAAATATTTGCCGTTGTATTGGTAGCTCGTTGTTGCAAACAATACTTTTGGCTCAATTTGTTGAAAACGCTCCACAACCGACTGAACTCCAAAATCGGGCGAGCAACTCGACCAAATAGCTCCCAAACTGGCAGCAGCCAAAAAAGCAATGACTGCCTCTGGAACGTTGGGCAGATATGCCACCACCCGGTTGCCTTCTTCAACACCTTGTTTGCGCAAAAAATCGGCGACGAGGGCTACTTGCCGCTCCAATTCTTGCCAAGAATAGCTGCGCAAGATTTGGGTTTCGTCGTAAAATTGTAAGGCAGGTTTTAAATTATTTCGGCCTTGAAAAACCCGCTCGGCATAATTGAGCGTTGCGCCGTCAAACCATTTGGTGTGCGGCATGGGGGCATCGTTTAAGATTTGAGTGGGAGATGTATAAAAATGTACGTCAAAATATTGGGAAACATACGCCCAGAAAAGGGCTGTTTCATCTGTTGACCAAGTCCAAAGGGTTTCATAATTAGCAAAATGCAGCTGCTTTTCAACGGATAGCCACTGCATGAATTTCGCCATATTAGTCCGTTTTTTTTCTGATTCGCTCAATTGCCACAGCATAGGAAAATGAAATTCGATGTTTAACTGCTGACTATATTTGTGTTCAATAACGCCAACCACGCCTGTTCTACATGGCCTGCCCTGAGCAATTCTTTGGTCAAGACCATAAAATCTGCTTCGCTATTTTGGGTCTTAAATGCCAGTACGGCCTGTGGATTGGGCAGGGCGTGGTGGTTTCCTAATCGCCCCAATTCATTGTTGGTCAAAAAGTTGGCATTTTTTATGGCCAACGGTACGGCATCAACCCCAACGCCTCGGTGGCTGTTAGGCTTTGGCACTTCAAAGAGCGCATTGCCCGACGCACGGCAGTACCAGTCGCCGCCCAAACGAGCCACCCAATCGGTTTTGGTTTGGTCTATTTTGTTGTTTTGGTCTAAAATATCTTCCGAAAAATGGGCGGCCACTACCTCACAAATCACCAAATTGGCCGCGCCTCCTTCTTGCCCCATCTCAATTACTTGCTTCACTTTACATTCAAAAGCGGCTTTCGACTCGGCCACGCGCGGCGGGCGTACCCGCACCGAAGCCGTCTCCGTAAAGCCCGCTTTCTGAAACTCATTTACGCCTTTTTGGTATTCACAACTCGACAACGACATCTGCTCTACCATGGCGTAGTCCACCATATTAATCACTACTTCGTCGTGCTCTATTACGTTTTGAAGCGTGTGCTTGGTGGAGCCATCTCTTACGCGGCGGTTGGGCGAGAAAATGAGCGTGGCAGGGTTTGTGCCAAACACGTTAAAAAAGCTAAACGGGCTAAGATTCACGTTGCCGTTGAGGTCTATGGTGCTGGCCAAGGCAATAGGACGCGGGGCAATTACACCTTGCAAGTAGCTGTGCAGCAGCGGAATGGGCGTTTCTTTGGGATAAATCGTAAGCATTTTTGAAGGGGTTAAATCAAATCATAGTCGGCAGTACCGTGGTTCTTACTTCGCCAAAATCAACACGCGAGCCGTGTTTTTCGGCAAAACCTTTGATGACGATGGTGTCGCCGTCTTCCAAAAAAGTACGACTAATGCCCTCCGTTAGTTGTATCGGATTTTTGCCGCCCCAGGTTAGTTCGAGCAGCGAGCCGTAGCTGTCAGGGGTTTTGCCCGAAATCGTTCCCGATGCCAGCAAGTCGCCCACGTTGAGGTTGCAACCATTCACAGTGTGGTGGGCTATTTGTTGGGCAACCGTCCAATAAAGGTACTTAAAATTTGATTTTGAGATGAGAAACTCCTGTTGAGGCAGCTCTTTGGGTAAAATGTAAACCTCCAAATTAACGTCAAAACATTGGCGATTTTCCTCGCGCAAGTACGGCAACACTTCGGGGTTTTGGGTTTCGGCGGGTGTCCGAAAAGGAGCTAAGACTTCAATGGGAATGACCCAGGGCGATAGCGAAGAAAAAAAGTTTTTTGCCAAAAAAGGACCTAACGGCACGTATTCCCAACGCTGAATGTCGCGGGCCGACCAGTCGTTGAACAACATAAAACCAAAAACGTGGTCTTCGGCTTGGTCAATGTTGATGGCGTTGCCTATCAAATTCGGTTTGCCAATTACGGTTGCCATTTCCAACTCAATATCAAGCCGTTTGGTAGCCGAGAAGGTGGGCATCGTGGTGTCTGAGGCATTAATTTGACCATTTGGACGGTGAAAATTTGTACCCGAAACAAAAATCGAACTTGCCCGCCCGTGGTAGGCAACGGGCAGGTGTTTCCAGTTGGGCAACAGGGCATTGGCAGGGTCGCGGAACATAGCCCCCACGTTAAATGCGTGTTGCTCTGACGAATAGAAGTCGGTGTAGTCGCCTATGCGAATGGGCAAATGCAGCTCAACGGCAGTAGCATGATGCGCAAACGACTGGTTTTCAAGATTCTGCTCGTTGCTCAAAAATGCTTCTGAAACTTCTCTGACTGCATTGGTTTTGGTTTTACCCAAAGCAATAAAATCGTTGAGAAAATCATTTTTGAAAACACTTTTCTTGATGTCTAAGTGGTCGAAATGCCCCAAATGAGCCAGTGCGTACAGGTCTATCACCCAGTTGCCCCACTTGGCGGCAAGGCGTTTTTTGCCGTTTTTAACCGAAAAAATACCAAACGCGATACTCATTTTTGTGTCTATTTTATGCTTCCAACCAACTTTGATAATATTTGCCGTCGTCAATGCGCAGGGCTTCTTCGGTAATACTTAACGGGCGAAAGGTGTCAATCATCACGGCCAATTCTTCGGTAACGGTTTTGCCAATGTTCCGCTCGTACGCCCCAGGAGCAGGCCCGTGCGGAATGCCGCCAGGGTGCAGCGTGATATGGCCTTTTTCGATGTTGTTGCGGCTCATAAAATCGCCATCAACGTAGTAAATCAGCTCGTCGCTGTCAATGTTGGAGTGGTTGTAGGGGGCAGGAATGGCCTTTGGGTGATAGTCGTAAAGGCGTGGCACAAACGAACACACCACAAAAGCCTTCGTCTCAAAAGTCTGATGCACAGGCGGCGGCTGATGCACGCGCCCCGTGATGGGCTCAAAATTGTGAATCGAAAAGCCGTACGGAAAGTTGTAGCCGTCCCAGCCCACCACGTCGAAAGGGTGCGTTGGATAAAGCATTTCGTACAAAACGCCTTGTTTTTTGATTTTTACGATAAACTCTCCCCGCTCATCGTGCGTTTCAAGGTCTTGGGGCAATTTATAATCGCGTTCGCAAAACGGCGAATGTTCCAAGAGTTGCCCAAACCAGTTTCGGTAGCGCTTGGGCGTGTAAATGGGGTGAAAACTCTCGGCAAACAGGAGGCGATTGTCGGCGGTGTCGAAATCTATTTGGTAAATTATGCCGCGCGGAATGACCAAATAATCGCCGTATTCAAACGGGATATTGCCGAGTTGGGTACGAAGTGTGCCAGTACCTTGGTGAATAAAAAGCAGCTCGTCGGCATCGGCGTTTTTGTAAAAATACTCCCTCAACGACTGCCGAGGGGCGGCCAAACCAATGTGCAAGTCGGCATTGACCAGCAGCGGCACGCGGCTTTGCAGAAAATCGTCTTGCGGAGCTACTTGAAAGCCTTTTAATAAACGGGCTTTGATACTCTTCTGAACGCCAATCTTGGGCGACACGTCGGTTTCGCTCAAGATTTCTTTCACCATGGTAGGCCGATGCACCTGATACATCAAAGACGATATACCATCGAAGCCAATTGTGCCGAAAAGTTGTTCGTAATATAAGTCCCCGTTGGCCTTACGAAACTGCGTGTGGCGTTTGGGGGGAATTGTACCGAGGCGATGGTAAATGGGCATAACGCTAATTTTTTAATTCTTCAATTTCAGTTTTCAAAAGCCAATCGGCAGGATATTGCTGCGCCAAAATAGCCAAAATTTCGCTGATTCTTTGCTGGTTTACTTTTCCCGATTCTCGCATTTGTCGCACTTCTTCGTACAAGCCTTCCAGCCGCAAACGTACCTCCGATTTTGGCGCGGAGGCCTCCGTTGGGGCAATGGTGTGCGTTATTAAGTCGAACGAATGGTGGTCGGCGGGGCCCGCGTAGGCCGCCGCTATTTTTTGTCCAACGGCCATGTCGTACAAGCCCCAAGAAGGCTCAAACAGTACCTGCCCACGGAGCGTAACGGTGCAGTTTTTGAACGAAATAAGAATAATAGTACCCTGAAGCGTACGCTTGCCCGTTATTACTTCGCCTTCTATTTTTACACCGCCCTCAAACTCCAACGTGGTATATTCGCCTTCTTTAATTTTATAAGCCGAGAGGTCGTAGGGTGACATTTTTTCGATTGGAATATTAATGTTTTTTAACTTACCAACGGGCGAGCCAAACCCAGCCACGTGTGCCAAAGTGCCATGCCCAATGAGTTCTTTTTGCTGATATGCCAAAGCCGTTGCGCCAGTAGTTTGTACATAAATGGGCTGTTGATATTGGTCGGTAAAAACGTTGGTAAAAACCCCCGACACCTGCAAGCCTGTGTTGTACTCAACGGTGCCAAGTTGCTCAGAGTCAATGAGTTTCTGAATACCCACCGTCCCGCCTGTTCGCAAGGCCATTTGGTTGGCAAATTGCTCCAACACAAAACTCAAATGAGCAAAGTCGGGCGTAACGTAGAGGTGCGGTTGCGGCTGCGTAATGTCAAAGTTTTGGTGCGCCGCGCTGAGGTCATACCAGCGTTTTTGAACTGATGGTTGCAAACAAGATTTACTTTCGCCAATGGACGACAGCAGGCCCGCACCGTAAATTTTTGGGTTTTCTAAGTTGCCAATTAAGCCATATTCTACCGTCCACCAGTGCAAGTTTTTGATGAGGTTCATCTCAGAAGGCTCCCCCACGTCATTTTGAAGATTGACGACCACTTGTTCGGCCTCGGCAACTTGGTCGGGCGTAGAATCAGGGGCTTCTTTCAAAATTGACAACCGACGAATGGCCTCGTACATTTCGTGGTCTTTGGCCGAGGCAATAGCGCGGCAACCAATTTCACCAAAACGTCGCAGGTATTCGCTGTATTCGGGGTTGGCAATGATGGGCGCGTGCCCAGCCGACTCGTGGATAATGTCGGGTGCGGGGGTGTATTGAAGATGCTCCAACTGCCTGATTTCTTGGGCAATAACCAGCACATTGTAAGCCTGAAACTCCATAAACGCCGCCGACGGAATGAAGCCATCAACGGCCACCGCCGCCCAACCGATGTCTTTCAAGATGCGGTTCATGCCGTACATACTGGGTATCTGCTCGGTAGAAATGCCCGCCTGTGCCAATCCCGATAAATAAGAATGATGGGCTACTTTTGGCAAATAGGCGGTGTTTCTACGCATCACATAACGCCAAACAGCCTGGTCTATGGGCGAGTAGCGGTCGTAATGCTGCTGGTGAACATACTGCAACAGGTGCTGAGGCAACCGCCTCAGCACCTCGTTTTGCGTCATATCAACCTGCGATGTCGTCATAAGTTTCCTCTCTTGTCTTGTTCGCGTTCAATTGCTTCAAACAGGGCTTTGAAATTGCCTTTGCCAAATGAAGTAGCTCCCTTGCGCTGAATTATTTCAAAAAACAACGTTGGGCGGTCTTCGACGGGTTTGGTGAAGATTTGTAACAAATAGCCTTCCTCGTCGCGGTCCACTAAAATATTCAGTTCTTTGAGCGGCGTGAGGTCTTCGTCTATTTTACCTACTCGCCCCAACAACTCATCGTAATAAGAAGCAGGTATTTCCAAAAATTCTACCCCCCTGGCGCGAAGTTCCGTTACGGCATGAATAATGTCGTGGGTGGCCACGGCGATGTGTTGCACGCCCGCCCCGTTGTAAAAATCCAAATATTCTTCCACCTGCGACTTCCTTTTTCCGTCGGCAGGCTCGTTGATGGGAAACTTGACGTAGCCGTTGCCGTTCGATACCACTTTTGACATCAACGCCGAATAGTCGGTCGAAATGTCTTTGTCGTCAAATGTAAGCAACAGCTTAAAGCCCATCACTTCTTCGTAAAATTTTACCCAACGGTTCATCTCGCCCATTTCCACGTTGCCTACGCAGTGGTCAATGTATTGCAAACCTACAGATCCCGCAAAAGTTTTGCTTTTGTAGGGTTTATAATTGGGCAAAAATACGCCTCGGTAGTTTTTGCGTTCTACAAACGTATGCACCGTGTCGCCGTAAGTGGCGATTGATGCCTGCACCACCGACCCGTATTCGTCGCTCAACGTTTGAGGCACGGCCACGGCAGTAGCCCCACGGCTCAACGTATTGTAAAAAGCGGCCTCGGCATTATCAACCCACAAAGCCAGGGTTTTTACGCCGTCGCCGTGTTTTCTGACGTGTTCGGCAATGTCGGAGTCGCCTTTCATGGCAGCAGTAAATACCAACCTAATTTTGCCTTGCTGCACCAAATAAGAGGCGCGGTCGCGCACGCCCGTTTCGGGTCCACAATAGGCCACGATTTCAAATCCAAACATTTTCTCGTAAAAAAAAGCTGCTTGCTTGGCGTTGCCCACGTAAAACTCCACGTAGTCGGTGCCATTGAGTGGCAACAAGTCTTGCACTTGGCTGCGGTCTATTTCGGTTGCTGTTGCCATATCGTTAGGGTTGTTTTTTGTACAAAATTGAAAGGAAAATAGGAGTAAGTCCAATACTTTTTTTGTATCATTGCAATAGATAAAACCTATTAGGAAATGGAACTCCGCCACCTCAAATATTTTGTAGCCATTGCCGAAGAGAAGCACTACGGCAGGGCTGCTCAAAAGCTGTTTGTATCGCAGCCCACGTTAAGCCAGCAGATTCAGCAGTTGGAAAACGAACTGGGCGTTGAGCTGTTTGTGCGAGCTACAAGGCATATTGCCCGCAAAGTAGAACTGACCGAAGCGGGTGCATTTTTTTTGAACGATGCCAAAACGATTCTACAACTTAGTCAAAATGCCATTGAGCAGGTTCGTAAAGTGGGCTTGCAGCAACAGGCCATTCGGCTTGGTACTTACAAAATGGTGCTTCGAGAGCGCATTGTCGAAATGCTCGCTACTTTGCATCAGGCGTTTCCGCACGTAGCTATCAAGTTGGTAGAGCTGCCTACTTCCATCGCCGTTGAGCAAGGGCTTTTGGAAGAAAGTTTAGATTTGGGCTTGGTGCTTTTGCCCGTCCGACACGAAAATTTATCGGCAAAACTTTTAAAACAAGGACACCTGTGCTTGATGATGAACAAAGCGCATGTGTTGAGCAACCAACCCTACATAACCCTCGAAACACTTGGCAATGAACAATGGATTGAACTGAGCCGCGAGATTCACCCTTTTTTTGAAGAAATAGAAACCGCCTGCAAACAAGCAGGATTTAGCAGAAAAGGACACATCAAGCAAGAGGTGTCTTCGTTGGAGTTACTAAGTGCTTGCGTGGGTATGGACATGGGCATTGCGTTTGTGTCGTCGCAATACGATTTGAGTCGAGAGCAAAACGTAGTCGTGCAGCCCATCTTACGCGCTGACAATGACCTCAATAGCCTCATTCACATTGACAATGCCCTTGCCTACAAAACCGAGAAAAACACCCCGCTGATACAAGCCCTCATTGGCCTGCTACAAATTTGAGTGAATAGCGCAAAAATGATTATTAGCGAATAAAAACGCTAATACTTTTCGCCCGCACCGCCACCGCCAAAGTTACCGCCGCCCAGTTTGAGGTCGGGGGCTTGCTGGAGGGTTTGCTGCGTAAACTGCGACAGCACCACGCTTTGCAATTTGAGCCACCGTGGCGCGTCGGTGTCGGGCTGGTCGGTGAGGCCGTGCCGCTCGGTTTGGAGGTAACGAATCAACAACACCGCCGATACCAACAAGAATAAACCACCCAGCAGCAGGGCTATTTCGGTGGGCACAATGGCGTGGTAAGTACGAAAGGTAATGACCGCCGATACCGAACACAAAAACCCGATAATAAGCAACTTACGGTCTTTTTGACGAACCGAAAACCAAACATAAACGAGCGGAATAACAAACGTAAACACCCAAAAAAGAGGCGCAAATTGAATCTCTCCTTGACTGCCCAACAGTGCCTCGCTGCCCGCCCGCACCACGGCATAGTTGCCACTAACATACAACAAAATGAGCGCGGCTACCTCCAAGACCCAGCAACAATTGGCCCAATACAAAAACTTAAACTGCTGGTCTTTGCGGCGTACCAACGCGTAAATCAGCCCTGAAACGGCCATAAATACAAACGGCGCGAGCATTTTGCCAATGGTGCTTTCAAACAAAATAGTAGAAAGGACATAAAAAAATGTGATGAGCAAAGCCAGCGCAGCCACCACGTCGGCGTAGCGATAGACCGCCACCGCCAACACGGGCAGCATGCACCAGACTACTGCATTGGGTGAGGTTTCAAAGATGCTAAAAAAGCAACCCGCCACTGCCCCCAAGGCAATGTACAGCAAGGCATTGTCAACGCCCGAATGACGCAGTTTTCGGTTTTTTATAAATAGTTCTAAAACAAAAATCGCTGCTGCGGCATTTATAAATGCCCAAACACCCCAAATTGCATAAAAACCGCCCAAACCTATAAAAGCTGAGCCAAACATGAAGGCAATATTGGTAAAAATAAAAAGACCAATCTTAATCCAAACGATGGGTTGATATGACTCGTCGGGCAGCGCGGTTTTTATTTTTTGCAAATCGGCCTCGGCCAGCAATCCCTGCTGCTGCCAGTTTTCGGCCTGTGCTTGAATAGCCGCATTTTTAATCCAAGTTTCGTTGTATGCTTTCATTTTTTGATGCCCAAGAGTTTTTTATAATTCAAGAAAAACCACACCACACCGCCAGCGGTGGCAAAAAAGTAGAGATACGCCAATAAAATCATTGAATCGCTTGACCAATCGTAGATTTTAAAAAACAAATAACTCAACCCAATATAGCCATATACAACAGCCATCAACAAAAACAAAAACGACTGATAATGGTGGGCATAACGCACACAAACCCAACAGCCTACGCCAATGAGCGGCGCAAAAAACCACCAACGCGCCTCGATAGAAAACAAGCCCGCAAGTGCAGCCACAAAAAACAGATTGCCCAAAAGCAACAAATAAGTGTAGGTAAAATGTTGCTTAATAACCTTAAAATCAAGCCATAAGGCCACAGAAATAGCCGCCGCGCTAAACAAAACGGCGGTGTAGAGCAGTGGTTGATTGCCAAAATCGTTTTTCAAGATTTCTAACGGTGCCACCGACAGCCCCACCCAAGAAGCCAAAGCCGTAATTCCCATAGAAAGTACCCCACGATGGTCGAACCGATAGGCCAAGGCCATAAAAAGTACCGCAGGAATGGCCGAAGCCAGGCCGTAACGTGTGCCAAAGAGGCCGTACTGGTATTGCAAATAGCCTTCGAGTGCCAAAAAAAGCAAGCAAGAAAATAACAGCACAAAATCGGTGAGTTTGGCAGGTGCCGTTTCGGTGGTAGCAAAAGGCGCAGCGTGCTTCAAGACGTACCAGAAGCCAAAGATGGTAAGCAGGGTCAATGCACCAATTAATACACTATGCCCAATGGTGTCAATGTTTTGGTAAATCAAAATGCCCGCTCCCGACGTAAACAGCACGATACCTGCGTAAAGTAGTGCACGCAATTCCCAATGCAACGACATGGGGCGGGTGCGTTCGTGGGTTTCGATTTGTTGGTACTGATGCGCATCAATAAGCTGTTTTTCAAGCAATTCTCTCAAAAAATGGGTACTTTTCATGGAACGAGGAAGTAAAGTTTGTCATACGCCACAAAGGAAGCATTTTTTTGTGTTTCCTCAAAAGCAGCTGTATCAATACCAAAGCTACCCCAAAAACAGTTCAATACAAGTACTGTAACTGAGGCTGTCTTGCCGTTTAAACCAAAATAAATGGTTCATCCGCACTTTTAGTGGAATGCAAATCTAATTAGTGTCTGAACGGAAAAGGCAGCTTCAAAATATGATATAACTATTGCGCTATAAAATTGCACTATACCTGTATCTATATTTTATAAAAAAGTCCTATTTGTGGGGTTTTGTCATGCTGCTTTTCAATGACTCGCCAGCGTAATATAAACCCAAATTGGTCGCTGGAAATGAGCATATTATGACCCAATTCTACTTTTTTGTTGAGCTTGCCTTTGCTGCTCCATTCGGTATGTAGCTCCAATATTGAATGTATCTTTTCTTGGGTAGGAATGGTTTCTAATTTTATCAAACGACGTTCCACTAAGTCGATGTGTTTCTTGAGCATTGCCATAAAAAACGCCAAATCGTTCTCTATCAAGTCTTCAAGTTTTTCATCTTTTACGATCGTTTCGATATTTTCTAATACGCTTTGGTCAATCTTTTGATACAATTTGCGCGCCTGCAGCACATATTGGCCAGCCAACAACTTGATGGCTTGGTCTTTATTTTTACCCATCCCACTACAGGCTTTGACCAAGGCTCTGGACATACTTTTTAGCTCACTTCGCCCGCATCGGCGGTCTGAAAGCCTGCAAATTGCGCCAAAAAAACGACAATTTCCCGCGCCAACAACGCGCCGTCGGTAGGTTTGGCAAGCGATGCGAGTGCTTTTTGCGCCTTTTCTTGGCCAATTTGCTCAACACGCAAATTGATGAGCGCGGTTTCGTAGGCGGCTGTAAATTCGGGGTGTGCCTGAATACCCAGCATCAAATCGGACACTTGAAAAATACCCACGGCACAATCTGCCGTACTGGCCAAAACCGTGCTGTTGGGCGGCAATGCCACCACTTGGTCTTGGCACATCATCAATAAATGGAGTGTTGAGGTTAAAGTGGGGAATGGCGAATTATTTTCTTTGTTCGACACTTTTTCAAACGCATGCACGCCCACGCACCAGCCTGTTTCGGCTTTTTGTACTTTCCCGCCCAGGGCTTCGGCCAGCACTTGATGCCCAAAACACACGCCTATAAAAGGTTTTTTTGCGTTGTAAAGTAACTTGACAAAAGTTTTCAGTTGTTCAATCCACGGCGCATCGTCATAGACCGAAAACCGCGAACCGCTGCAAAAATAGGCATCACAGTCGTTTATTGAATCAGGAAAATGGCCATTTACTACGTCATAAAACCGCCATTCCCAGTTGGGAGCAGCTTCTTCAAAAAGCGCGGGGAACATTTGGCGGTAGTCGCCCGCAATGTGCCGAAGTTCATCGCGCACGTGGTCACATTCGAGCAGCCCAATTTTCATTTTGAACAAAAAAATGATTTGCAATTTAATCGCCTGTGAAGACACAGGCAACGGCTTGAATTTTCATTTTGAAAAAAAATGATTTACAACTACACAACCCGCAAATGAAACGATTTGGGGCGCGTGAGGGCTTCGTAGCCCAAAGTAGAAAGCGTGCAGCCACGGCCTGAGTTTTTGATGCCCGTCCAAGCCAACTCTGGGTCGAGGTAGTCGCAGCGATTCATAAAAAACGTCCCCGTTTCTATCTGACTTCCTACGTGCATGGCAGCGTCCAAATCGTTGGTCCAAACAGATGCCGTGAGGCCATACGCGCTGTCGTTCATCAAGTCGATGGCTTCTGCGTCGTCTTTTACGGGCATAATTCCCACCACAGGCCCAAAGGTTTCTTCGGTCATCAGGCGCATATTGTGGTTTACATTTACCAAAATTTGGGGCGCCAAATAGGGCGAATTGTCTTGATTGAAGGCAAAATGGGCGGGGTCAATGAGGGCTTTTGCACCCTGCGCCACGGCCTCATTCACTTGCGCCCGCACAAACTCAGCGGCGCTGGTGCGTACCATGGGCCCAAGATTTGTAGTGATGTCGAGCGGATTGCCCAACACGTATTGATTGGTCAGTGCCACGCAACCCGCCACAAAGTCATCGAAGCGGCTTTGGTGCACATAAACTCGCTCAACGCCACAGCAAGATTGCCCCGAATTAAAGAGTGCGCCGTCCACAATGTTTTCGATGGCAAAATCCAAATCGGCATCAGCCCGCACGTAAGCGGGGTCTTTGCCGCCGAGTTCCAATCCTACATTTATCAATTGACCACTGGCAGCTTTTTGCACGGCATGGCCGCCCGCCACCGACCCCGTAAAAGCCACGTAATCAACGCGCGGGTCGGCCACAATCTTGGCTACTTGGTCGTGGGTGGTGTGCAGGTATTGAAAAACACCTTCGGGTAAGCCCGCGTATTCAAAAGCTTGGGCGTAGCGTTCGGCGCAAAGCGGCGTTTGTTCGGCGTGTTTTAAAATAACGCTGTTTCCTGCCAAAATAGCGGGTACAATTACGTTTACGGAGGTTAAATAAGGGTAGTTCCAAGGAGCCAATACCAGCACCGTACCAATGGGTTGCCGCCGAATAAACCGCTGAAAACCATCTTTTTGGCTCACCGCTATATCCGACAAATTACGCTCGGCTATCGAAATCATGTACTCGGTTCGCTCTTTAAACCCGCGTTTTATTTCGTTGGGCGTGTAAGAAATGGGTCGCCCCATTTGCCACGTTATTTCTTGGCCAATGGCTTCGGCGTTTGTCAAAAAATAATCAAGCATTTTTTGACAAACCGCCACGCGCTGCGTTAGCGGGGTTTGTTGCCACATTTTTTGGGCAATTTTGGCCGTTTGCAACACCGACTCAATGCGTGCACCCGTAGCCCAGCGGCGTTCCAAAAAAATGCTGCCATCAACGGGCGAAATGATGGGAAAGGTTTTCATATTTTTATTCGGGTGTAACGTAAGCTGCCGTAATACCACCGTCCACCACAAACTCCGTGCCCGTTACGTACGACGACTCGTCGGAGGCGAGGTAGAGCGCGGCGTAGGCCATTTCTTTGGCCTCCCCAAAACGCCCCATCGGAATATGCACCAAACGGCGTTGCTTTTTTTCGTCGGTGTTCAAAAACTTCATCAATAGTTCAGTGCGCAGTGGTCCAGGGCAAAGCGCATTGACTCGGATATTTTGGCGGGCGTGAATAATGGCCAATTCGCGGCTCATCGAAAGTACCGCCCCTTTGCTGGCCGTGTAGGCTATTTGGGGAGTAGCCGCTCCCAATAACGCCACAAACGAAGCCGTGTTGATGATACTCCCACCGCCTGCGCGTTGCAACGCAGGAATGGCGTATTTACAACCAAAAAATACGCCTTTCACGTTGATATTCATGGTCAAATCCCAAACCGACTCTTCGGTGGTCATGGCGTTATCGTCGTCGCTGTGCATAATACCCGCGTTGTTGAAAACGATGTTTAACTTGCCAAAGGTTTGTTCGGCTACGGCTACCATGTTGGCGCAATCGGAGGCTTTCGACACGTCGGAACGCACATAAATAGCTGCACCACCTGTTGCCGCAATGAGCGCAACCGTTTCTTGGCCCGCTTCGTCGTTTACGTCGGCTACCACTACGGCGCAGCCTTCTTGGGCAAACAACAGAGCCGTTTCGCGGCCTATACCGCTACTTCCGCCCGTGATGAGAGCTACTTTATCTTTGAGGCGCATGGTTTTAAAAGGGGAAAGGTGAAAGTGAAAAGGTGAAAGGAGTAAGGTGAAAGGTGAAGAAAGTATGGGTGTATGGAATAAGATTTTTGCTTCAAATTATTCAAGTAATCAGTCATTACAAACGCACATTGGCGGGAATCATACAAACAATTACTGCCCTTTGAACCGAAAGAGCGGGCGTGGAAGCGGGAAACGATTGGACTTAGGTAACTACCGATACCCCAATAAAAGCAGAAAAAGTGAAATACGAATCATACACTTACAACGAGGTTGATTGATGAGTTTTTTTGTTCGTAATATTTTAAATATCAGCACTTTATTGCCTTAATTCGGAAGGCTTATCCGTGTCTTCGGAAGTTAAATTGGGGGTAGATTCTATGGCCGTTTCGTCGGCTTCGGGCGCGTTGGGGGTTGGGCTGGGAGTAGTATATTCTTCCTCTTCACTTTCTTCTTCTTTTTCTAAATGTGGAAAAAATGTACCTTGAAACATCAAGATGAGGCACACGCCGATAAAAATGCAAGAGTCGGCAATGTTGAAGATGGGCGTGGTATAATACTGGCCACCCCACAGCGGTATCCAATCTGGCACAAAACCTTCCCAAAAGTCAATAAAAATCATGTCAATCACTTGCCCATGAAACCAAGGCGTAGGCGAGCCGTACGGGGCATTATTCAAGAAAACCCCGTAAAAAGTACTGTCAATGACGTTGCCAATAGCTCCCGCCAAAATCATGGACATGGCCCACAACAGCCCGCTGGGCGCACCGCGTTTGGTGAGGCGTATCATGTAAACGGCAATAAAAACCATGGCAACAAGCCGAAAGAGCGTCAAAAATAGTTTGCCATAGACGTGGTCTATTTGCATTCCAAACGCCATGCCTGGGTTGGTAACGTAGTAGAGCTTGAACCAGTCGCCGATGAGTTTGATTTGCCCTCCGAAGCCCTGGTACATGTAATGATGCACGCACAGCTTGAAGGCTTGGTCGAAGCCAATGAGCAGAAGTGCAAATAAAAAGTAGCGAATTGGATTTTTAGATTGATTCATACTGAACCCATTGACGGTTGCTGTGGTGGCGTATTGGCCTTAAAAATGACCGTCAAAACTACGAACAATTACCGAATATTTAGCACTGACGGCGTTGTACTTCGTTTTTGATGAGCAAATACTCGCGGCTCGTTTGTCCCGAAATAGACTTATTTTCTTCGGCGCGTCTGAACAAATACGGCATAACGGCATCTACGGGACCGTACGGCACATACTTGGCAACGTTAAAACCAGCTTTTGCCAAGTTGTACGAAATGTTGTCGCTCATGCCAAGTAATTGAGCAAACCACACGTGGGGGTCGTTGTGGACAATCTGCTTGTGGTCCATCAGTTCAACACAATGCAAACAACTTTCTTCGTTGTGCGTACCCAGACAAATCGAAACCACATCGCGGCTTTCTATGCAAAATTCAATGGCTTTATTAAAATCGCGGTCTGTGGCTTCTTTGGTGGTATGAATAGGGTCTTGGTACTCTCCCTCGTGCGCCCGCAGGCGTTCTTTTTCCAAATAAGCCCCCCGAACTAATTTTGCGCCCACTAAATAGCCGTCTAACTTGGCTTCGCGGGTGGCTTTTTGGAGGTTTTCGAGCATATCGGAACGATAAAACTGATAGGTATTGTGTACAATCGTTTTTTGTTTATTGTACTTTTTCATGTTGGTGTAGGCCAAGGTGTCTATCACATCTTGAATCCAACTTTCTTCGGCATCAATAAAAATCTTCACATTTAAGCTGTGGGCTTTTTTGCAAAGCATATCCAAGCGTTGTTGCACGCGCTCAAAATCTTTCTTTTCAGTTTCTTCCAACAACTGCCCACTCTGTATTTTTTCCATCAACACCGACGAAGCCACGCCCGTAACTTTGAAAACAGAAAATGGAATGTCGTTGGTTTTTTGGGCGGCTTTTTCGATGGTCTTCAAAATTTCTTGCGCCGTGTGGTCAAAACTACTTTCGCTGTCTTCACCTTCTACCGAATAATCTAAGATGGTTCCAATGTTGGCTTTTGATAAATTCTGAATCGTTTTTTCGCACTCTTTGATGGTCTCGCCACCGCAAAATTGACCAAAGAGGGTACTTTTTATGGCCCATTTGACGGGTAAATGCAACAAAAGGGCAAGTTTTATAAAAAAAGTACCTAATTTTACGACCCAAGGCTGATTCATCAGCGCAAAAAGCAAATAGGTTTTTTTGAGTTGGAAGTTGGATTTAGAAGAAAATGCAACGGAAGTGTCCTCAAACGAAACATTCACACGGGGTGGTGCAATACTCGTAGGCATGGTGCTCAGACGGTTGGAGTAAAAATTTGAATAATCATTAGGTTAGTTACATGACTTTTATAAAACTCAAACGCCTTCCATTATGTTTCAAAAATAAACAATGACGAGTTGGCATTGAAGACTTTATAAAGAACACCGCAAATTTACGCATAAATTTTTTGTTAGTGTAAATTATAGACTGGTAATATAGGAGATTTATTAATTTTGAGGAAATATATTAACCCTCAATAAAATGGCACAGATAGAAATAAT
>REAB01000241.1 GCA_004293645.1 Cytophagia bacterium | reverse complement strand
AAACGCCAACCGTTACTGGTTTTGGGAGAACGGCAGCAGGTAGTAGTTTATCCAATGAACTAAGACAAGTAAATGTACAGGTAACGAGTATCAATAATGTTGGGTACTGTATGAGTTCGAGTTCAAATGTAACGTTGAGTAGGAGTTCAAACTCACCAGCAACTACTGACCTTTTCAATCAAAATAAAATAGATAAAACTGTTTCGAGTGCGTCTAACTTTTCTTATTCAGGTTGGCCAAGTGCTAATTCTTTTTTCAACACCAGCACCCAAGCTGTATCCAACGACCGCACTTGTTTTGGCACCAACAACACGGGGTCTTATTTTCTGACGGTCAATGCTAACAATTCTTGTGGCAGCAGTGCGCGAAGCATTGTTGTGCAGGTCAATAGTTGTGGCTTACGGGTATTCCCCAATCCCGCCAAAAATGTGGTGTCTGTTGAGTTCGAGAATCCAGAACTGTTAGAAAGTATTCCAGATTTGATAGAAATACAGGACGAGAAAAGCCAGAAAATTGTCAAATCGAGCAACGTAAAAGCCATTAAAGATAAGAACAGGGGCAACCCGAAATCATACGAACGGATAGATTTTGAGGTGACCGATTTGCCACGGGGTACTTACTATGTGCAAGTAACGTTTGACCAAAGAAGTGAAAAAAACAAAACTGCTTACCGAATTATTTTAACCGACTAAGGCCATGAGAAGAAACGTAGTTATGCTACCGCTCATATGGTTGTGGGTCATAGCGGTTATGTTAGCTTGCAAAAGCGATGAGATAAATCCCGTTGATAAACTTATGGGGCTGTATCAAGGGACTTTCCCCAAAGGAGTTATCATCATGAATACGCTTAACAATGTGAGATTGAAGAAAAACGGTGATTTTGTGCATTTTACTGCCTACGACGTTTTGTTTCAAAAAATACGAATTCCTACAACTGGCGGTTTTGAAGACAGATATAAAGATTTTGGGTAGTGGTACATTTATGGTGCTGGCAATATGATTTTTGGAGTATTAGCTTGAAAAGAGCAACGAGGTTTTTATTTTTGTGAATCCAAACTCAAA
>REAB01000164.1 GCA_004293645.1 Cytophagia bacterium | reverse complement strand
TAAGTAGTTGGGCAGAAATAGGCGGTTCGCCGCTGCGATTATATTATTTTTGATTTGTAATAAAGGGTAATTTGGTAATAACAAATTGATAAACATCGGACCGCACGGGCGGCCCCGCGCACGGGCGGCCCCGCGCACGGGCGGCCCCGCGCACGGGCGGACAATTACAACAAATTACTGTAATTACAAACAATTACGAGTAAGTACTTACTACCCAAGATTTGAGGCAAAAATCACCACTTTCGCCAAGCCCTGTCCATTGGCAGTAATTTTATACTGATTATATCTTCTACAAAAGATGATTATTAGAAAAGGACAACTTAACGACTTGGAGGAAATACAACTGTTGTTTGTGGAAACTATAAATAATATCTCTAAAACAGATTATAGCAGCGAACAAATTAACGTTTGGGCTTCAGGCATTAAGAATACTCAACGTTGGCAAGATATAGTGACTAAACAAGTTTTGATAGTTGCAGAAAACCATGCGCAAATAACAGGATTTTGTTCACTTGACAAAGGCAATTACATTGACCTCCTGTATGTTCATAAAGACTATCAACGACAAGGAATTGCCAATAAACTTTACGAACACATTGAGAAAGCAGCAATACAAGCAGGACAAACAGAGTTAAAATCAGACGTGAGTAAAACGGCTAAACCGTTCTTTGAAAAAGTTGGTTTTGAGGTAATTAACGAGCAAATCGTAATTCGACAAGGGGTTGAACTGACTAATTTTAAAATGACTAAGAACTTGATAAAATAATAAGCCCGAACCGCTAAACTTACAAGCTGTTGCATTGAAGCAAATGAACATTTAACAGAAAGTAAATAATGCAAATTTATTGGCTTTCACAATGAGCTACTTTGTTTAACATGTGGACTGAACCCGTAAAAAAGGGCGTGCGTTGGTGTATCGCCGTAATGGGTACGTCTAAAATGGGTACCAGCCCGTTGTTGGCCGCGCCGCCCGCTTGCTCAGCTAAAAAAGCCAACGGGTAGCATTCGTACAACAAACGCAACTTTCCGTGGGGAGCTTTGGCAGTAGCAGGATACAAATAAATACCGCCTTTGAGTAAATTACGGTGGAAGTCGCCCACAAGTGAGCCAATGTAACGGGCAGAATAGCGTTGTTGCCGGCAGTAGTCCAAATATTGCTGGATAGGCTCGGCAAAATCATGCCAATTTCCTTCGTTGCAAGAGTAAATTTGGCCATCTTGAGGAATAACAAGGCGGGGGTGCGAAAGAAAAAACTCGCCCAGCGAATGTTCGTAAGTAAAGCCATTGACTCCGTGGCCTGTGGTAAAAACCAGCACCGTAGAAGTTCCATAAAGTACGTAGCCCGCTGCCACTTGGGCGCGACCACCTTGCAAAAAATCGGCCATTTGTACGGGTACTCCTTTGGGAGAAACCCGCCTAAAAATGGTAAAGATAGTGCCAATAGAAACGTTTACGTCAATATTTGAAGAACCATCGAGCGGGTCAAGTGCAACTACATAGCCCCCATCATTGTTGCCCGTTTCAATGATATTTTCTTCTTCTTCCGACACAATGCCCGCCACTTCGCCGCCGTTGCGTAACGCCCGCCCAAAACGAATATGGGCAATAACGTCTAATTTTTGTTGGTTTTCGCCTTGTACGTTGGCCGTACCCAGCGCGCCTGTGAGGTCGCCTAAGCCCGCGCGGTTTACCTCCCGATTGACAATTTTGGCGGCCAGCGCAATATCCCGCAACAGTTGCGACAACTCGCCCGTGGCAAATGAAAAAGCCGCTTGGTGGCTTTTAATAAATCGGTCTAAGGTTACGCCAACTGGCAACGCTAATTTTTCTTCTTCGTTAGTAGCCATTTTACAAAAATTTAATCGCACAGGTGTTTTTCAAATAGATTAGCCAGGGTTTGCGCTTGTTGCTCATAGGCTTCAGAATTAGTCCAGGTTTGGACGGGATTTAGTATTTCGGCGGGCACGTTGGGGCAAGTAGTGGGCATTTGTAACCCAAAAATAGGGTGTGTTTGGTAATCTACGGCATCTAACTTTCCAGTCAAAGCGGCCTCAATCATGGCGCGTGTGTAGGCCAATTTTATGCGGCTGCCCAAGCCGTAAGCACCGCCCGTCCAGCCGGTATTGAGCAACCAAACGTTGGCGTTGTGCTGTTCAATTTTTTGTTTCAATAACTGCGCATATTGAGCACGCGGCAAAGGCAAAAAAGCCGCCCCAAAACAAGCCGAAAAGGTAGCCACGGGCTGCGTAATACCCATTTCGGTGCCTGCCAATTTGGAAGTATAGCCCGCCAAAAAATAGGTAATAACCTGCGCAGGAGTTAGCTTTGAGATGGGTGGCAACACGCCAAAAGCATCGGCAGTGAGAAAAAATATGTTGCAAGGTGCTGCTCCCACCGACGGCTGCACCGCGCCTTCAATAAAATAGAGCGGGTAAGCCGTACGGGTGTTTTCGGTAACCGACACATCGGCATAATTAACGGTATTTGTGTCCGCAAAAAAGCGCGTGTTCTCTAAAATAACGCCCGATCGAATGGCCTCAAAAATTTGTGGTTCTTTTTCGGCACTCAAATCAATTACTTTGGCGTAGCAGCCGCCTTCAAAGTTAAAAATTTGGTTGTCAGCCCAGCCGTGTTCGTCATCGCCGATGAGGTAGCGGCTGGGGTCGGCCGAGAGGGTAGTTTTGCCCGTACCAGAGAGTCCAAAAAACAGTGCGGTGTCGCCATTTTTGCCTACATTGGCCGAACAATGCATGGGCAATGCCCCGTGCTGAGTGGGCAACAAAAAATTGAGTACCGTAAAAATACCTTTTTTTATCTCACCCGCATAACCTGTACCGCCAATGAGTACCATTTTTTTGGTAAAATCTACCACCGTAAAATTGGCTTGGCGCGTGCCGTCGGTGAGTGGGTCGGCCTCAAATTCGGGTAAACAATAGACCGTCCAGTCGGGAAAAAAATGGCTTAACTCTTGTTCGTCGGGTCTAATAAACAAGTTGTGAACAAACAAACTATGCCACGCTTGGGTGGTTACGACGGCCACTTTTAGGCCGTGAGTAGGCAAAGCCCCCGCTTGGGCTAAGCGCAAATAAACCACCTTATCGGTCAAAAAATTGAGCATTTTGTGATACAATTGGTCAAACAAAGCTGGCTCAAAAGGTTGATTGACCGCCCCCCAGTGTACGGTATCGGTGGTGATGGCATCGCGCACAATAAACTTATCTTTGGGCGACCGCCCCGTGAATTTTCCTGTGTCGCACATGAGCGCGCCCGTGTCGGTCAATACGCCCTCTCCGTTGGCTAAAGCATGGTTTATGAGCGTTTCGGGGGTAAGTTGCAAATGAACTTGCTGGGTTTTGTGGAGGGCTAAGTGCTGCAACAAAGGAGCACTTAGGAGGGTAGTGGTGGGCATTGGGTTGCTCATGTCGTTAAAAAAATGTTTTTTTGCGAAACAAAATTAAAAAACGAAAACATTTTATAAAAGTGAAATTTCGCTAAAAATTAAAATTTGGCAAAAATTCTTTATTTTATTACCTTTGAATCTTGATAATGTTATATTTTTGGCAAAAAAATTATGCTTTTAGATACCGATCGATTAAAACTCATTTTTGGACTCAAGGTAAGGCAGTTGCGCCAGCAGCAGGGCATTACACTCAGCACGTTGGCCGACCGCTCCGGGGTGTCGGTATCGTATTTGAATGAGATAGAAAGCGGCAAAAAATACCCCAAGTCAGAAAAGGTATTGGTACTGGCACAAGCCTTAGGTACCGACTACGACACGCTGGTTTCGATGAAACTCAACAAAGCCCTCGAACCCGTGGCGGCTTTGCTCAAATCTCCTGTTTTACAGCAACTTCCGCTCGAAATTTTCGGGATTCAACCCACCGATTTGCTCGAAATTTTGGCGCAGTCGCCCAACCGATTTAGCGCCTTTATTAGAACCATCACAGAACTGTCGCAGCATTATGGCATTGATAGTGAGCAGTTTTTTTCGGCCACTTTGCGCAGTGTACAAGCCCTCCACGACAACTATTTTGGCGATATTGAACAAGCCGCTGAGTCTTTTCTGGCCGAAAACGTAGCTCCCAACGAAGCCGTAAACGACGAGTTGCTGGCGGCCATACTGCGCCAAAAATTTGGTTTTGTTATTGAAACATTCGATAAAAAAACACAGCCTCAGTTTAGCATTTTGCGTTCTGTTTTTTTATCAAACCACCAGAAACTACTTATTAATGAGCAACTTACGCCCGAACAGCGTTTCTTTACTTTGGGTCGTGAAATAGGCTATCAAGTACTACAAATGCACAACCGCCCGCTGGTGTCGTCGGTGTTGGAGATTACTTCTTTTGAGCAGATGTTCAACAATTTTAGGGCATCGTATTTTGCGGGGTGTTTGCTTATTTCGCAAGCAGAGATGAGCCACGCGCTCAACGGTTTTTTGCGGCAAACGCAATGGAACGACCACAGTTTGCTGGCCATAATGGCTCATTTTAAGGCCACGCCCGAAATGCTCATGCAGCGCGTTAGCAATGTCTTAACGAGTCATTTTAAGATAAATCAACTCTTTTTAGTACGGTTTGATAACGTAGCTGGGCGCAATTTTTTTTTAAATTCTAAGTCATTGCACTTGACCAACGACCCACAAACCCAAGTGGCACTACGCGAACATTACTGCCGCCGGTCGGTATCGCTGCGGGTGTTGCAAGAAATAGCCACGCAGCAGCAAAACAACACTTGGAACGAGCAACCTCTTTGCCGCGCGCAAATCGTTACTTATCACGCTACGGGTACTCAATACTTGATTATTACGCTGGCAAAACCGTCGCCTCCCAAACCGCAACTCAATAGCAGCGTTTCGTTGGGGCTGCTCATTGACGACCAACTGCGGGCACTCATAGGTTTTCTGAACGACCCTGCCCTGCCGCAAGACGTGGTGGGGCCTACGTGCGAGCGTTGCGCCCTGGCCAACTGCGCCGAGCGCGTGGTGCCGCCTATTTGGGTAAAAAAACAAGAACAAATACAAGCTGTACAAGAAAAAGTGGCCTTGTTTAATAAAAAAAATGACCAGCGAAAATAAAATGGGCAGAAAGACTGAACTGAAAACAGAAAGCTGACCTTCTTTTTTTGTTTCTTTGATTTTATTTTCAAAAAAACCAAGCATGATTTACCGATTTTCCGCTTTCTTTTTACTGATTTTAGCAGGTTGTAAAACCGCTCAAAAACCAATTGCAGCACCCGTAATTGTTTCTCCAAAAGTCGTTGAAAGTACGTTACAGATTACGGAACTGCAAGCCAATGATTTGGAAGAAAATTTGGCATCCTTCACGATGCAGTTTACAGTTTTAGAAAAAAAAAGGAGGAGAGTGAGCAAAAAGAAGTAATTTAGTTTTTCTACAAATCAAAAGAC
>REAB01000240.1 GCA_004293645.1 Cytophagia bacterium | reverse complement strand
TTTCAACCCAAAAACTCCACGCCCGTGGGCCTTTTGCCTTAGAAAAGCTCGTTACCGAAAAATGGATTGTAACAGGCAACGGGCAGATGCGGTGGTAGATTTGGCGGATATTTTAGAAAAATGAGGTGCTGTCACTCTTAAAAATTGAATTTGGCCAAATGATTAAATCCATATACGGTTGCATCACTGCGTTTTTGAAATTGATCACCACCATAAACCACGTAAGAGTTGGTGGAAGGATTGATTTTTTTGAGGTAATTCAAACTTTTGAAAAAATCGGGCTGAATGGTTCTTCCTGATTTGATTTCTACGGCTTCAAGTTGCACACCATTCTGAATCAATAAATCTATTTCGTATTGTGCGGCATCTCGCCAAAAATAAAACTGTGGTCTTCTTCCTTCATTAAGGCATTTTTTCATGAGTTCGGTAATGACCAAGTTTTCAAATAAACTACCTTTGGCGAAGTGGATATTTAGCTCCTCGGCAGTGCGGATACCCAACAAATGAGCAGCCAAACCTGTATCATAAAAATAGATTTTGGGAGTGCTAACCAACCGTTTGCTAAAATTTTGGAAATATGGATTGAGGCGATAGGCTACAAAAGAAGTTTCTAAAACTGACATCCAAGCATTAATGGTTTTGTTATCTAAGCCCAACTCTACTCCCAGGCTATTTTGATTAAATAATTGCCCAATTCTGCCCGCCAACAACCGAATAAATCGCTGAAACAAATCAAGATTTAGAATATTTTTCACCTGCCTTACATCGCGCTCTACGTAGGTTTGCAAATAGCTATCATAAAAATTTTCCGCGCTAATTTCGTGTACCAATTTACGGGGATAAAAGCCCTGTATCAATTGATTTTCCCAATTGGTAGCCACGTATTCAGTACCTTGCAATTCTTCCAAAGCAAAGGGCAGTAGATTAAAAATAGCCACTCGTCCTGCCAAAGACTGAGTGATTTTTTCCATCAGCAAAAAATTTGTTAGTGTAAATTATAGACTGGTAATATAGGAGATTTATTAATTTTGAGGAAATATATTAACCCTCAATAAAATGGCACAGATAGAAATAATT
>REAB01000163.1 GCA_004293645.1 Cytophagia bacterium | reverse complement strand
TGCGGTGGTCAAAAAAAACAGCAAATTTATCAATGGATTTGGATTACCCAAAGAAAATTTGGCCTAAAACTTGATATTTAACACAGTTCATGACAAAAATATTACTACATCGCAGCCCGATTGAACTGCAACCAATCTATGGCAAAAAGGGCTTTCCCCGCTTCGGGTGCGTCTTTGTGGAAAGTAAAATATAAATCTACTTTGCCGTCGGTTTTTTGAATGGGCGTACTGATGCTTCCCATTGTGCCAAACTTGATGTCCATTGTGCCAATTACGGGACCCGTGGCCGAACCCGTCCGAATGTCTAAGATGCCGCCTTGTACTTGTGGATTGCTGGCAATGGCAAAGGCCGACAACGAACCGACACCCGACAAGTCCACGTCTTTGAACATGAAATAGCCTTTTGGGGCAATAGCCACCACTACTTCATTGTCGCCCACTTTGTAGTTCATGTGTTCTTTGGCCGCGTCGTAGCTGTTGGCTTTTACTTTGGCGGGGCGTAGGGCAATACTCTCCGAGCTCGAAATGGGGCCAATTTTTCCTTTACCTTTATCGGTATAGCTGGCCGAAATGACGTAAGAACCTGCTTTGGCTTTGTTTTCGGTGGTGTAACTGCCTTTGGCGGCGTATTTGGGTTTTTCTTGCTCATTGGCCAACGACAAAATGTAGCGTACCATCTCTTTGGCATCGTCTTTAGAAATCTGCGGGTGCGCGCTCATGGCTTGCTCGCCCCACACGCCGCCGCCGCCCTTGATAATTTTGTCCGACAGTTTGCCTTCAATTTCAAACGCGCCCTTGTATTTTTTGGCTACGTCGCGGTAGGCGGGCCCCACCGATTTGTTGTCAATGCCGTGGCAGGCTTTGCAATCTGAGAGGTCAATGAGGCGTTTGCCCGTTGAGAGGCTGGTGTTCATTTGGTGGCCTTGCGCCAGCATGGTTTTGTCGAAGCCTTCCAAATAGTCAATCGAAACCATTACATCTTCGGCTTTGATTTTGCCGTTGGCCAATGTTCCATCTTCTTTGTCGGCTACATTTACCTCATAATCAACGGCTTGCTTGTCCCAATAAAATGTTTTGTTGCCTTTTACGGCAATTTCTACTTTGGGTACGTCGTTGCCCACGCGCACTTCTACATTTTGGGTGCTGCTGTTGCCAAGTGCGTCGGTTACTTTCAAAGTAGCCGTATAAACACCCGCCTTGACGTAAACAAAAGTTGGGTTTGGAAGCGCACTTTTGGGCAAACCTTTGCCGAAGCTCCATTCATATTTGATGGCATCTTCGTCGTAGTCGAGCGAGCCTTTGGACGAAAAGGCCACTTTCAACGGTGCTGCACCCACTTTTTTGTCCACCGAAGCTGCTGCTAAAGGGGGGCGGTTACCGCCATTATAAGTGATGCGCACCAGTTTGGCATCGTCGTTTTGGGCAAACCAGTTGTTTCCATATTCCAACACGTAGAGCGAGCCGTCGTTGGCAAACTGCATATCAATGGGGTGCGCAAATTTATTGCTGGGCATGAAGCGTTCCATGCTCACAAAGTCGCCTTCTTTGGTCATCGTTACGGGGTTTATCCAGTCGCGCATCCAGTCGTAGGCAAAAAACTTACCATCGTAGTAACGCGGAAACTTCACGTTACTCTCGGCATAGTCGTCGTAGTAATAAGTGGGGCCTCCCATGGCGTTGCGGCCACCTTTTCCTACAATTGCTCCAAATTCGGGAGAGTCGGCGTAGGGATAATAAATAAACGCTTTTTGGGCGGGGGGCAATTCTTGTAAGCCTGTGTTATGCTTAGAATTGTTGATGGGTTTGGCGGCATCAAAGGCTGGGCCAGAGGTTTTTTTGTCAAAATTGTACTCGTTGTAGGCGCGGTTGTCGGCTACGAAGAGCGGCCAGCCAAAATACCCTGCTTGGCGGGCTTGGTTTACTTCGTCGTGGCCGCGTGGGCCGCGACCGTCTTTGTTTTCGCCTGCGTCGGGACCAACTTCTCCCCAGTACAAAAAGCCCGTGCGCTGATCTACGGCAATGCGATATGGATTGCGGTTGCCCATGACGTATATTTCGGGACGAACCCCCTGTCCATATTGAGAAGAGGGGAAAAGGTTTCCTTCGGGAATGGTGTAGCCAGCGGTATTGTCGGTGTTGGGCTTGATTCTCAATATTTTGCCGCGCAGGTCGTTGGTGTTAGAACTTGATGCGCGTCCGTCGAAGCCAGCGCGTCCGTCTCGGCCATCAATGGGGCCATAACCATCTGACTGAAAAGGGTTTACATCGTCGCCTGTTGAAAGGTAGAGGTTGCCTTTTTTGTCCCAAGCTATGGAGCCGCCCGTGTGGCAGCAGTCGTTTCGCTTGACGGGGACGCGCAGTAAAACCTGCTCGGTAGCGGCCAACAGCGTGTCTTTTAGGTCGTCGTATTTCATGCGTACCAGCCGCTGGGCGGTGTCGCCGTTGGCATTGGCCACGGGCGAGTAGTACAAATACACCCACTTATTTTCTTTGAAATTGGGGTCAATGTTTAAGCCCATAAGGCCGTACTCAAATTTATCGTAAACAGGAATTTTTCCAACTACCTTAATTTTATTGGTTTTGGGGTGGTAGAGCTTCAAATCGCCGTGGCGTTCGGCAAACAGCACGCGCTGGTCTGCTAAAACGGCCAATTCGGTAGGTTCGTAAAATTTTTCACCCAAAATGGTTTTGGTAAAACGGTTTTCTTCGGGCTTTGATTTGGAATAATCTAAGCTACTGGCCAACACCGACTGAATGCCGCCCAGTAGGTGTTTTAGGAAAATAGCATCATAGAAATTGTAATCGGAGTGGCCAAAACCTGTGTAGAAAGACTTTCCGCCGTCGTAATCATGGTACCAAGCAATGGGGTGATTATCGCCCATTTTGCCTTCTCGGTAGCTTTTTTCGTCTATTTTGGCCAAAATGACCAAATCTTTGGGCATTTGTTTGTAGTTGTAAAACTCATCTTTGGTTTTCCAGCGCGCAGGAAATCCGACCATCGAAGCATGATTGGCGTTGGTTACGTAGGCTTCTCCTTCTTGCACGTTGGGGTTGCTGGGATGCCCATCAAAATAGCCACCCACCAACTGTCCGTACCACGGCCAGTCATACTCGCAGTCGGCGGCAGCGTGAACGCCCACAAAACCGCCTCCTGCCTGAATGTAACGTTCAAAGGCCACTTGCTGCGCATCGTTGAGTACGTTGCCTGTGGTGTTTAAGAAAATAACGGCACTGTATTTTTTTAGATTGGCATCGGTAAAAAGAGCTGCGTTCTCGGTGGTGTCCACGCCAAAACTGTTTTCTGCACCCAATTTTGCGACTGCTATTTTGCCGTCCGTAATGGAGGCGTGCCGAAAACCCATGGTTTTTGAAAATACCAACACCCGCTTGGGTGTTTGGGCAAAGGTTAAAATGGTTGAAGCAACAACGGTGGCGGTAAGCAAAAAACTACGCCAAAAAAAATGTCTCATAAGTTAAAAAGCTAAGGATTGGTTATACTTATTGCAAAAGTACAACGAAGCGTTAAACTAATTTGTTATGAGCTAAAAATTTATCTTTGGCTGTTGTTTACACTGCTGGTTGGTGCTTACTGAGTAGGCTATTTTTAAATCAAACAAAGAAAATGAGTACTCTTATGGTGCGAATACTTCTAAACAATAGGTTTGTTGCCTAACCAGATTTGGCAAAATTTTTGGAGATTAGAGAATAACTCAGACGGAAAAGGGATTCAAAACGTAAAAGCGCGGGTAGAGAGTTTGAACGGAAAATGGAACATTCAAACCTCAGAAAAAGCGGGTGTAAGCACCGAAATAGTGGTACCGGTTTGAAAAAATGTTTATATTTGGACAACAAAATAAGGAAATCATGTTAGCAGAAAAACAAAAATCAACCACGCTGCCCACCACCTTGGCCGAGTTCATGGTTTGGGAGCCAGAAGATGGCCTAAAATACGAGTGGAACGACGGCGAACTTGTACAATTTACGGGAATGAACAAATTACAAGTTTACATCTACGACATTTTAAATCTCCTTTTCGCAAAAAAAGGCCTTTTGGAAACAGGCTCACTCGTTCCTGAATATGACGTAATGCTGACGGGCATCCAAATGCGTCGTCCTGACATCGCCTATTTGACCAGAGAGCAAATACAACGCGGCAAAAAAGGCGAAGATGTGATACCTGCGTTTGTGATAGAGATTATTTCAGAAACCGACCAAGCCCACAAAATAGAAACCAAACTCACCGAATATTTTAAGGCAGGCGTGCAAGTGGTTTGGAACATTATACCTGAAGAAGCCGTGGTGCACGTTTATACCTCGCGCCGCCACGTAAAAATCTGTTTGGAAACCGACATTTGCTCGGCTGCCCCCGTGTTGCCTACGTTTGAAATTAGCGTGGCCGATTTGTTGGCCTAAATTCATACTAAGTAGTTGCGCATATTTAATTGGTGGCACGACTATTACTTAAGATGCTTTTATTCAGCGTATTAAATCAGTCGTGCCACCAAAAATAATAGCATCGCAGTGGCGAACCGCACGGGCGGCCCCGCGCCTAATTTTACTCAACTACTTACCAATTTATGCTTGATGGCGTATTTGGTGAGTCCAATGGCATTTTTTACGTCCAATTTTTGGAACAAATTGCGGCGGTGCGTTTCTACCGTCGAGAGGCTGATGAAGAGTTTTTGGGCTATTTCGGCACTCGAATACTCCAACGCGATGAGTTTCAATACTTCAATCTCTCGTTCCGTAAGGTGCTGAACAACAGACGATTCGTCGGAGTGAGTGGCATCGTTGCTGGCCGTCAATTCTTCGATTACGGCGGGACTAAAATATTTTTTGCCCGCCATTATTTGTTCAATCGCCGTTTCTAATTCTTCTTTGTTGGCACGTTTCAAAACATAACCGCTCACCCCCGCTTGCATGGCCTCGCGGATGTGCGGCGGGTCTTCGGCCATGGTAAGGAGCAGCACTTTGAGCGCGGGATATGCCTGCCGAATTTGGAGGGTTAAATCGGCCCCGCTCAGGTGAGGCACGTGAAAATCGCTGATAACTAAGTCCACTTCGTGGTTTTCCAAAAAAGCCATGGCCTCGCGGCTGTCGTTGAGCATACCCACTACCTCCACATTTTTGATAGACCGAAAAAGCAGTTTGAGGCTTTCGAGTACTACCTGGTGGTCGTCAATGAGTAAAATTCGAGTCATTTGAGTTCTGTTTACCAATTTATTACTACCAAATTAGAGAGTTATCTTTTTAAGCGGTATTAGGGGTTTGCACCCCCAAAACGACCTTGATTTTTTTAATATAATTGACATCTTTTCTTAAAAAGTAGTGGGTTTGCTGGGTTCGCTTAATGAGCCGCATCATGCGCTCTGCATCATTATTAGTACGGTCAAGAAAGTATCCTTTATGTAGAAAAGAAATGTTAGTGTAAATTATAGACTGGTAATATAGGAGATTTATTAATTTTGAGGAAATATATTAACCCTCAATAAAATGGCACAGATAGAAA
>REAB01000096.1 GCA_004293645.1 Cytophagia bacterium | reverse complement strand
GAGTACCTCCATGTTTTCGGTATTTTACTACCAGCTTCTTAACGGTATGCTCTTTTTGCCAAATTTTATTTTGTTAACACAAACCTACGATGTTCTTAGAAGGGCATCTTGGCAAATCACATTTGCCTCTAAAAATACCAGTAAGCAATTTATTAAATATTTTAACTGTCTAAAACAACACTAAGCCATGTTACAAAACTATTTAAAAATCACCCTACGCAACCTTTGGAAAAATAAGGTTTTCACCTTTATTAATATCACTGGTTTGGCTATTGGCTTAACAGCCGCTATGCTCATTTTGCTCTATACCAAAGACGAAGTGAGTTACGATCGTTTTCATACAAACAATGCCAATATTTATCGTATAACGAGTTCTTGGCTCAAGCCCGATGGCAGTCTTGACCACAAAGACGGCAATACTGGCGATATTCAAGGGCCAAAATTTAAAGAAAAAATTCCCGAAATTTTGGATTATGTGAGAGTCCAAAGTAAATTTAATAATATTCGAGGAAATGGAGAGATAAAAGGCTACGAAATGCTTGCGGCTGATGCCAATTTCTTCTCAGTTTTTAGTTTTCCACTGTCGAGCGGAAACCCAGCTTCTGCTTTAAAGAAACCCAATACGATTGTTATTTCAGAAGAAATGGCAGAAAGGTTTTTCAAGACAAAAGATGCCTTGGGCAAAATTTTAGAACTAAAAGAAGGCGATAAATTTATTCCTTATCAAATCACAGGGGTTTCAAAAAAATGTCCTCAAAACTCATCCATCAAATTTGATTTTTTATTGCCAAAAATCGTTGATGCAAAAGAATACAGCAACAGTGACAATTGGTTCAATTTCTTTCAAAACACCTTTGTTTCGTTGCACCCCAAGGCCGAGATGCCCAAAGTTGAGACAAAAATGAAGCAGGTCTATGAGGCAGATTCAAAAGCCGCAGCCGAAAAAAATCTAAAAGAATATGGTGTAAAAGAAAAAGCCGTTTATGGTTTGCAACCATTTTTAGATATGCACCTAAGTACAGACTATCCTGCACAAAATGGCTTGGTTGATGCCAGTAATCCTACATTTTCTTATATTCTTACGGGCATAGCATTGTTTATTTTGCTTATTGCCTGTATCAATTTTATTAATTTGACAGTCGCTCGTTCTTTGAAACGTGCCAAAGAAATTGGTGTAAGAAAGGTGGTAGGAAGTAACAGAAAGCAACTAATTTGGCAGTTTTTGGGCGAGTCGTTTTTGTTGAGTTTTGTAGCTTTTATTTTGGCCATTTTATTAGTAACTTTGGTTTTGCCTACATTTAATCAACTTTCCAATAAAGCCCTTTCGCTTTCTTATTTGCTTGATACCACGTTGGTTATCGCCTATATTTTAGTTTTCATTACAACTGCTTTATTATCAGGATTTTATCCTGCAATTATGATGTCGGGCTTTAGCCCTGTCGAAACGCTTTACAACCGTTTTAATTTATCAGGAAAAAACTACCTTCAAAAATCTTTGGTGGTTCTTCAATTTGGTTTGGCTTCTTTTCTGATTATTGCCACACTCACTATTTTTTCTCAGTTTAACTATTTGATTAACAAAGACTTAGGCTATGACGAAAAGAATGTAATCATGATTGATTTTGGGCAAAACATCAATCGTTCAAAAGCAGCAGTTTTGAAAGAACAACTACTAAAAAATCAAAATATCGTAGCCGTAGCCCCTAAAGATGGTGGTTTTTGGGCAACTATTGCTAAAGTAAATAGTGAAACCCAAATTAGGTTTGCCTACGAAACCGTTGATGAAGATTTTTTGCCATTGTATAAAATTGCTCTTGTGCACGGTCGAAATTTCTCAAAGGATTTTGCTGATTCGACCAATTCAGTGATTGTCAATGAGGCTTTTGTAAAAAAAGCAGGCTGGAAAAACCCAATCGGACAAGAGGTGGATTTTTGGTATAATGAGAATGAAAAATACAAAATTGTAGGTGTAGTAAAAAACTACCATTTTGAAGCACTTAATCAAGAAATAAAGCCCCAACTATTTACGATGAAAAGCAATGGTTTTGGAAAAGTAAATATCAAAATCAAGCCCAATTCTGAATCGGCAAGTCTGGCTCATATCGAAAAAACCTTCAAAAGCCTTTTTCCTATCAATCCATATTCTTTCAAATTCAGAGATTTAGAAAACGAAAAGGCGTATGAATCAGAAGCAAAATGGAAGCAAATTATGCTTTTTGGAGCAATTCTGACAATTTTTATTTCCTGCATTGGCTTGTTTGGTTTGGCAACACTTTCGTCAGAAAAACGCACAAAAGAAATCGGAATCAGAAAAGTTTTGGGGGCTTCGATAACAAGCGTAGTTGCCTTACTTTCGAGCGATTTTATCAAATTAGTAAGTCTATCGTTTATTTTTTCTTTCCCGACGGCCTATTTCGCTACCCAAAAATGGCTCGAAAATTATCCTTTTCGCATTGATCTTAATTTGAGTGTTTTCGCCTTTACGGCAATAATCACGATTTGTATTGCCTTACTCACAGTAAGCTATCAAGCCATCAAAGCCGCTTTAATGAATCCTGTGAAATCTTTAAAAACAGAATAAAACCTTCAAAAAAACACAATCATGATACGCAATTACCTCAAAATCGCTTTTCGCAACCTTGCTCGCAACAAGGCCTATTCCGCCATCAATGTTGGGGGATTGGCACTGAGCATGACTTGCGGCATCATCATCTTTACCTTGGTCAAGCACCATCTTAGTTTTGATGATTTTCACAACGATACGGACCGCATCTATCGGATAGTAACAGAAGAACACAGAGAGAGTATTGAATATGAGAATGCTGTTCCTACACCCTTGGGCAAGGCTTTTCGGGATGATTATACTTTTGGTGAAAAGGTGGCTCGGATTGGTATTTTTACTGACCAGCTCATTACCATAAAAGGCAAAAATGAGATCAAAAAGCTGAAAGAAACGGAGGGGCTTGCTTTTGCCGAGCCTGAGTATTTTGATATCTTCAATTACCCCTTAATTCAGGGCGACAAAAAAACTGCTCTTATCCAGCCGAATACGGCAATTATCACCGAAAAAATAGCAAAAAAGTATTTTGGAAACGAAAACCCCATGGGTAAGGAGTTCTTCTTAGACAATAAAATTGCTTTCACCGTAACGGGTATCCTCCGGGATTTACCCAAAAATACGGATATAAAGACTGAAATCTATGTTTCTTACCCCACCCTAAAATCTTACAATTCATGGTTGGGGAGTGATGATGCTTGGGGTGGAATCAACTCGGAGATGTACTGCTTTGTTCGCCTGAGACCCAATGTGAGTGTTGCTGAAGTGGAAGCTGTGATGCCTGCTTATGTAAAAAAGCATCGCCCGACGAGCAAAAATGTACATCATTATAAGTTGCAACCGCTTTCTGAGGTACATTTTGATGCCCGCTATGGGGGAGCGATGGCAAAAGAAAACTTGTGGGTACTGGCTTTGATTGGTCTATTTCTCATCATTACTGCCTGTGTCAATTTTATCAATTTGGCTACGGCACAGGCACTCAAACGTGCCAAAGAGGTCGGAATGAGAAAAGTATTGGGTGGCGTAAGGTCGCAATTGTTTTGGCAGTTCATCGGTGAAACGGCGATGATTACGTTGCTTGGGGCAATGGTAGCCATCGTTTTGGCATTGGGAGTTTTGCCCGCGATCAACGATTTGTTTACCAGTCAAATGTCCATCAGCCTGTTCACAGACAAGTATTTGGCAGGATTTGTCTTGCTACTCATCATCACTGTTACCTTTTTGGCAGGGGCATATCCTGGGCTTGTCTTGGCCGGATTTCAGCCTGTTTTGGCGTTGAAGGGAAACCTATCCCAGCAAAATGTGGGCGGGTTTAATATCCGTAGGAGTTTAATCATTGCCCAATTTGCGATCTCGCAGGTATTGATCATTGGCATCATCGTCATTATGAGCCAGATGCGCTATGCCAAGCAAGCTGATTTGGGTTTTGACAAAGAGGCGATGGTGATGATTCCCGTCGGGGCAGATTCTACCGGGGTCGTGATGAAAACCTTAAAAAATCAATTTTCGCAAATTATCGGAGTAGAGAAGGTTTCCCTTTGCCGTGCGGCTCCTGCATCTGGAAATACATGGACTAATAGTATCCAATTTGACAACCAAACCGAGCAAGTAAATTTCGGGACAAACATGAAAGCTGCCGATGAAGACTATATTTCTACTTTTGGTTTGGAATTGGTGGCGGGCAAAAATCTCTCTCCATCAGATACTGTAAGGGAATTTATGGTGAATGAGGCTCTTACCCGCAAGCTAAACTTCAAATCCCCTGAAGAAGCAATCGGAAAAATGATAGCCGCAAACGGGGGAAGCATGGTTGGACCCATCGTGGGAGTAGTCAAAGATTTTCACGACCACTCTTTCCATGAAGAGATAGGTGCCGTTGCGATCATGACTTATAAACAAGACTATTCCAATTATGCTGTAAAAATCAATTTGAAAAATGCAAAAAGTGTCTTGACCAGCATCGAGCAAGCATGGACAGCCCGCCACCCCGACCAAATATTTGAATATCAATTTCTGGACCAGAGCATAGCTGAGTTTTACCAAACAGAAGAAACCATGTTTAGGCAAATTCAAATCCTTTCTCTCATTGCCATTTTCATTGGTTGTTTGGGCTTGTATGGTTTGGTGTCATTCATGGCAAATCAAAAGACCAAAGAAATAGGCATCAGAAAAGTATTGGGTGGGAGTGTGTCCCATATCCTTTGGATTTTTGGTAAAGAGTTCGCCCTTTTGATAGGTATTGCCTTTTTCATCGCTGCCCCTATTGGCTGGTGGCTGATGAATCAGTGGTTGCAAAATTTTCAGTATCGCATTGAAATAGATGCGTCTATTTTTGTTTTGTCGGTTACAGTGACGTTACTAATCGCCTTACTGACAGTTGGTTGGCAGTCAATCAAAGCCGCCCTAATGAATCCTGTAAAATCCTTAAAATCAGAATAAAACCTTCAAAAAAACACAACCATGATACGTAATTACCTCAAAATCGCTTGGCGGAGTCTGCTCAAATACAAATTGTTCTCATTTATCAATATAGTTGGTTTGAGTATAGCCATTCCGTTTGCTTTAATGGCTCTGATGCAGTTGCAGAGTTCGTTTGAGTTTGATAATTTCCATAAAGATACAGATAGGATTTATCGAATTTTGACCGACGAAACAGCCACGGGCGGGGCTAAGAAAAGCTATGCCTCTTCTTCTTTTTTGTTAGCCGATAAGCTCAAAAAAAATTACCCAAGCATAGAAAATGCTACAAAAGTAGTACGGGTTTTGGGCTGGGAACTCAACAATCGCCTAAAATCTGACAATGTCAACACCGTTTTTGTTGAAAAGAATTTCTTTGAGATTTTCAATTTCCCTTTGGCATCGGGTAGCCTGCCGATTGAGCCTAATACGCTGGTTATAAGTCAAGAATCGGCCGAATGGTATTTTAACGGTAGCAACCCCATCGGCAAAATGCTCAATCATCCCACTTATGGGGAGTTTAAAATTGTAGGTGTTCTGAAAAAATTCAAGCCAAAAACCCAATTCAAAAGCGATGTGATGATATCGATGGCAACTTATCAGCGAATTTATCCCGAGGCAGTTATGGGTAAATCGTGGGCAGATAATTCTGCTCATACGTTCATAAAATTGTTGCCCCAAACCAGCCCCATTTCGTTGAGCGATGCTTTTTCAAGACTTGCCAAAGAAATTAACCAGCAAATCACATTTGCCAAAAAACGAAACGACTTTCGTCTGCAAGCATTCACCAAAATCTCACCTGCTATAGAAGACCTTCAATTTGACCCTTATGTAGAGGATATGGAGGATATATACTTCAATTTCAGTATTCCATTGATGATTTTACTCTTGGCGGGTTTCAATTATACCAATCTCACTTTGGCTCGTTCGTTGAGCCGTTCTCGCGAAGTTGGGGTCAGAAAAGTAATGGGGGCTACTCGTTATTCTTTGGTTTTACAGTTTTTGTGTGAGGCAGTCATTGTTTCATTTATTTCGTTGGCTTTGGGCCTAATTTTCCTGACACTTATCAGGCAAAATGTCCATGTTCAATGGCTCACTTTTGAAGTGGATAATCAGTATTTGGTTACGGGTATCTTTGTTATTTTTGCTTTATTTTTAGGGCTTTTGGCGGGCATATTGCCCGCTTGGATTCTTTCAGGATTTCAGCCAGTAAAAGTGCTAAAAGGTACGCTGTCACCAGCGACATTTGGCAAACTTGGTTTCCGCAAAAGTTTAATTGTAATTCAGTTTGTGGTTACGATTGTTTTTATTTTTCAGATTGGGCATTTTCTAAATCAATTTAAATACATGGCTACCGAAGAAGACAATTATAGCCGCAAAGGAATCTATAATTTGCCTTTACAGAAGAAAAAGGAAATTGCTTTGCACAACGATATATCAAAGCTGAAAGAGGTAGAAAAGATGGGTTATACTTCTCAAACTTTCGGTAATATGCCTTCTGAAATGGCCATCAAAGCCGATGCAAAAGCCGAAAATATGGCGTCTTATTATTATGCTACCGACAAAAACTTTATCGAAACTATGAATCTAAAGTTTGTAGCAGGAAGTAACCTCTTTGAGAGCCATACTGATTCTGCTCAAAACTTTGTAGTTATCAACGAAAAAGCACTTGAAAAACTACGTTTAGGCTCCGCAAAAGAGGCAATAGGAAAGCAAATCATTTTGAACAACACGCAATCGGTTGAGATTTTGGGGGTGATTAAGAATTTTTGTCATTTCAATTATCAGTTTCAAATTCAGCCAGTTATATTTCAGTATAACCCTGCGATGTTTAATGTGATGACCATCAAAACCAATTCTCAAACCATACGTACTGATTTTGAAACGCATGTTAAATCGGTTTGGAAAAGCCATTACAAATTTGAAGAAGCTTACGGTACGTGGTTTGATACCGAACTCTACAACCGCTATTACCCTGCCGAAGACATGAAAATAATGGGTGTGGCGTGCATGGTCATTTTTGCGATTGCGATTATGGGGTTGTTGGGTATTTTGACCTATACCACCGAAAAACGTGTAAAAGAAATCGGTATCAGAAAGGTGATGGGTGCTACGGCAGGCCAAATCGTAAAGATTATGTCATGGGATTTTATCAAATTATTGCTCATTGCAAGTCTGATAGCCATTCCAATCGGTATTGCTTCGGGGGTGGTTTTTAATCGCTTATTTATTTTTGGTGATGGTATTAACTTTTATTACATGGGCTTTTTTATCGTGTCAATATTAGGTATTGCCCTGTTTGCCGTAGGAATTTACTCCTTCAAAGCCGCCTTGATGAACCCTGTGGAGAGTTTGAAAACGGAGTAAAGCCCCCAAACCCTCGATGGGGGCTTTAACAGCCATACATATTCGGGGATAAACTAAAAAAAACGCAATCCCAGCGTTCCAGTTTCGGTGAATAGGGGGAGCTTATGATACGCAATTATCTCAAAATCGCTTGGAGAAACCTCGTCAAGAACAAGGTTTACTCTTTTATCAACATTGGCGGACTGGCTGTGGGTGTAACTGCTTGCTTGCTTATGCTTTTATATGTGCGGCATGAGTTGCAGTATGATGCCTTTTTTGAGAATAAAGAACGTATTGCGAGGGTTGTTTCTGAGCTAAAAACACCAGAAGCCCCTATTTCTTTGGCTCTTAGCCCTGTTTTGTTAGTTCCTGCCTTAGCAGACTATCCCGAAGTCCAAAAAGCTACAAGATTTCAGCCAACAGTTGCAACTGTCAGGTTCAAAGACAAACTGTTCAACGAACCTGATGTATATTATACTGAGCAAGCAACATTTGAGGTTTTTTCTTATCAGTTTTTGCAGGGAAGCAAGGAAAAGGCGCTTAATCAGCCCAATTCGATGGTGATAACAGAATCATTTGCTAAAAAATATGCAGGAGATACAGACTTATTGGGGCAGTCCATTCAAATCAACAAGGAGTTTTACGTGGTTACAGGCATCATTGCAGATTTACCTTCTAATACAGACCTGAAAATCAATGCGCTACTTTCTTACGATTTTTCAAAAGTAAATTCTTGGGTGGACGACTTGTCAGTTTTCACCTTTGTCTTATTCAAACAATTACCTAATCTGCCACTATTTGAGCAAAAATTAAACAAATTGAGCCAGCAATATATTCAGCCTGAGCTCAAAAAGATGGGAGAAAACGATTATTCTCTTGTGTTTGGAACGGAAATATTAGCTGATATTCATTATAGTGCTGGGAAAATAGAAGATACGCCCAAAGGGAATAAGCAATACAGTTATTTATTTTTGTTTTTAGCTTTCTTTGTTTTGGTAATTGCCCTGCTCAACTACATCAATCTACTTACTGCCCAGGCCTCAGAACGAACCAAAGAAGTAGGGGTTCGCAAAGCCAATGGAGCGCAAAAAAAACAGCTAATAAGTCAATTTTTGTTTGAATCGCTATTTCTAAATACGATTTCCGTAGCGATAAGTATTACATTATTAGAGGTGAGTATTCCTTTATTGAATGATTTACTACAAATCCAATTGCAAGCCTCTTGGCAAGAAATAAGTCTTGGAGGTAGTATAAGTTTAGTCCTTATCACGCTTTTAGGAGGTTTGTATCCTGCTTTTGTGCTTTCCGATTTTCACCCTCTTCAGGCTTTGAGAGGTATTTCCAAGAGATATGGGCATAGCCTTACTTTGCGCCAAGTGATTACTACCTTTCAATTTGTCCTTACTGTTAGCATGATTGTAGGCGTAATTGTCATTTATCTTCAAATGAGTTTTTTACAAAAACATAACTTAGGATTTGACAAAGACCAAATATTAGTAGTGCAGCTACCCCGCGATTCTTTGGCGCAAGCCCAAGGAGTTGCTTTTGCCAATTCCTTGCAAAAACATAGTAAGGTTCAAAAGATGACCCTTGGCTCAGGATTAGAACCTGATGCAATGGGCGGAACCAATTTTCGAGTAAATGGGAAGATACGAGAAGTAATGACTCGTTTCATTTTTACAGATGAGCAATTTGTGCCGCTTTTAGGTATGAAAATCAAAGAAGGTCGTAACCTGTCTCTTGTCAATGCTTCTGATAAAAATGGAGCTTTTTTAGTGAATGAAGCCTTTGTAAAAATGAGTGGTTGGAAAAATCCCATAGGCCAACCAATAGAAGGTTTTGAAAAAAAAGGACAAGTAATAGGCGTAGTTAAAAACTTTAATTACAGATCACTTCATAACTCAGTAGAACCAATAGCAATCGTCTATCATAATACCCGCCCGCTTAGAACAGTTATGCTCAAAATACAGCCTAAAAATTTAGCTGTTGTAAAAACAACATGGCAAAGTCATTATGCTAATTTTCCTCTTGAATATACTTTTTTAGATGAAATGTTTGATAAGCAATATCACAAAGACCAGTTGATGATGCTACTATTCAACACATTTGCTTTTTTAACTGTTTTTGTGTCTTGCTTGGGCTTGTTTAGTTTAGTCATCTTTGCCGCAGAAACCCGCACCAAAGAAATTGGTATCCGCAAGGTCTTGGGCGCAAGCATCTTACAAATCACGACCTTAATTTCTAAAGACTTTTTAAAGTTGGTAATGATTGCTTTTGTGATTGCAAGTCCGATAGCATATTATTTTATGGACAAGTGGTTGGCCGACTTTGCGTATAGAATCACGATTTCTTGGTGGGTATTTGCCTTGGCAGGCGTTGCGACAATATCAATAGCCTTAATTACAGTTAGTTGGCATAGCATCAAGGCAGCATTAGCGAATCCTGTAAAATCATTGAAAACGGAATGAAAAGGTCGGGGCCGCCCGCGCGGAACGGTGAAAAGGGGAACGGGGTAACCGATTTCTATTCATTGCCCTTAACCGATTAACCCTTTAGCCGATTAACCCTTAACCGATTAACCAAAATTATTATGATACGCAACTATTTAAAAATCGCTTTTCGGAATATCCTTAAAAACAAGGCTCTATTCGGTATAAATGTCTTTGGATTAGCCATTGGTTTGGCTACTTTCCTAACGATTACTCTCTTTGTTGTGGATGAACTGAGCTATGACAAGTTCAATGATGAAAATATCGTAAGGGTAATTTTGAGTGCCAAAATGGGTGAAGAAAAGATAGACGAAGCCGCTGTTATGGCACCCGTAGCAGCTACCCTAAAACAGACTATTCCCGAAGTAAAGCAAACCACCAGGCTCTACAAACTCAGCGATGCTGCCAAAGTTGTTTTGCCCAATAAGTCTTTCAGAAATGGGAAATTAGCTTTTGCGGACGATACTTTTTTTGATGTCTTTTCATTAAAAATGGTACAGGGAAATCCGAAAACGGCTCTTCAAAAACCTTTTTCGGTGGTGCTGACACAAGCTCAAGCACAAACTTATTTTGGTAATGCTGACCCCATCAATAAAAGCATTGAAATAAAAGAGATAGGTGTGTGGAGTGAAGGCGGTTATTCAAGTTTTGAAGGGCAATATACTGTCACGGGCATTATTGAAAATATGCCTTCTAATGCCCATTTCCATTTTGATTTATTGGCATCTATGAGTACAAACACTACTGCCAATGCTCAAACTTGGCTTTCGGGGCAGTATCATACCTATCTAAAACTTCACAAAGTTGAAGATTTAAAGTCTTTGGAACGCAAAATAAAAAGTGCAACAGATGGCTATTTTAGTGCTGGACTTAAATCTGATATGGGGCTGAGCCTGAATGAGTTTAAAGCAAAAGGCAACAACGTTGGATTGTTTTTACAACCACTTTATGATATTCATCTCCACTCAAATCTTCGTGGCGAATTGGAGGCGGGTGGTAATTTTAAAACTGTATTAATTTTTAGTACCATTGCTATTTTTATGCTCTTGATAGCCTGTATCAATTTTATCAATCTGAGTACAGCGTCGGCATCAAATCGCTTGAAAGAAATCGGTATGCGAAAGGTGCTGGGCTCGGCAAAGCAACAACTCGTATTTCAGTTTTTGACAGAATCATTCTTATCTACTATTTTCTCTCTCATCATTGGTGTTTTGCTTTTTTATGTGTCTCTCCCATTATTCAATCAGCTAAGTGGCAAATCCTTTCAAATTCAACAATTACTATCCGTTGAAAATCTTTTGCTTTTACCTTGTCTTATAGTGGTAATCGGCTTATTGGCTGGTGGTTATCCCGCTTTTTTTATGTCATCTTTCAATCCTCTTGGAGCGTTGAAAAACCGTTTTACGACAGGTAAAAGCAAAGGCGTAAGAAGTACTTTGGTAGTCTTTCAGTTTGCTATTTCGGTCATTCTAATCATTGGTGCTTTGATTGTACACCAGCAGATGGAATTTATCGAAAAAAAGGATGTTGGGTACAATAGAAACTCATTGATTGTAATACGTGAAGCGGGTTTTTTGGGAGATAAACTGAATGTTTTTAAAGAAGAACTCCAGAAAAATCCACAAATAAAAAGCATCACTACATCGGCTTTTGTGCCTGCCGGACCCACCGATCAGAATATGATGGCTGCCCTCAAAGCCAATGACCGAACACAGCGTATTCGTACTCGAGTATATAACATAGACGAGGCGTATGTGCCTACGTTGGGCATGAAAATTCTTTTAGGACGAAATTTCTCACAAGCCTTAGACCCAAAATCAACAAATATACTTATCAATGAAACCGCTATTAAAGCATTAGGTTTGCCTCAAAATCCAATTGGTAAAACCATACGGTTTAGTGATGACACTGATAAAACCATAGTAGGCGTAGTCAAAGATTTTCATGCTCGTTCGCTTCGTGAACCTATCGAACCTCTCGTGATGGAATACAAGCCCTATTTTGGACTAATCCTAAAAGCAGAAAACAAAGATATAGCCACCCTGCTAAAAAATATGGAAAGTATTTGGAATACCTATGGAACTGGCGAAACGTTCAGCTATGCGTTTTTGGATGAGCTTTATAACGAAACCTACCTGAAAGAAACCAATATGTTTATCATTTTAAGGGCTTTTGCTTTACTCACCATTTTTATTGCGAGTTTGGGACTCTTTGGGCTAATTACCTACACGACCCAACAGCGAATTAAAGAAATCGGGATTCGTAAAGTACTTGGCTCTACTGTACTTCAAATCGTGGTCTTATTATCAAAAGACTTCCTGAAATTAGTTGGGATTTCATTGCTAATTGCTTTTCCAGCAGGATATTATGTAATGAACAATTGGCTACAAGACTTTGAATATCGAACAGAGTTGAATGGGTGGGTTTTCTTAATTGCAGGATTCTCAACGATTACAATCGCTTTGTTAACAATAAGTTTTAGAAGTATCAAAGCCGCTTTGATGAATCCTGTGAAGAGTTTGAAAACTGAATAAAAAGGGTGAAAAGGTGAAAGACTTATTCCATTAACCGTTTAACCAATTAACCCGTTAACCCAAATTATTATGATACGGAACTATTTAAAAATCGCCATTCGTAATCTTGTCAGGAACAAGGTGTATTCTTTTATCAATATTTTTGGACTATCGGTTGGCTTGGCAACTTGCTTGTTGATAATGCTCTATATTTTTGATGAAATAAGCTATGATAAGCACCACCGAGATGTAAGCCAGCTTTATCGAGTTGCTCAACAAATAAAAGATGAAAAATGGGCGGGGACGGTTGCACCAATAGCACAAGGTTTAAGAAATGATTTTGCCGAAATTGAGCAAGTTGCTCGCATACTCAAATTTCCCAATATTGATAAAATGCTTTTGAAAAATGACAAAAATCAACAGCAATTTTATGAAAACAATGGAATGTATGCCGATGCTAATTTCTTTGAAATATTTACGTATGATTTCAAATTTGGCGATAGTCAAACTGCTCTAAATCAACCAAACACGATGGTCATTTCAGAAGATGTTGCTCAAAAACTATTTGGAAATGAAAGCCCGATTAACAAAGTTGTGAGCGTGGAAATACCCTATGGAAAAACAAATTATAGTGTAAAAGGTGTTTTCAAAAATACCCAAAACAAATCGCATATCAATGCCCATTATTTTCTTTCGATGGAAAATGACGACTTGGGTCAATGGGTTAAAAACCAAACAAATTGGTCAAATAATAGTATTTTTCATACCTACTTGAAGCTAAAAAAAGGAACAAACCCGACTGCTTTTGAGGCAAAATTACCCTCTTTTTATCAACGAAATGGCGGTGTAGATATGAAAGCTGCTGGCGTAACCAAAAGTCTTTTTTTGCAACCATTACAAGATATTTATTTAAGATCGGCTATCGGAAATGAGATTTCGACAAATAGCAGCATGACTTATCTGTATATTTTAGGCTCAATTGCAGCTTTTTTATTGCTCATTGCGTGCATCAATTTTATGAATCTTTCAACGGCTCGTTCCGAAAAACGTGCCAAAGAAGTAGGTGTAAGAAAAGTAATGGGAGCAAATAAAAATGGTTTGATTGGACAGTTCCTTGGCGAATCTTTGATGATGTGTTTGATAGCCCTTGTCGTCTCTTTAATAACTTTGACTCTGTTTTTGCCCGTTTTTAATAGCTTTTCACAAAAGAATATTATCCTATTTCAAAAACCCATTCTCGTACTTTGGATTGCGGGGCTCACAGCTATAACTGGATTATTATCAGGACTTTATCCCGCACTTTATTTGTCTTCATTTAAGTCAATTTCGGTATTGAAAGGCAAATTATTTAACTCAATTTCGGTAGTTTTTATTCGTAAAGGGTTAGTGGTTTTTCAGTTTGCCATATCGGTTACTTTGATTTTGGCCGCCATTGTTATTTGGCAACAATTGGATTTGATAAGAAATAAAGATTTGGGTTTCAACAAAAACCAACAGCTTATTTTGCCTTTCCAAAGCCGAACTTCTGCCAATAATTATGTGGCTTTGAAAAATGAAATCACACAGAATACGAAAATAATTTCGGCAACAGCTGGTACGAGTTATCCGAGCATCGAACTCATGGAAGACCATTTGTTTTATGCCGAAGGAAAAACCTTAGACGACAAAGTAGATATCGGATTTGTAAGAGCCAATGAAGGTTATTTGGAAACACTCGGCTATAAATTATTGTACGGAAGAAGCCTCTCAAAAAATATGACTGCCGATTCCAATACTATTATTTTGAACGAAACAGCCATCAAACAATTAGGCTACGAGTCAGAAACTGCTGTTGGCAAAATGATTTATTTTGAGGCTGATAACCAGCGCTTTAGTAAGCAAATAGTGGGTGTTATGAAAGATTTTAACTTCCGAAGCCTGCATTCAGATATCACACCTTATGGAATTGTGAGGCTCGGTAGCAATGAACAGCCCAACTATTTTATCGCCAATTTACAAAGAGGCGATTTTGCAAGCACAATAGCAGAAGTAGAAAAAATTTGGGAAAAGATAAATCCCGAAACACCTTTTGAATACTTTTTTCTTGACCAAGAGTTTCAAAAGGTTTATGAAAAAGAAGCCCGCACAGCAGGCATTATTTTCTATTTTACGCTTATCACCATTTTTATTGCTTGTTTGGGTTTATTTGGTCTGGCAACTTTCACCGCCGAACAACGCACCAAAGAAATTGGCATCCGCAAGGTCTTGGGCGCAAGCATCTTACAAATCACAATCTTAATTTCCAAAGACTTTTTAAAGTTGGTAATGATTGCTTTTGTGATTGCGAGTCCGATAGCATATTATTTTATGGACAAGTGGTTGGCAGACTTTGCCTATAGAATCACGATTTCTTGGTGGGTATTTGCCTTGGCAGGCGTTGCGACAATATCAATAGCCTTAATTACAGTTAGTTGGCATAGCATCAAAGCAGCATTAGCAAATCCTGTGAAATCATTGAAAACGGAGTGAAAAAGGTGTCTTTACCTCAAGCTTTTAGCCTTTAACAAAAAAAACTAAAATTGATTTAAAAAATCAGAAGCATTTAAAATGGGAATATTTCGAAACGGATTTAATATCAACAAATCTTCATCACCTGTGATGAGGCAGTCGGCATTTGCTGTTATGGCAAGCTCAAGGAATTTGTTGTCTTTGGAGTCACGGCAGTCTGTGATGGTTTCGGTGTGGCTGACAAATTTTACCGCACTTCTGTATTCTTCAATAGCCCTTTTTCTATCAGTTAGTTGTACATATTTATCAAATTTTGGCCTTAAAAAAACAGTTTCCAGCTCACTGAATGTAATATCGCTTACAAAAATAAGCCCCGTAGTTTTTGCTAAATTATATGCCTTTTTAGGGTTAGAGTTTGGAAACATAAACGCACTAACAAGTGTATTTGTATCAAAAACAAAAACTTTACTCATCCTTCAAAAGGTCTTTAAGAATTTCCTCAGTGAGTCCATTTTGTTGTGCTTGCTTGCCAATTTCTTCCAAAATAGTTTCCAATTTTTGAAAATGAATTTGGCGATCAACCATTTCAATTTGTTCTTCAAATTTTTTCTCAAGACTTTTCCTTATCGCCAATGGAGAATTTCGCCATTTTTTGGCAACAGAATCATTCATTTCAATTTCAACAGTTTCCATAATCAATATCGCTTTTCACAAAAATAAATAATTTTCAAGAAAATGCTCAGAAACTACCTCAAAATCGCCCTCAGAAACCTCGTTAAGAACAAGGTTTACTCTTTTATCAATATTGGTGGCCTTGCCATGGGTATGTCGGTGGCCATGCTCATTGGGCTTTGGATTTATGATGAATTGAGTTTTAATAAATACCATAAAAATTATGATAAGATTGGTCAAGTACTCATAAAATCAATAGATAATGGCGAAATACATGTAAACAAAACCATGTCGTTACCAATAGGTTTGGCACTTAATTCCAGTTATGGAAGAGATTTCAAACATATAGTAATGGCAAGTAATTCTCAGGAGCATATTGTGTCTGAAGGAATTAAAAACTTCAATGGAAAAGGTAGGTATATGCAAGCCAATGCACCAGAAATGCTCACTTTAAATATAGAATCAGGAAGTTCAAAAGGCTTGAAAGATTTAAATTCTATTTTGCTTTCAAGTTCATTTGCAAAAATGATTTTTGGAGATGCCCCTCCATTGAATAGGATAGTAAGAATTGATAATAATGTTGATGTACAAGTGGTCGGAGTATATTCAGATTTACCAAGTAATTCTGAGTTTAATGACTTAAATTATATACTCCCATGGGATTTATTAATGTTTTCAAGAGGAAAAGAATGGTATGATTATTCGCTAACCCAATGGAATAGTAACTTCCTGCACATATACGTTCAACTTGCCGAAAATGTGAGTTTTGAACAAGCTTCGTTTAAGATAAAAAATTTGAAACGAGACAATATGGATGCTGAATATGCTTCCAATCGAAAGCCAGAAGTGTTCATCTATCCAATGAAAAAGTGGAACTTATATTCCAAGTTTGAAAATGGGGTTGGCACAAGCGAAAAACTTCAATCCATTAAATATTTTGGAATAATTGGAATTTTTGTATTGTTATTGGCTTGTATAAATTTCATCAATTTAAGCACCGCAAGGTCTGAAAAAAGAGCCAAAGAAGTAGGCATTAGGAAAACTGTTGGCTCCGTTCGTGGTCAATTAATTACTCAGTTTTTGAGTGAAGCATTTTTAACAGCAATTTTGGCTCTTTTGGCTTCGATAGTCATAGTTATTCTTCTCTTGCCTTGGTTCAATAATATTGCCGAAAAAGAAATTTCATTCCCTTTTTCGAATATACTATTTTGGTTAGCAAGTATAGGATTTACAATTATAGTTTCAGTGCTATCTGGTTTATATCCAGCCTTCTATTTATCAGCTTTTAAGCCTGTAAAAGTTTTGAAAGGTGCTATCCAAGTCGGTAGGTTTTCAGCCATACCGAGGAAAGTATTGGTTGTTACCCAATTTTCGGTTTCAATAGTTCTCATTATTGGTACAATTGTGGTTTTTCGGCAAATCCAATTTTCTCAAAACCGCCCCATTGGCTTTGAAAGCGATGGTTTGATATACTTTGACATGAAAACTGACGATATACATAAGCACCATCAGGTTTTTCATGATGAATTAATGAAGACGGGAGTTGTAGAAAACATGGCTGAATCGGATGGAACTATAAACGAACTTTGGTCAAATAATACCGATATTTCTTGGAAAGGAAAAAACCCAAACGAACCACTACAAACGGCTTTTGGCACAATAGGTGTTAGTCATGAATTTGGAAATACCGTCGGTTGGAAGTTTGTAAGAGGGCGTGATTTTTCAAAAACTTTTAATGACTCCAATTCAGTGGTTGTAAATGAATTTGCAGTAAAATTTATGGGTTTAAAAAATCCAATTGGGGAAACGATTCAAAGAGGCGACATTAAAAAATACACGATTGTGGGCGTGATAAAAGATGTATTAATGGAAAATCCTTTTGAACCAGTATCACCAACGATGTTCTTTTTAGGACCTTGGAATAAAGCTACTGTTTCTATTAAAATTAAACCAAGTATAAGCACAAACGAGGCTCTATTAAAAATAGAAAGTGTTTTCAAAAAATATGCACCAAGTATGCCCTTTGAATTCAAATTTGCTGATGAAGAGTTTGCCAAAAAGTTTGCATCAATTGAGCGAGTTGGCAAATTGACTACATTTTTCGCCATTTTGGCCATTTTTATATCATGTTTGGGCTTATTCGGATTAGCCAGTTTTGTAGCCGAGCAACGCACCAAAGAAATCGGCATCCGTAAAGTGCTTGGAGCTACTGTCGCCAATTTATGGCAATTGTTGAGTAAAGACTTTGTGGTTTTGGTCATTATTTCATGCCTAATCGCAGCACCAATTGCTTATTATTTTATGAGTGAATGGTTGCAAAAATACACGTACCGAACAGAAATAAGCTGGTGGATTTTTGTGGTCGCTGGTGTTGGGGCTTTGGTCATTACTTTATTGACAGTTAGCTACCAAGCCATCAAAGCGGCTTTAATGAATCCTGTAAAATCTTTAAAAACTGAATAAATCATGAAACGAATCATCATCCTTGGTCTTATTATCACTGGTTTTTCTTTGAGTAGCATCGCTCAAAATTGTAGCTTGGATGCTTCTATCTCCAATATTCGTAGCCTGCTCAATGAACAGAGAACAGGAGAGGAAATTGAAGTGGAATGGCTCAAAAATCAACATGCCTTAAAAATCAATAACCACGTTTTTCCTGCGAGCGAAAATACCCATGTAAAATTGGGGCGCGACAATAAGGTAGGTTTTTTTCTACAAAAAGGCACGGCCATTACCGATGTACGCGATACTACGTTTAGAAGGGCATCTTGGCAAATCACATTTGCCTCTAAAAATGCAAGTAAGCAATTTATTAAATATTTTAACTGTCTAAAACAACACTAAGCCATGTTACAAAACCACCTCAAAATCGCCTTCCGAAACCTTCAAAAAAACAAGGTTTACAGCAGTATCAACATCGTTGGCTTGGCAATTGGATTTGCCGCCTCGGCACTCATCTTGCTTTGGGTAAATTATGAATACAGTTTTGAGAGTAGCCACCAAAACAAAGACCGAATTTTTCAGGCATGGAATCAAGTAACCGAACAAGGAAAAACAGGTTCGTGGAATGTTACCCCGCAGACCATGGGACCCGCCTTGCAAAAAGATTATCCAGAAGTAGAAAAAACGGTAAGGGTAGATTGGGTACAGAAATATTTGGTTCAGTTCAAAGAGAATAAATTGAAAGGACTGGTGCAGGTAGTGGACTCTACTTTTTTGGATATTTTCACTTTTCCATTGCTTGAAGGCGATAAAAACACTTGCTTGAATGGCGTCAATAGTGCAGTTATTACCAAAGATTTTGCCAAAAAAATGTTTGGCAACCAAAACCCGATTGGACAAATTCTTAAATTCAATAATGAAGCTGATTTTATAGTTACTGGTGTTTTGGCCAACCTCCCTTCCAATACACAGTTTAAGTTTGACTGCCTGGTGCCATGGCGATTTAAGGTGGCCAACAATATGGAAAGTCTTCATTGGGGCAACAACTCAACCACAACCTATGCATTGCTCAAAAAAGGAGTACCACAAGATGCTTTCAATGCCAAAATAAAGCATTTAAGAAAAAACTATGACAAAGAAACCGCCTATTGGGAGACCTTTGTTTACCCATTTACGAGGCTTCAACTTCATGGGAGTTTTAAAAATGGTGTGGAAGAAGGAGGCAAAATAGAGCTCGTTAGAAACTTTACAATCATTGCTTTGCTGATTTTACTAATTGCCTGTATCAATTTTATGAATTTGAGCACAGCAAGAAGCGAAAAAAGAGCCAAAGAAGTAGGAGTAAGAAAAGCCTCAGGTGCCACGAGGCTGACGTTGATCTATCAATTTTATACCGAGTCTATCCTCACTGCATTTTTGGCGGCAGTATTGGCGGTACTGGTTGTTTCTTTGTGTCTGCCCGCATTTAATCAACTGATTGATTCAAAAATTGTCATCAATTGGCTGGACTTACAGTTGTTGGGTTACGCCTCTGCATTTGTAATTCTTACGGGTTTGGTGGCGGGTTCGTATCCTGCTTTGTTTCTTTCTGGGTTCAATCCTATCAAAGTACTAAAAGGCAGTGCCATCAACGTTTCGGCTACACTTACTCCTCGCAAAATCTTGGTTGTTTGCCAATTTGTGTTCTCTATTTTGCTCATTTCGAGTACCATTATTATAAAACAACAATTGGATTTTGCCCAAAGTAGAAATACGGGCTATGATAGAGAAAACTTGGTCTATCACATGATGGAAGGAGATATTCCAAAGAATTTTACCCTCATAAAAGACGAATTGCTCAGAAGCAACGTGGCGGTTTCGATGGTCAGGACTTTTTCGCCTATCACCGAGACTTGGAGTAATACAGGTGGAATGGAATGGAAAGGCAAAGCCACCGACGACCATAGAAATATAGACCGCTTTGGGGCAGATGATGCAATCGCAAAAACGCTTGGTTTGAAGATAATAGAAGGACGAGATTTTGAGCTAAGCAAATATTCTACCGACTCTTCGGGGGTGATAATCAATGAATCTGCCAAAAAAATGATGGGTTTTGCCAATCCAATTGGTCAAATCATAAAAGATGGTGGTTGGGAGTTTCATGTCATTGGCGTTGTCAAAGATTTTATCATGCAGTCGCCTTTCAGGGAGGTAGGTGCGCTAACCATCGGAGGCCCCATCATGAACAGCTATAACGCCGTGCATATCAAGTACAACGCCGCCAAGCCAATCAAAGAAAACTTGGCTGCGGCAGAAAAAATCTTCAAAAAATACAATCCTAATTACCCGTTTGAATACCATTTTGTGGATGAGGAATACAACCAAAAATTTGCCAACGAAAACCAACTTTCTTCCATCGCTCAGGGCTTTTCGTTGCTGGCAATTTTTATTACTTGCCTGGGCTTGTTTGGGTTGGTTACGGCATTGGCACAAAGCAAAACCAAAGAAATAGGCATTCGGAAGGTTTTAGGAGCAGCTATTTATCAAATTGTTTTCTTGATTTCGAAAGGCTTTATGGGTCTTATTTTAGTCTCGATTATTATTGCAGGTCCGCTCACCTATTGGATTATGACTCAATGGTTGGATAAATATGAATACAAAACGGACATTCAGCCCTCGGTGTTTGTGTATGCAGGATTATTTACCTTTTTAATTGCCTTATTAACAGTAAGTTATCAAGCCATCAAAGCCGCACTGATGAATCCTGTGAAGAGTTTGAAAACGGAGTAGAAATATTGTCAGTGAAGACACTGACTACGGCGTAGAAATATTGTCAGTGAAGACACTGACTACGGCATTTTTTTAAAAATACCGACGAATAATAGCAGGCATGGCCGAAAGCATGGCAACTATTTGGTAAAGTTCATGGTTTTTGGTGGCATCACAGGCCAAACTTACCGAATAGGTTTGTTGGTCTAAAACCACAAAAAACCAATCACGGCCTACCACAAAACAACCAAAAAGAGGCGTTTTCTTTTCGTTGTTTTGGCGTGCAGCTACCATCGAAATTAAGAGTTGTCCAAGCGGGTCGTTTTCTCTACGCCGCTCCTGCTTGTATTCGTGAAGGAAGAAATAGGGTTGTTTGGGTCTTTGCTTGCCACGGGCAATCACAAACTCAATTTTACCCGAAACTTCTAAATCTAACTCAGGAAATTTGGCAGAAAGGGTACGTTGCGTAAAAGGTTTGAAATCATCAATTTCTAAGGGCATTTGACTTAACAAAGGAGCGATAAAAAACATTTTAAATTCGTCCTCGTTCCAAGCGTCGGCATTGATGATGAGTCTTTTTTGAATACCATTCAAAAAAAGTTTCATTGTTTCATCAATGTTATTTTTTGAAGAATTTAACCATTCTGTTAATGCTGAAAGCTCGAAAACTCTTTTTAACCCAAAAGTGTTTTCGACCTCCTCATATTCCCAAGTTTCAAATGATTTTGTCATAACCGTCTTAAGTTTTTTTAACAAATATAACCGAAAAAACTATGCTTCGTAACTATTTAAAAATTGGCATCCGAAACCTCGTCAAGAACAAGATTTACTATTTTATCAACATTAACAGTGAGCTATCAAGCCATCAAAGCAGCACTAATGAATCCTTTGAAGAGTTTGAAAACGGAGTAGAAGGTTATTGAAATACCTTAGAAACATCAATTTCGATACCAAGTGTCTTGTCTTTTAGTAGGTCTGTTTCATGAAAAAATCCATAATGATAAGGGCTATCATAAACAAACATAGCTTTGAATTCGGGTACGATAATCCAACAAGATTTGATTCCGAAGCTAAAATAAGGCTCTAATTTTTGGGTCATATCTTTGGTACTTTGCGAGGGCGACTGGATTTCGATACATAGCAAGGGGGCATCTGTTCGGCGCGAAGGGTCGTTCTTGAAGTCTAATGCGCTTGCTGGATATAGCACCAAATCGGGTGTGCTACCGTCGGGTTTGGTATCTAAGGTAACCTCGCTGGCAATGCGAAATTGATTACCATAGTTTAACTTCAGTTCGAAAGTTAAATTGGCTTGAATGGCTCCATGAATGAGCGTTGGCATCGGTTTATGCCTTTCAAGTTCGTATTGAGAAACCCCAGGATTCTCTACTACGATGTCAGTTATTAGTTCCATAATATTAGTTTTCTACAAATATAACCAAAAAACAAAATGATACGTAACTACATCAAAATCGCATTTAGAAACGCGCTGAAAAACAAAACATTCAGCCTCATCAACGTATTTGGCTTGGCCATTGGTTTGGCGGCAGCCATGGCTACGCTGCTTTTCGTCAAAAAGGAAATATCGTTTGATACTTTCCACAAAAACTATGATAACATCTATCAGGTTGGTTTAAATGCCTCTTTTGATGGAAAAAACTTTGAAAAATGGTCGCAGAGTCCAAATAAAGTGGGGCCATATTTGAAACAAAACCTCCCCGAAATCAAACACCAAACCCGAATTTTACACCACGAATTCGGGCAAACAGCTTTTGTAACATCGGGCGAAAAGCATTTTACCGAAAAGAAACTCTACTTCGCTGACCCTACTATTCTCGATATTTTTGATTTTAATTTCAAAGAAGGAAACCCAAAAACGGCATTGGCAAGACCCAATACGGTCATTATCAGTAGTGCTACCGCTAAAAGGTATTTTGGCGATCAAAGCCCAATGGGTAAAACCCTCAAAATTGATAACGCAATTGATGTCGAAGTTACGGGGGTGTTTGATGATTTTGCGGGATACACACATTTAGATTACGATATTTTAGGCTCTTTCGATACAATCAAATGGGCATCAAGGCCTGATAATCAGAGTTGGAGCAATGCCAGTTTTGAAACATTCGTTTTGCTCAACCCCAATGCCAATGTCCAACAATTAGATCGAAAAATAGCGGCAGCTATTTCCAAAGAAAGCCCTCGAAAAAATCGCTTTTATGATGTCTTTTTGCGCCCGATGAGCGAGGTTTATCTGCATTCGGCTGATTATGCCAATAAAGTAGATGCGCCCTACGGTAACGCCCAACAAACCCATATTTTGATAGCCCTCACAATCGCGCTACTGCTCATTGCATCCATCAATTATATGAATCTCAGCACTGCCCGGCTCCAACGCAGTTTTAGAGAGGTGGGTATCAATAAATCATTGGGGGCAACATTCGGCCAAATGGTACGGCGGTTTTATACCGAAACGTTCCTCTACGTAACCATTGGCTTGCTATTGAGTATCTGCTTACTGGCTACACTTTTACCACTTCTCAATGCCCTTATCGAAGAAACGCTCTCGCTCAATTTCCTCAAACAATCGTGGTTTTGGGTGATATTGCTGGCTATCTGGCTTTTTATTATCGTTTTGTCTGGGGCGTATCCTGCGTTGATATTTTCGAGGTTTTCGCCGAAGTTCATGCTCCAAACCAACAATCAGCCCAAATCTGGCTCTTCGATTTTTCGTAAAAGCTTGGTGGTGTTTCAGTTTGTTGCTTCGATAGTTTTGATTATTACGGTCATTGTTTTTCAATTGCAACTCAAGTTTTTGAGCGATAAAAATCTTGGCTTTAAACCCGAACAAGTAGTGGCGGTTTTGGCAACCAACCTAACCCAAACAGAACAATACGATGCGCTCGAAAATGAGTTCAGGAACTTGTCGGCCGTGAAGCAGGCCGCTTATACCCAGTCGTTTTCGGGGATGAGTACAAGCTTGCGGACAATTCAAGACGACAAAAATCCAAGTGCAGGAATCAAGATTTATACGTGCAGAACCAGACCCGAAATACTCGAAACCATGGGGATTAAATTGTTGGCGGGTAAGATGATTGACAAAAAACTCCCCACCGATACGCTCGATAGGCTGGTTATTAACCGAACAGCCGCTAAAAGCCTGGGGCTAACTCCTGAGCAGGCTGTTGGTAAAAAAATCAAGGTTTTCAATGATTATGGCGACGAAGTTGTGGGAGTGGTAGAAGATTTTCATTTTCAGACAATGCACGAAACCATCATGCCGTATGCTTTTCATAATGCACGAACCGAGGGCTATAGCTATCTGATGGTGCGGTTGAGTTCAGACGATTTAGTGAAAAATATGGCGAGTTTGGAAGCAGTTTATAAGAAAAATATACCCAACTCGGCTTTTGAATACCTGTTTGTAGATGCGCATTTAGAGAATCTTTATCGGGCAGAAAAACGCATTTCCAAAATCATCAATGTCTTTGCATTTTTGGCGATTTTCATCGCGTGCTTAGGTCTTTTTGGCTTGGCAACATTCTCAGCCGAAGTACGTACCAAAGAAATTGGCATCCGAAAAGTACTTGGGGCAAGTGTACTGGGCATTACGGCTTTGTTGTCGAAAGACTTCTTGAAATTGGTACTTATTGCTATCGTTTTGGCATCGCCATTGGCTTATTATACCGCCAACAATTGGCTCAAAAACTTTGCGTATCGCATCCATATTGAATGGTGGATGTTTGTGGTTTCGGGTGTTATTGTGGCTTTAATCGCCTTACTAACAGTAAGTTACCAGGCCATCAAAGCCGCTTTGGCAAATCCTGTTGAGAGTTTAAAGACGGAGTAGAAACTGATTTTTAAACAAATGTCGTCCAAATGTCGTGTAAATGTAGTTTTTGTCTTCTTTCAATACCTCTAAATTTGCAGAGAAATAAAACAAAAAATATGAAAACAGGACATTTGATCAAAACACTTAGATTGAAAAAAGGCATTACTCAGGAAGAACTTGCAGAAAAAACAGAGATAAGTGTCAGAACAATCCAACGCATTGAAAATGGTGATGTGGACCCACGGGCTTATACTTTGCAGTCTATTGCGGCAGCGTTAGACGTAGATTTTGAAATTTTGAACATCTATGAAGATGATATAAATGATGCTGAAACTAAGAAATGGTTGCCTTTGCTGCATTTGAGTGGACTTTTGTTGACGATTGTAGCACCAATTATTGTTTGGATTTGGAAAAAGAACAAGGTTGAAAATATTAAAAATCATGCCTATGATGTGATTAATTTTCAGCTAAGTATGTCCCTTTATTTGCTTCCTTGTTTACTTTTTTCAATACATCCGTTTACAGTATTTTTTGCAGTTTTTAGTCAAATATTCGTTATCATCAATACTGTGAAAGTCAATAATGGCCAGCCATACAAGTATCCATTAAATATAAAATTTCTGAAGCCATAAAAGCGGCTTTGATGAACGCAGTGAAAAGTTTGAAGGCGGAGTAAATGTTAAATAAAGTTAAGTGAATAAGCATTGGTGGTTTTATAGATTATCTTTAATCTAAAATTGAAATCTGACCACCAATGCTTAAAAATTATCTTAAAATCGCAGCTCGAAATCTCTCTAAAAACAAGATTTATACCTTTATCAATGTGCTGGGGTTATCATTAGGAATCTTCGGTAGCCTTGTCATATTTCAGTTTATAAAATTTCATTTACTAACCGACGCTCACCACCACAACTCGAAAAATATCTATCGGGTTGTGATGAATCTGCACTTAGATGATGGAAGTGTAGAACATGAAAAAGGAAGCCCCTATGTTTTGCACGAAGCCCTCAAAAATGATTTTTCGAGTGTCGAAAATGTGGCTTACATCGGTCAGCAAGAACTCACGCTGAGCGTTGATGATAAAAACAACTTGCCCACTCAATTTCTCGAAAAAGAAGCTGCTGCTTTTATTGGTGCAGACTACTTCAAAGTATTTGATTATCAATGGCTTATTGGTCAAGCTACTTCGCTTGATACGCCCAACACAGTTGTATTAACCGAAAAGTATGCCCGAAAATATTTTGGCGAAGAAAATCCAATAAATAAAGTGCTGACAATTAACAACTTACAGCCCATAAAAGTTGTAGGTATCTTAAAAGATATTCCCGAAACAACCGACCTCAAAACCGAAGTTTTTGTTTCATTATCTACACTAAAAACTATTATTCCAGCCAATGATAAAAGCTTTACAGAATGGGCATGGTTTATGAAATCAAGGGAAACCTACATAAGTCTCAAAAATAATACTTCCAAAACAGCATTTGAAGCTCAATTACCTGCATTTTCAAAAAAATATTATGGCGAGATGGCCAAGTATTACCGTTTTCAATTGCAAGAACTTTCGGACGTGCATTTCAATTTAGATTTCGGCGGAAAAATCTCACAATCAAGTATTTATCTATTTTCAGCCATCGGAATTTTGTTACTTCTGGTGGCTTGTATCAATTTCATTAACCTCTCAACTGCTCAATCTTTCAAACGTTTCAAAGAAATCGGTGTCCGAAAAACACTGGGAAGTTCGCAAGCCCAAATTCTATGGCAGTTTATCGTTGAAGTGGGTTTTATTACACTCTTATCGGTGTTTTTTGCTGTCATTTTGGCTTATTTGGCTATGCCGTTGGTCAATAGCTGGCTCAATATCAATGTTACTTTCAAGCAGTTTTTTGATGGTCAAATGCTGGTTTTCCTGCCAATTTTAATCATTTTTACGATTACGGTTGCGGGGCTTTATCCATCGTTGGTTGTTTCGGGCTATAACCCGATTCATATACTGAAAGGCGTTACAAAAAATTCTAAAACTGGTCTTTCGCTCCGCAAAGGGTTGGTGGTAAGTCAGTTTAGTGTGGCAATTGTTTTGGTATCAGTATCTATTTTGGTAGTTTGGCAAATCAGATTTCTACACAATAAAGACATCGGCAATACCAAAGATTTGATTGTCCACGTACAAGTTCCCGATAACAATCAGATAGAAACACTCAAAAATCAAATAGCTGAAAAGCCTTTTGTAGAAAGTGTTTCATTTGCAAGAAGAGCTCCTTCTTCCGAAAAAGGAGGTTCGGGCGGCACAATAAAATTGTTAGTGTAAATTATAGGCATCCTTCATAACCATTAAAAAGTAGTTGACACTTTGACTTGTAAACAATTGAATGTCAATGATTTAAAATGCCTATTTTTTATTTCCGTGAAGGA
>REAB01000095.1 GCA_004293645.1 Cytophagia bacterium | reverse complement strand
CAAATAATTCATCTTTTATCTATTTTTAACAAAGATATGGACTCTAAAAACCCAATAATTGTAATTTAAAAAGAAAATATATCAATAAATTGCCTAATGAACTTTAACATAGACGCAACCAAGCAACAAGCCTACGATGCCATCGTGATTGGCTCTGGTATTTCGGGCGGCTGGGCAGCCAAAGAATTAACCGAAAAAGGCTTAAAAACACTGGTGCTCGAACGTGGCCGCGACGTAAACCACATTACCGACTACCCAACGGCCATGAGCAACTCGTGGGATTTGCCCCACCGCAACCGCATGCCGCCCAACTTTCGGGAAGACAACCCCATCGTGAGTCGTTGTTACGCCCTCAATGAGGCCACCCAGCATTTTTTTACCAAAGACAACGAGCAGCCTTATGTGCAAGAAAAACCCTTTGATTGGATTCGGGCTTACCAAACGGGCGGCAAATCGTTGCTTTGGGCGCGGCAGGTGCAACGCTGGAGCAAATACGATTTTGACGGCCCCGCCCGCGACGGCTTCGCCGTGCCTTGGCCCATAAATTACGACGAAATGGCCCCCTGGTACAGCTACGTAGAACGTTTTGCGGGCATCAGCGGCAACAAAGATGGACTGGATATTTTGCCCGACGGCGATTTTTTGCCCCCGTGGCAGCTCAATTGCGTTGAAAAACATTTGCAAAAAAAAATCAAAGAAAACTACGCCGACCGCCACCTCATTGTGGGCAGATGCGCCCACCTCACCAAGCCGCAGCCCTGGCACATTGCACTCGGACGCGCCCAGTGCCAAGCCCGTCATTTGTGCTACCGTGGTTGCCCATTTGGTGCTTATTTTAGTTCGCAGTCGGCTACTTTGCCCGCCGCACGCCGCACCAAAAATCTAACGCTTCGGCCTTTTTCGGTGGTTCATTCTATTATTTATGATGACCAAAAAGGCAAAGCTACGGGCGTACGCGTCATAGACACCAACACCAAAGAAATGACCGAGTATTACGCAAAAATAATTTTTGTGAATGCTTCGTGCTTGGCTTCCAACGCACTTTTGCTTAATTCTACTTCCAGCCGCTTTCCAGATGGCTTGGGCAATGACAACGGCCTCATGGGGCACTACATGGCGTTTCATAACTACCGTGGCTCAATCAATGCCGATATTGAGGGTTTTGATGATAAATATTACTTCGGTCGGCGACCAACGATGGGTATATTGCCTCGTTTTCAAAATGTGCTCAAACAAGAAACCGATTTTCAGCGGGGTTATTTGGTGGCACTCGATGCCGCCCGCAGCGGTTGGGGAAGCCAGGGTGGTGAGGCAGGTTTTGGGGCCGATTGGAAAGAAAAAAATACCCAACCTGGTGGCTGGCACATCTACGTAATGATACAAGGCGAAACCATTCCGAAATACGAAAACCACGTACGCCTCAGCAAAGAACTCAAAGACCAATGGGGCATTCCGCAGTTGATAACCTCGGTGGGATACGACAACAACGACGAAAAAATGCTAAAACATTTTTTTGAGCAATCGTCAGAAATGCTTGATAAGGGCGGCTTTAAGAACATTCGACCCAACGACAGCAAACAAAACCCTGGCTTGGATATTCACGAAATGGGTGGCGTACGCATGGGAAAAGACCCTAAAACGTCGCTTTTGAACAAATGGAACCAATTGCACTCGTGCAAAAACGTGTTCGTAACCGACGGGGCCATGATGACCTCCACTTCTACCCAAAACCCATCTTTGACTTTCATGGCATTTACTGCCCGCGCGGCCAATCGTGCCGTACAAGAGTTGAAAAAGAAAAACCTGTAACATAAACCCTCAAACCAATACAAAAATGAAATCATTATTGTTCGCATTATTTGTCGTTGTTTCAACCGCAACTTGGGGCCAACCGGCGGTTGAACAAGCCGTTATGAACGTTGAAAAACAACGTTTTGAAGCACAGGTCAAAAAAGATTATGCGGCCCTCGAAACCTTACTGTCCGACGACTTGGTTTATGTTCACTCAAACGGCAATACCGACAGCAAAGTGTCTTATATTCAGTCTATTAAAGACGGAAAATCACAGTATGACGAAATAAAATCGGAAGAAATGAAGGTGCGGATTTACGGGAAAACGGCCATTATCAACGGTATTTGCGTGGTTAAAATGCCCACCAATCCAAACCTCCGACTCCGCTATACCGATGTTTACGTAAAGCAAAAAGGGCAGTGGCAATTAGTAGCGTGGCAGTCGTTTAAGATGCTTTAGCTTGACTGCCGTAACAAAGCCTTCTATGATGATGATGAGGTTATATTGTTGATAATTTGTTGGTAATCAGAGGGTATCAGCCCACTGAGTGCCATTTTGAAAAAGGGTACAGAGTGATTCCCAAACATTTCATCTTTGTTTTTTTTTTAGGTAGAAACAAAAAAGGTAATTCTACAAAAATATTTAGTTCCTTTTTGGATTCTAAAAATACCCAATATTTTTTGCTTGAGTTTGGTCTGCTTTTAGAGCCGAGGTCGGTACTTTGAAACGCGCCCCAATTTTTATTTGCCTTTGGTTCGGCGAAGTTGTTCAATAAAACCCGACGTTAAAATACCCGTGGGCAGGGCAAAAAGCACTACGCCCAAAATAGAGAAAAGACCGCCAAAAATGCGTCCCCAAGTGGTAACGGGGTACATATCGCCGTAGCCCGTGGTGGTCATCGTAATAACGCCCCACCACAGCGAAGCAGGAATACTGCTAAACTTGGTAGGCTGGGCGGCGTGTTCCAAATAATACATCATACTGGAAGCCACAATGAGCGCAAAAACAATGAACGACAGACTCAGTATCAATTCTTCTTTGGTTTCTTTCAACACGCTTTGAATCACTTTCAAAGCGTGCGCATAACGGCTGGTTTGAAATAATCTAAACAACCGAAACACGCGAAACATACGCACAATGGCCAAATCTACCCCAAAAGCCGTGAGATAAAATGGCAAAGTAGCCAGCAAATCTATCAATCCCAAAAACGAGAAGAGGTAGCGTAGCCGCCCGCGCCAACCGTCGGCGTAGCGGGGATTTTCGACGCACGACCACACGCGCAACACATACTCAACGGTAAAAACAAAGGCCGAAAACACCTCAAAATCCAGGAACAAGCGGTCATAAAAACGATTGCGACTGAGCGACGGTACGCTGTGCAGCACAATGGCAAGCGAGTTTAGCACAATAATACCCACCAAAAACAGGTTGATGTACAAACTCACGCCGCGCCGCCCAGCAGCCGAAAACTCAAGCATGTTGTAGGTATGTTTGCGGGTGGTGGTCATGGGCGGTCAAATACTTTTTGGCCTGCCACGTAGGTTTTTTTGGCGCGTATGTCGCGGAGTTCGGCGGCGGGGGCGGTCATTAAGTCTTTTTCTAAGATTACAAAATCGGCATCTTTTCCTACTTCAATGCTGCCACGTCGGGCTTCTTCAAAGTTGCCATAAGCTGCCCAAATGGTCATGCCGCGCAGGGTGGTGGCGCGGTCGAGGGCGTTTTCCATTTGGTAGCCGCTTGCTGGGTAGCCCTTGGCATCTTGCCGAAACACCGCCGAATGAAACGTATAAAACGGTGAAACGGGTTCTACTGGAAAATCTGTTCCAAAAGTAATGAGCTGATTTTGAGCGTATAACTCTTTGAAGGCATAGCCATGCCGCGCCCGTTCTGCGCCGAGGCGGTCGCTGGCCCAGTACATATCGGAGGTGGCGTGGGTGGGCTGCACCGACGGAATGATGCGGTAGTTTTTGAACGTTGGCACGTCGGCGGGGTTTACAATTTGAGCGTGTTCAATGCGCCAACGGCGGTTGTTGTCTTTTTTCAAATATTTGGCGTACAAGTTGAGCATCAACCGATTGGCCGAGTCGCCGATGCAGTGGGTATTGGCTTGAAAGTCGCTGTTGGCAATTTTGGCCACGTACGTTTCCAATTCTTTTGGACTCAACAACAAAAAACCCGTACTGGGCGCGTCGTTGTAGGGTTTGAGCAAACACGCCCCGCGCGAACCGAGTGCGCCGTCGGCGTATATTTTGAAAGAGCGCACGTTGAGGCGGTCGGTTTGATACACGCCTTTTTTGAGGTATAAATCTACGTTTTCGGGACTCAAACTCACCATGGCATATAGCCTGATTTTGAGCGTTTTATCTTGGTGCATTTGGTCAATCAAGTCAATTATTTCGGGCGACAGCCCCGCGTCGCCTACGTTGGTGAGGCCATATTCAAAACACACTTCTTGGGCTTTGAGGAGGGCGGCACGCATTTCGGCGGGGGTTGGTTTGGGGTTGGCAGTGCGGGCAAGCCGCATGGCGTTGTCCACCAAAATACCCGTGGGTTGGCCGTCTTTGTCCAGTTCTACGAGTCCACCTTCTACTTTACTTTTGGCCGTAATTTGGACCAATTGCAACGCCTTAGAATTGACCCAAGCGGCGTGTCCGTCCACGCGGGTGAGATAAACGGGCTGGTCTGGAAAGGCTTTGTCCAACATTTCTTTGGTCGGAAAGGTCTTGATTTGCCAGTCGTTTTGGTCCCAGCCGCGCCCTATTAGCCACACGCGGTCGGGGTGGGCGGCTTGGTATTTTTGCAATCTTTGCACCGCTTCGGTGGCCGATGCCGCCCCCACCAAGTCGGCTTGGTCGAGCATTTGGCCCAAGCCATAAAAATGCGCGTGGCCGTCGTAGAACCCTGGGTAAAGCGGTTTATTTTGGGCATTGAGCAATGAGTCTGACTGGTATTTTGCAAAAACGGTGGCCGAGTCGCCGATGGCCACAAATTTCCCATCTTTGACGGCCAAAGCGGTAGCTTTTGAGAAAGTAGAATCAACGGTATAAATTTGGGCGTTATAGACAATCAAATCGGCGGCTGATTGACTGGAACACGCCCCCATGAACGCCAAAAGCGGGGCAAATATCGCGTAAAAGTAGTTTTTCATCTTTTTCTTGGTTATTGATGGCTAAAACTAACCGTTAGTGGGCTAATTTTGAAACTTTATTGCACAAATATTGAATAGATACCGAACCATGCGCCCAATAATAGCCTGTATTTTAGCGATTTGTCTGCCTTTTTTTGCCATAGCCCAAGAAAAACTCTCGCTCGACAACGCCATTGCCATTGCACTTGAAAAAAGTTTTGGGGTAAAAATTGCCAAAAGCCGCGAAGAAATCAACCGCAACGACAACACCCGTGGAAATGCGGGTATGCTGCCCGTAGTAACTGGCGCAGCCCAGCAAAACTTTACCAATAACAACGTGAATCAAACGTTTTTTTCGATTGGGGCTACCACCCGTGAGCCGCTCGTGCAGTCGGGCATAAACAACCGCAACAACAATGCCAGTTTAACGGCAGTTTGGACGGTTTTTGACGGCCTCGGCATGTATGCCACTGCCCAACGACTGCGTGAAATTGAAAGTCTGGGCAAAACCAACGTTGAAATCAACATTGAAAACACCGTAGCGGAGGTTTGCAACGCTTATTACGACATTATTCGCCAAAAACAACGCCTCAAAGCACTCAAAAATGCGTTGGATATTTCGGGGGTGCGGCGCGAGTTGGCCAAAGCAAATTATGAAGCAGGTGCCACTTCCAAGGTAGAATATTTGGCCGCACAAGTAGATTTCAACTCCGACCAAGCCGCGCTGGTGGCGCAACAACAAAACCTTCAAAATGCCAAAGTAAACCTCAACGCCTTGCTCGTGCGCGACTTTAACCTTGACTTTGCGGTGCCAGACACCATTTTGGTACGCCAAGATTTGGCCATTGATAAACTGCGCAACAACCTCAATAGTCAAAACCCCAACTTGATTGCCGCCCGCCAAAGCCAAAATATTGCCAGTATTGCCGAAAAAGAAACCCGCGCGGCGCGTTATCCACGGGTAGATTTGCTGGCGGGCTACAATTATTTTACGGCCAACAATGAGGCGGGTTTTGGAGCAAAAAGTACCAAAACAGGCCAGCTCAGTTACGGTGCGCGACTGGCTGTTCCAATTTACGACGGCTACAACCAACGCCGCCGCGAGCAAAACGCCAAAGTGAACACGCGGATTGCCGAATACCAAGAAGCCGACCTCCGCAACCAACTCCAATCTATACTTGAACGCACTTTTAATGCGTATCAAAATAGTTTAGAACTTTTAAAATTGGAAGAACAAAACCTGAAAATTGCGCGTCAAAACGTTGAAATTGCCTTTGACCGTTACAAAGTGGGCAACTCTACGCCCATCGAATTTAGAGAAGCCCAGCGCAATGCCGTGGCCGCCGAGTCGAGAACCATCGAAGCGGCTTTCAACATCAAACTGGCCGAAATTGAATTGCTCAGATTGAGTAGTTCTATTGTGGAAGAAGCAAAATAGAGGTTTTGGTCAGTAGTCAAGTTCTGAGTGCAGCTTTGCTGTAAACGCCTCATCGCCTTATCTGCCCGTTGTGGGCGGGTGCGCTGGTTAGGCATTTATGAACAGAGCCAGATTGGTCAAGACAAACTTCTTCTTTGTCTTGACCAATCTGGACACAGCGACGCTGTTAGATTGACTACCAAACCGTTGGTTAAACTACTCAGACCCATTTCAACAACCTCCCGTTCAGGGTATTGGCCATTTTAGACTAATTCCACCCTATTTTTTGTGGGCGTTTTCTGCTTTATTTTACAATCTGCAATTCTTTCACCAAGTCTGAACCGCCGAGTTTTTCGATGCACCACAGCACGTAGCGAATGTCCACGTTGATGCAGCGTTTGTAGGTTTTGTCAAACACAATATCGCCCGACATGGCCTCCCAGTTGCCGTCAAAGGCCAACCCGATGAGTTCTCCTTTGGCATTGAGCACGGGGCTACCCGAATTTCCCCCCGTTATGTCGTTGTTGGTAATAAACGCCACGGGTACTTGGCCGTCTTTGTCGGCATATTGGCCAAAATCTTTGGCGTTGTAGAGGTCAAAAAAGTTTTTGGGGAGGTCAAACTCCGAGTCGCCAGGCTTGTATTTTTCGGCCAAGCCCTTCATGGTTGTTTTATGGTCGTAATGCACGGCATCGCGGGGGGCGTAGGTTTGTACATTGCCGTAGCTCACGCGCAGGGTGCTGTTGGCATCGGGATATTTCACCAAATCGGGGTTCATTTCGCCCAATCCTTTGATGTAAGCACGGGCCAAACGCTTGTCAGCGGTCTGAAAATCAGCGGCAAATTTGCTAAATTTCGACACGTAGTTTTTACGAAAACCATTGAAGTATCGGTACGCCAAATCGTTGGTGAGGCCATCGGCGGTGGGGTTATTCAAAAATTTGACAAGATTTGCTTTGCTCGCAAAATGGCTCGTGAAGTACATTTCTTGGGCAAATTTTTTGAACGATTCTTCGGGCGTACCCGCCGAAAATTCCTTTAAAATCTCGGCCACCACGGGTGGGTGCTGGTCTTTTGGTACGTTGTTATAGAACAACAAAAGCGTTTGGGCTACAATTTTTTGGTCAGAAGGCAGGTTAAAACTTTTGTAAAACTCATCGGCATTTTTCAAGGTACTGTTCCGTATTTGGGCAATCATGGCTTTGTTTTTGGCGGTATCGGACAGCATGGGTTCGAGTGCGCCCGCGCCCAAAGCCATTTGCACCACGTTTGCTCCAAAAATACCTTGACTCAAATACGACTGGTGCGCCGCGTAAGGCTCGTAAGCGGTGTAGGCTTTTTGCCATTCGTCAAAAATGCCTTCATACGCTGGCTTTCCTTTGGCAAAATCCTTGAACTGCGCTTCCAAGGCCAATTTTTGGTCATACACTTTGAGGCGTTGCATTTGTTGGGTTTGGCCAATAAAATACTTCCAGTAGTTGGCAATATTGGCATACTCCGACGACAACGCCAGTTTGGTGACCACATCTTTGTCCATTTCTTCTTTCCAAGCTTTGAGTCTGATGTCACGGCTGTTGATGATGGCGGGGTTTACTTTTTCGATGGCCAATTTTACGCCCATCGAAGTTTCGTAGCGATTGGTGCGGCCTGGAAAGCCAAATACCATCGTAAAATCGCCCGCTTTGATGCCTTTGAGCGACACAGGCAAAAACTTTTTGGGTGTGTAAGGCACATTTTCGGCAGCATAGTCGGCGGCTTTGTTTTCTTTGTTTACATAAATTCTAAAAACCGAAAAGTCTCCTGTGTGGCGTGGCCACTCCCAGTTGTCGGTATCGCCGCCAAATTTGCCAATGCTCTGCGGGGGCGTACCAACGAGCCTGATGTCGGTAAACTTCTCAAACACAAACAAATAGTAGGCATTTCCTTTGGCAAACTCGCGCACCGAAGCGTTGTAAGTAGTACCATCGGTGGCTTTTTTAGAAAACTCATTGCCCAACGAATTGACCTTGGCGGCGCGGGCTTTTTCGTCCAAGCCTTTGAGTTCGGGCAGTATTTTGTTGGTTACGTCTTCCATGCGCACCAAAATATCCACAAAAAGCCCTTCAACGGGTCGTTCTTCGGCGTTGGTTTTGGCCCAAAAGCCGTTGTCCAAAATATTATCTTGGGGCGTAGAGAGCGTAGTAATGGCATCGTAGCCGCAGTGGTGGTTGGTAAAAAGCAACCCCTTGTTCGATACAATCTCGCCCGTACAAAAGCCGCCTCCGAGCATCACGATGGCATCTTTAAGGCTGGCTTTGTTGATGTCGTAGATGTCTTGGGGAGTGAGTTTGAAGCCCTGTTTTTTCATTTGGGCTTGGTTTTTGCCAATGAGCATGGGCAGCCACATTCCTTCGTCGGTGGTGGTGGGGTTGGTGGCAAAGGCCGTGCTTGCCATTGCCAAAAGGGCTAAAATAAGGGTCTTAGTTCTGTTCATTTGTTGATTATTGTTGTAAAATAAAATGGCGGGCAAATTAGCTAAAAAAATTGAAGGTTATGAAATTACGGCAATAAGTATGACCTTTGGGCAAGTATTTGTATCAAACTAATCCTTGTTTTTGAAATGAAATTTACTGCCGAAATTGACGTAATGCCCCAAAAAGAAATTCTTGACCCGCAGGGAAAAGCCGTAAAGTTGGGTTTGCACAACTTGGGAATTGACAACGTAGCCGATGTCAGAATTGGAAAACACATTACGCTCCAACTCGACGCACCCACCGAGGCCGATGCCCGCGCCCAAGTAGAAATGGCCTGCAACAAGCTACTGGCCAACTTGATTATGGAAACATATTCGTATCAGCTTGCAAACATTACAGCATAAGGTGTATGTATGATATATGATGTAAGATGTATTTTTTATCAGAAAACATTTCACAGTACATATCATACATCATATATCACACATAGAAACATGCCCTATTCCAAAATCACAGGACTCGGTTATTATGTTCCCGAAAACATAGTAACCAACAACGACTTGACGCAATACATGGACACTTCCGACGCTTGGATTCGGGAGCGGACGGGCATTGAGCAGCGGCGGTTTTTTACGTATGGCAAAGATACCAACGCCAGCATGGCCGCTGCCGCCTCTCGGCAGGCACTCGAACGCGCCAACTTGCAAGCTGCTGATATACAGCTTATTGTGTATGCCACTATCACGCCCGATTATTATTTTCCGGGGTCGGCGTTTTTGATGCAGCGCGAGCTGGGCATGGAGGGCATTGCCGTCATTGACGTGCGCCAGCAGTGTTCGGGGTTTGTGTATGCACTCTCCATTGCCGACCAGTTTATCAAAACGGGCATGTACCAAAACGTGCTGGTGGTGGGGTCGGAGTTGCAATCTACTATTCTGAACAAAAGCAATGAAGGCCGCAACGTGGCCGTTATTTTTGGCGATGGTGCGGGTGCAGCCGTACTGCAAGCTACCCACGAAGACGCGCACCGCCTGCTTTCTACCCACCTCCATGCCGACGGGCGCAACGCCGAAGACCTCTACGTGCGCGACCCAGGCACCAGCCGGCCTGGCCGTTGGGTAACCAAAGAAATGACCGAAGGTAGTGGTTTTGACGTAGTGATGAACGGCAGCGCGGTGTTTAAACACGCCGTGGTACGGTTTTCGGAGATTATCAAGGAAGCATTAGATGCCAATGGCTACCAGCCTACCGACATTTCGCTGCTGGTGCCGCACCAGGCCAATTTGCGCATCAGCGAGTTTATTAGGCAGCAAATGGGGCTTTCGGAAGCGCAGGTTTTCAACAACATTCAACACTACGGCAATACCACGGCGGCTTCTATTCCGATTGCCCTCACCCAAGCCTGGGAGCAAGGGCGCGTGCAAACGGGCGATTTGGTGTGTTTGGCGGCTTTTGGCAGTGGTTTTACGTGGGCTTCGGCCTTGATTCGCTGGTAATACGCTACTTTTCGACCACTACAATGGCGTGAATTTCTAATTTTGGTAAATCGAAATTCACTTCACCGTTTTTGTAAACAAAATTGATGGGTTTGTTGTCGGGTTGAAGCGTGAGGCTGCGGGGAGCTTGGGCGGTTTTGAAAGTAACGCGGAGCAGCCCCAGCGGCGGAATTTCGTCGTGGGCAAAAGCCGATTTGTGGTTGCCGCCCATGTTAATCAAATTGATAAATTGCTTACCATCTTTCTGATTCCAAGCCACTTGTACCAATTTTGACCCCGCTACTTTGACGACAGGTTCAAAAAGTTGCTTGGACAATTCGCCCAAAAAATCGCGGCTAATGTACGACTCATTTTTGGCATAATTGTTCCCAAAATCAAGGTAAATGCCCGCTATTTTTCCTTTGCCAAGTGCCGCTACGGAGGCCGCTGGGCCTGCGCCATAGCGCAAGTCGCGGGCGGTGTATATTTGTCCAAACGTTTGGGTGTTGGGCAATGGCACAAAAGATTGATAGTCAGAATTGGTGGCTGTCAGTACATTGCCGTAGCCGAAATGGGTGTCTATTTTTTTAATTTCTCCCAATTTTACACCCAACTCTTTTTCAAATAATGGCACGGTTTTAGTGCCTATTACCAGCAAATTACCCCCCCTTTGCACGTATTGTAGTAGTTCTTGCCTAAAATCTTCGGCCAATTTTTCCCATTCGGGTATTACAATGAGTGGGTATTGCTGCATCCGACCGCGCAAATGGTGTTCCATCAAAATTTCGGTGGGGTATTGGTTGTAAATCAGCAAATTGAGCGTTGCTTTAAGTGCGTCCAACTTGTCGCCTTGGTAAATGTTCTCCGATTTGGCCTTCCAGCCCACCGTCGAATATAACAACGCCACTTGCGGCAGGGGTTTGGTTTGGAAACAAAATGCTTGCCGCTCCCGACAAAAACGGGCGTATTCGGCCATCACGGGTACCGTCCACGGTTCAATGGAAGCATCGCGGTTTTGAGTAAAATAGGCCTGAAACCCACCGCCCATAGCCAGCACCTGCGCGGCTTCTTGTTTGAGCTGGATAGCCGATTTGGGCGACCATTTAGTAGAAAAATTACCCCCAAAACTCCACGCCATCAAGTCCCAAGGTTTGCCCTGCGGCGCTATGCATCGTGCTTGAAACGCGCCGTCGTGTACGCTGTTGCTGGGTGTAAAATCGCCCGAAATGAAGTCCACGTTTGCGTCCACAGGTTCGGGCATGAACGAAGAAAAAGCCCAGTTGCTGGCCACCTGAAAAGTAGGTTTATAGGCGTGCAGCGCGTTGGCATAGTGGTTTACGTAGCGTCTAAACGCCACTCGGTGCATTTCTACCCAAGCTGGATAATTGGCATCATCTTTTTTGCGGGGCGCGTCGGTGGCAGTTTTGTTTTGGGCCACAAACTCAGCCACCGCCGCCGCGTTGTAGTCAAGTTCGGCAGCCCAGCAGTCGCCGTCCACCCACGCACCATCCACGCCGTAGTCGGCTATTTCTTTGAGTTGTGGAATGAGCAAACTGTCGGAGTACGCGCTCCAAGCCGAGGTTTTACTATTGCTGCGTTTGCCATCGGCGTTTGTTACGGCCCAGTTGGAGTGCTTTTTGAGGGCTTCATTGTCCCACACGCCCGAATAATGCATGTACAAGGCTACGCCGTGTTTGGCGGTTATTTTTCTGAACAAAGCGAGCGGGTCTTTGGCAAAATTGTTGGCCGAGTTGCCTACTTTGGTGGGGTAACTCGACACGCCTGGGTGGCCTTTGCAGTCTATTTGGATATAATCTGGTTTTACGGCAGTGAGCATCGAGTCAATCATGCCCTCCGTGAGTGAGCCTCCCATGGGTGGGTCGGTCAATCCAGCGTGAAAATCTAAGTGCACCCCCAAAAAACTATCGGCGCGGCGAAGGGGTTTTTTCTGAGTAAAAGCGGTGGTGAAGGCAAAAAGCAGCGCAATAGAAACAATGGTAGATTTCATGGATAACTAAGCTTAAATGAGGCCATAATGTACAGTTTCATAACGTTATTGCTGGAATTTTTCCCCTTCCAAGCTTGATAAAATATAATTTTAAGAGAACTCAAAAGAGGAAATAATAAAGAAGTGATTATTTTTGTTCTTCCCCAAATAAAAATAATATGTCACAAGTCTATCACTCTAATGCCAAAACAAATGTAAACAATAGAGAACAGATTCAAAAATGTTCTGACACAAATCAAGCCATAGCTGAGCGTTTCAATATATCTAAACAAACGGCATCCAAATGGAGAAATAGAGGATTTGTTACAGATGCGAGCAGTTGTCCAAAAAATATTGAATATTCTGTAACAAAGTTAGAAACTGCTTCATTGATCAGTATTAGACGCAGTTCATGGCTCGCCCTTGATGAGGTTTTTGAAACACTCTTAGGGCAAAATGATGCCATTTCCAGAAGTTCAGTTTATCGTTTTTTTGTAAAGCATGGTATCAATCAAGTGCCAGCACAACAAAAAGATAAAGCAAAGAAATTCAAAGCTTATGAACCAGGTTATTGGTCATGTTTCAAAGTATAGACCTCCGTTTCAAGAGCAACTAAAATTGCGTAAAATGGGCTTAAAAATCGCTAAATTTGGCTAAATAAGCCCATTTTCAAATGAGTCTTGCGAGTATTTTATGTTCAGATCTATACTTTGAAACGTAATCATTCATAACCATTAAAAAGTAGTTGACACTTTGACTTGTAAACAATTGAATGTCAATGATTTAAAATGCCTATTTTTTATTTCCGTGAAGGATGCCAAAATTAGTCTATTTCTTAGTCCTCTACTGCGGTATTTCGAGTTGTGCAATAGCGCAAGAATACCCGCATACTTCCCTCTGGACGAGGTTTCAAGTAACAGCACCCGTTTCAAAACAATGGGAAGTGGTAACGGCGGTGCACTGGCGGCGGCAGAATAATTATTTGAACAACACAGTCAATTTTTTGGAAGAACCACTGCTCACGGGCGCACACGCACAACTCGTGAGGCGCAACAAAAAACAAACGGTAGCGTTCATTCCTATTCAAATCAATTATTTTTTGGCCAATACACTGTTGGGCCGCGAAGAAGATTTTTCGGTACCTCAAAATCGGGAATGGCGCTACTCGGTAGGGTTTGAGCTTACCCAGAATAACAAGTCGAGGTGGACTTTTCGGGAGCGCGTTTTACAAGAGTTTCGTTTTTTTCGTTCCAACCAAGACCAGCCCGTTGGCCGGGTTCGGACGCGGTTTCAAATAAACTATAAATGGAAATCGTTCGTAAGTATCAACGGCCTAACTGAGGTAATTTTGCACACGCCACCCCAAATCAACAACTTGCCAGCCGTCCGTTTTCACCAATTTTGGCTTGGGAGCAGTTTATTGTGGCAACTCACCCCCCACCTCAATTTAGAAACAGGCTATACTTTTATCCGAACTCAGCGTTTAAACAAGACAGAAGCCGACAACCAAAATGTTACTAACTTACACCTCTTTGTTAGATTATAATCTTTTCAAATGAAAAACATTTTTGTTTTAACCGCGCTTATCATGGCGTTTTCTGAGGCCAACGCCCAAACCAACAGCAAAGCATATGAATTGATGCTCAAAGCGTTGTACAAAAAAACGGTGCCCACTATCTCTTGCACCGACTTACAAAAAGAGCAAAAAAATGTGGTCTTGCTCGACACCCGCCCCAAGCCCGAATTTAACATCAGCCACTTGCCCAATGCCCGTTGGGTGGGTTACAACGATTTTGATTTGAATCGGGTGAGCGATTTACCCAAAAACAGTCCTATTGTGGTCTATTGTTCGGTGGGCTACCGCAGCGAACGCATTGGCGAAAAACTGTTGGCGGCGGGTTATACCAACGTCAAGAATTTATACGGGAGCATTTTTGAGTGGGTAAACCAAGGGAATGTTGTAGTAGATAGCGTCAATCGGCCCACCAATCGAGTGCACGCTTACTCGCCCGCGTGGGGCGTGTGGCTGCAAAAAGGAGAAAAAGTGTACAAATAGGCGCGCTTAAAAACCGCCAAAAACCCGCACCAACAACCTAACCACCGAAACCGCCTGTTTGGTTGTTCCTGCAGCAGCTTTGGCATCGTCTATCACTTGCGTAACGGGCTTATCCTGAATTTTCTTGGCAACGGGCGTAGCCACCCGCGTACCTGCCATCTGGTGCATCGCAAACACATTGTGCGGGCGACCAATACTCATACCTTCAAAACTAACAAAACAAAGGGCGGCGATAAGGGCGATTTTTTTCATAATAGCTGTGCGTTTTTTCGTGGATTTACGATTTAACATTTCAAAGGTATTGGTTAGATCGGTATCTTGCAATACAAAGTATCTTGTTTTTGAAAAATTAGTGTTGAACGGTAGTTTAAAATGATAAGCGGTAGGTCTTTTGAAATATAACCCATCAACAAGGCATTTTGTTTTCCTAATGATGATGTAAATGTAGCGATGAAGGTTGCACGGTGTCAAAAAAAAGTGATGAACCGCCCCTAATTTCTGACCAAACCGCGTCTAAGCTGGACGAAGCTGATTTCAGAAGCGATAAAAGCACCACGGCTTGGTTTGGGCGTGAGGGAGACTTTGTGTGTTCGGTGCAAAGTTTTTTTGACCAAACTCCTTCTCTCGAATCTATTCAATGCAAAAGCTCATCGTGGCTTTTGAAAAAGAACTGGGCGCAGTGATAGGAAAATAAAGTTTTGTAGCTTTTGAATGAAATATAGACCCACAAATTACCCAAACAACTCATTGACGCTCACCTCAAAATCGGGTAAGATGGGCGCAGCGGAGCAAGTGTCGGAGTCGGTGCAGATTTCTACTTCTTTGCGCGAGGTGTAAACGTGTACCGACTTTGGCTCGGGCAAAACAAGCCACACTATTTTGACACCTGCTTTGAAGTACTCAATAATTTTTTCTTCAACTTGGTTGATGTTGTCATTGCCCGAAATCACCTCCACCACAAAAGCAGGTATTTCATCGCTGCCGTTTTTCATGCGGGCTTCTTGCTCAATGGTAAAGTAAGCCATATCGGGGCGGCGCATTTGAATACCCGAAAGCTGCACGTCTTGCTCGGCCACAAACGTGCCTTTTTTCCAATAACCCTTTGAAATAAAAAGGCGATTGAGAATCGTATAGATGTGAAATTGGGTTTTATTCATGCCTGCAAATTTAATAATTTCGCCATCGTTCCACTCGTGTTTGAGGCCGTCGTTTGGCTCCCAGTTCATGAACTCCAAAAGAGTTGCGGGCAGCGGACTATTTGCAGTTATCATAGCAATTGCTGATTTTGATAACCAAATATAAGTAGTTTTTCTCAGCTATCTGGTTGCTTTAAAGTTTTTGCAAAAAGGCTACCAACTTTTTTCTAATTTTGCCCTGTTTATTTGGCCACGCACTCATTATTGATTTACGGTCAGATTACTCTTTGCAAACAGATTGGCATGATAAATGATAAGGTATATAAAGACAACGACGCGCTGGAAGAAATCATTTTTCAGTTTAAATCGTTAGAAAAGAGTGCCATGGTGCTGACCTCTGCTTTGGCACACGAAAAAGCTGCTCACAACGAACTAAAAGGCCGCTTTGAAACCGTGCAGCAGCAAAAAATAGCCCAAGTAGAAGACCTAAATACGGCGCGGTCTAAGGTGAAAGAATTGGAAGGCCGCGTGAAGCAATTAGAAAAAAATGAGCTTTCTTTGAAAGAAAAGTTGAAAAACTTTAAACAATTTAATAATATTGTAAAAAACCCAAGAAACGCAGAAGCAACTGCCGAACTTAAAACGAAGTTAGACGACTATATTCGATACGTGGACGAAGCCATCAAAGTCCTCCACGATTTGTAAAGTTTGACCAATGAATGAAAGATAAATTGACCATTACTGTACCCATTGCCGACCGCAGTATCAAGATGCGGGTAGCCGACGGCGAAGAGGCTTTTGTACGGGAAGCGGCCCAACTAATTAACGAACGGATAGATTTTTATCGTGCGCAACCCGAACTCAAAGACATTCGGGAAATTTTGTCGAGAGTGGCCTTAGATAGCATGGTAGCCCGCTTAAAAGGCGATGCCGAAATGGCCGAGTGGCAAAATTTAGTGTTCAAAAAAGTAGATGATTTACGCAACCGCATGACCCTACCCGACAATTAATCTTCTTTTATTCATTCATTTCTTCTCTTAGTTCGCTGTTTTTTTGTTTTTGTTTGGGTTGAATCGCCGAGGCCATAGCAGGCCAAAGCAAAACGCCGCATTTGGTGCGGTTTTATTTATTTTTTCAACCACAAAAACATACATTTAAAATGTCAGAAACGGTGAAGTTATTGTTAGATGCCCTACTATCGGTGGGGGTCGGTATTTTTTTAGGAAGAATGTTTTTCAAAAGTTCTTTTAAAAAAGTAGAAACCGATGCCCAAGAACGAGCGGGCGAAATTGTTAAAAATGCTGAAAAAGAGGCCGAAAATATCAAACGCGACCGCATTTTGGAGGCCAAAGAAAAATACTTGCGACTCAAAACAGAATTTGAAGAAGACAGCAACCGCAAGAAAAACTTGATTATTGCCAATGAGCAAAAAATCAAACAGCGCGAGCAGCAGCTCAACCAAATGCAAGAGCAAAACAAACGCCGCGAAACCGAACTCGAAACCCAAAAAAATACCTTAAATCAACAAACTGACGCAGCAGTACGCCGCCGCGAAGAAGCCGATAAACGCCACGCAGAAGCCGAAAAACGCCAAACTGAAGCCGACAGGATGTTGGCAACGCAGGTGGAGCAATTGGAAAAAATAGCGGGCCTCACCGCCGAACAGGCCCGCGAGCAGATTATAAATACGCTCAAAGCCGACGCGCAAACCCAGGCACAGTCGCACATCAAAAATATCATTGATGAGGCCAAACTCACCGCTACCAAAGAGGCCAAGAAAATAGTAATTGAAACCATTCAACGCACCGCTACCGAGCACGCCATCGAAAACTGCGTGTCGGTGTTCAATATCGAAAGCGACGACGTGAAGGGTAAAATAATTGGCCGTGAAGGTCGTAACATTCGCGCCCTCGAAGCTGCCACAGGTTGCGAAATCATTGTGGACGACACCCCCGAAGCCATCGTCATTTCTGGTTTTGACCCCGTTCGCCGCGAAATAACCCGCCTCTCGTTGCACCGCTTGGTGCAAGACGGGCGCATTCACCCCGCACGCATTGAAGAAGTAGTGGCCAAAACCCGCAAACAAATTGACGACGAAATTGTGGAAATTGGTGAGCGGGCTGTCATTGATTTGGGCGTGCACGGACTGCACCCCGAACTCGTAAAAATGGTGGGTCGCATGCGTTTTAGGTCTTCTTACGGCCAAAACCTGCTCCAACACTCACGCGAAGTGGCGCGGCTATGCGCCACAATGGCCTCAGAGCTGGGCTTAAATGTGAAACTTGCCAAACGAGCAGGTTTGCTGCACGACATTGGTAAAGTGTGGCACGAAGAATCAGAACTGCCGCACGCGCTGCTCGGTATGGAGTTGGCCAAAAAGTACAAAGAAAACCCCGAGGTAATCAACGCCATTGGTGCCCACCACGACGAAATTGAAATGACGAGTATGCTCTCGCCCATTATTCAAGTTTGCGATGCGGTGTCGGGCTCGCGGCCAGGTGCGCGCCGCGAAATGATGGAGTCGTACATTCAACGCTTGAAAGACTTGGAAGCCCTTGCTACTTCGTTTTCGGGTGTGGACAAGTGCTACGCCATTCAAGCAGGCCGCGAGTTGCGGGTTATTGTCAATTCAGAAAACGTGTCGGACGATACAGCGGGTAAATTGTCTTTTGATATTTCGCAAAAAATTGAAAAAGAGATGCAATATCCTGGCCAAATCAAAGTAACGGTTATCCGCGAGATGCGGGCAGTGGCTTACGCGCGTTAATCAAACACCCCTCATGCAAATCGGCTTTGATGCCAAAAGGGCTTTCAATAATACCACTGGACTGGGCAATTACAGTCGGTTTATCTTAGATGCGCTTACCCATTTTGCACCTCAACATCAGTACGTAGCCTACACGCCCCGTACTAATGTTGAGGTGTATCGTTTTCCAACTGTTTTTACGCCCTCGTTGCCCTCCGTTTTGCACAGTTGGTGGCGTAGTTATGGGGTGGTGCGGCAGCTTCGCAAAGACCATATTCAGCTTTATCACGGCCTCAGCAACGAACTTCCGCAGGGGTTGGCTAAGGCGGGCATTCGTTCGGTGGTAACGATTCACGACCTCATTTTTTTGCGCTATCCCGCACTTTATCCCGCCACCGACCGCTTTTTTTATGGGCAAAAGTTTAGAGCCGCTTGCCAGCAAGCCGACCGCATTGTGGCCGTAAGTGAGCAAACCAAGCGCGATATGGTGGCTTTTTACCAAATTGCCCCCAACCAAATTTCGGTAGTTTACCAAGATTGCCACGAACAGTTTAGAAAACCCATTTCGGCGATTTTGGCGACCCAAGTAGCCACAAAATACCAACTCCAAAAACCATACGTGCTGTGCGTGGGCACCATCGAGGCTCGCAAAAACCAACTGCGACTGGTGCAGGCTTTTGCCGAAGCCAACTTGCCCGAAGCCGAACTGATTTTGATTGGTGGTAAAACGCCATTTCAAACCGAGATTGAAAACTATGTGCAACAAAAAGGCTTGCAAAAGCGCGTACGTATTTTCAACAAAGTACCATTTGAGCACTTGCCCGCCCTTTACCAGCAAGCCCGCATTTTTGCGTACCCATCAATTTTTGAAGGGTTTGGAATTCCGATTGTGGAAGCTTTGCAGGTGGGCGTGCCTGTGCTGGCAGCCACTGGCTCGTGCCTCGAAGAAGCGGGTGGTACGGGCGCACTCTACGCCAATCCGCTTGATGTTTCTGAGCTGACCAGCAAGCTCTCGCAACTTTGGCAAGACGATACGCTGCGGGCTAATTTGTGCCAAAATGGCCAGCAACACGTGCAGCAATTTAATGCCCAACGTATTGCCAACCAGCTCGTTACAATTTATCAATCACTGATTACATCTTACTAAAAACGAGCATGATTTCTGACGCTTTTCGTAGTCAAATGCAAGCCTTGTTGGGAAACGAAACCCCCGCCTTTGAGGCTGCATTACAGCAGGTTGCGCCCGTGAGCGTGAGGCATAATTTGGCCAAAAGTAGTGGCTTGTTTTCTGAACAAACCGACGCTGTGTTGTGGTGTTCGGCGGGGCGTTATTTGCCCACTCGCCCCGTTTTTACGCTCGACCCGCTCTTTCACGCGGGGGCATATTACGTGCAAGAAGCCTCATCCATGCTTATTGATTACGCGCTTAGACAGGTGGCCAACGTGGCCGAGCCGCTGCGCGTGTTGGATTTGTGCGCCGCGCCTGGCGGCAAAAGTACCCTACTGGCGGCGGCATTGCACCCCGACAGCCTGCTGTTGTGCAACGAAGTGATTCGGAGTAGAGTGGGCATTTTGAAAGAAAATGTGCAAAAATGGGGCTTGCCAAACCTCCACGTGAGCCACCACGACCCCGAAGATTTGGCCACATTAGTGGGCTTTTTTGACGTAATTTTGGTAGATGCTCCTTGCTCTGGCGAAGGACTTTTCAGAAAAGACCCCGCCGCCATGAACGAGTGGTCGCCTGAGAGTGTGCTGACGTGCGCGGGCCGCCAAAAGCGTATTTTGACCGCCGCCGCACCTTTGCTCAAACCCAACGGCCTGTTAATTTATTGTACTTGCACCTACAACGCTACCGAAAACCAAGAAAATGCTGCTTTTTTGGCCAACGAACTGGACTTTGAAGAAATGCCACTGAACTTACCCAGCGAATGGGGCGTGGCGCGGCAGGCGTTTGGCTACCAATGCTACCCGCACCGCGTGCGGGGCGAGGGCTTTTTTTTGAGTGTTTTCAAGAAAAAAAATGGTTTAGAAGAAGTTCGTGAATCGGTGTTTGCCTTTCGCGCCATGAAAGCACTGCACCACAAAGACGTGCGGGTGGTTGAAAGTTGGTTTGAAAACCCCGCAGACTACGATTTTTTTATCAAACCAAATCAAGAAATTGTGGCGGTGTTGGCCAGCCAAGCCGACGATTTGAAAATTTTGGATAAAGCCCTTTCTACCAAAGGATTAGGCTTTGAAATTGGCACCATTAAAGGCAAAGATTTCATACCGTCGCACGCGCTGGCACTCAGCACTGCCATTGCGGCTCATTTGCCACGGGTAGAACTGAATGCCAACGAAGCGTTGCAATTTTTGAAAAAAGAAAACCTATTATTCGATGCGCCCAAAGGTTGGCTGCTCGTTACGCACCAGGGCTTGGGCTTGGGTTGGGCAAAAAATCTGGGCAATCGCGTCAATAATTATCTACCCAAAGAGTGGCGAATCAGAATGAGTATTGAACAAATTAGCGGTTGATTGTTTTCGATTTCTTTGACATTTTTGCTATTTTATTGTACTCAAGGCACAAGTTTAAAAAGTATTCAAAGTCTTTTCTTTCTTTAAATCCTGTTGGATTTATGTAACAGTAGCCTTTATACTCTTTGCCTTTCATTAACATTGTTTCGTAACCATCTTTTTCTGAAACTTCTTCTTGCAGTTTTGGGTCGAAACGCAACATTAAATTTTCGCCATTGACACAAACACAAGTTTTACCGTTTACCATAAAATTTAAAACGGCAAACATTTCTTTTTCTTCAATTTCAATGTTTGGTATCTCGGCAAGATATTCTCTCACCCTGTTCACAAGATTTATGTCGTAAGCCATACTTGAAAAGTTTACTTTCGTGAATGAAGTCCGACAGTATTGCCCTCGCTGTCAATAAATAGGGATACATAACCAAATTCGCCAATGTGCATTTTTGGGCTTACAATTTTTCCGCCTGCTTCCTCAATTCTTTTCTCTTGTGTAATACAATCCTCCGTTTCAAAATATACAACTGTATTACTTTCGCTTTGTTTAAAATCAGCTTTTTCTACCAATGCGCCCGAAATATTTGCACTTTCAGGACTAAAAGGGAAAAATGATTGTTTGCCCCACTCGATGGGCAAATCCGTTAGTTTTAGATTAAAAACTGTTTCATAGAATTTTTTTGCTCGGTCTAAATTTGACACATAAATATCAAACCAACCAACTGGATTTACATTTTTCATTTTTAATTTGTTTTAAGTTCGGTTGCAAAATTGCAACGAGTTTGAAACCTAAAATTGTAAAAATGGGACAAGGTTAATCGGTACTCTCAAAAATCAAAGACATCTTCAAGTGGTCTCCGTAAAACTCTTTGGGTGTGAGGCCAGTAAATTCTTTGAAATCTTTAATGAAATGTGCTTGGTCAAAATATTCGTTTTCGTAGGCCAAATCGGTAAGGCTTGTAACTTCTTTTGTCAGCAAAGTTTTGAGGGTGGCTTGTAGTCGTACGGTTTTTGAAAGTTGCTTGGGGCTTAAACCAATGGCCGACGAAAACTTACGCACCAGTTGTCTGCGGTTAATGTTGTTTTGTTTGGAAAGTTCACCAACAGAAAGTTGCCCGTTAGCGGTCAAAATGGTCTCAACGGTTGATTTCACAAGGTGGTCAACGGTTTCTGTATCGGTCAATTGGTTGAATAAAAATGTTTCGATTAGGTTTATTCTTTCCGAAGTTGTGTTGGCGTTTAAAATCTTCTGCTCTATTTCTTGTCCATCTTTTTCAAATAGTTTGTCCAATGGCACAGCCGTATTTTCCATTTCCTTTATTGGAAATGTTGCAAATGGTAAAAATCCGTTTGGGTGAAAGCAAACAAAAAAAGTACCTGTTTCGCCTGTCGGTTCTACTATGTACGGTCGTGTGAGTTGTCCAATTAAAAAACACCTCGGCAAGTCAATGCTACTTCCAATTGCAGTATGATGCTTGTATAAATCGCCATAATGAAAAATCAATTTCATACAGCCATCTGGAATGATGGTGTTTTTTGAAGGTGTTTTTTCTTTCGGGCTTTCCAATGTCCAATAACATTTGACGAGTAACGCCAAGTCTTGGTGTGGTTCAAATATTTGAAAATTCATTGGATTTTCTTTTACTGGGAGTATTGACCACCGTTTATTTCTTCAATGCCGCATAATGCTTGAAAAACAACGGAATGGTTTCGATGCCTTTATAAAAATTGAAGAGACCGTAGCTTTCGTTGGGCGAGTGGAGTGCGTCAATGTCTAAGCCAAAACCCATCAAAATAGATTTCAAACCCAATTCTTGCTCAAACAAAGCCACAATCGGAATACTGCCGCCGCCGCGTGTCGGAATCACCGCTTTACCACCCCAGGCTTCTTGCATGGCCATTTCGGCGGCGGCATATTCTACCGAATCGGTGAGCATAATGTACGGCAGCCCACCGTGGTGCGGCTTCACGGTTACTTTTACCGAAGGCGGTGCAATAGACAAAAAATGCTGCGTAAACAATGCTAAAATCTCGTCGTTGTGCTGATTTGGCACCAAGCGCATGCTTATTTTGGCGTATGCTTTGGAAGGCAATACGGTTTTGGCTCCTTCGCCAATGTAGCCTCCCCAAATGCCGTTTACATCGAGCGTTGGCCGAATAGAAGTACGTTCAATAGAAGTGTAGCCTGCTTCGCCTTGTACGTCGTCAATGCCCAAGTCGCGTTTGTACTCTGCCAAATCGAAGGGTGCTTCGTTCATGAGTTGGCGTTCGGCGACGGTTAGTTCGATGGCTTTATCGTAAAAGCCTGGAATCGTAATGTGGCCATTCTCGTCTTTTAGGGAGGCAATCATTTCGCACAACACATTGATAGGATTGGCTACTGCGCCACCGTACACGCCCGAGTGCAGGTCGCGGTTGGCTCCTACCACCTCCACTTCCAAATAGGTAAGCCCGCGCAAACCTACCTCAATCGAAGGCACATCGTTGGCAATAATGCTGGTGTCCGAAATCAAGATAACGTCGGCTTTGAGTTTTTCTTTGTTGGCCCGCACAAATGCTCCGAGGTGGTCAGACCCTACTTCTTCTTCGCCCTCAATCATTATTTTGACGTTGCAAGTCAATGTTCCCGTTTGCACCATCGTTTCGAGGGCCTTGATGTGCATATAAAACTGACCTTTGTCGTCGCAAGAACCACGGGCATAGATGCGCTCGTTTTTGATAACTGGTTCAAACGGGGGCGAGTGCCAGAGCTCGTAAGGGTCGGCGGGTTGCACGTCGTAGTGGCCATATACCAGCACCGTGGGGAGCGATGGGTCAATTATTTTTTGGCCATACACAATGGGGTGGCCTTCGGTTTCGCAGATTTCGGCGTGGTCTGCGCCTGCTTTCAAGATGGCATCGCGCACGGCTTCGGCGCAGCGGCGCATATCGCCCTTAAACTGCGGGTTGGCACTAACCGACGGAATGCGCAATAAATCAAGGAGTTCGTCTAAAAAACGTTGTTTGTTTGCTTCAATGTAAGTTTGCATGGATTTGTTGGCAAAATGTTGATGGGTCAAAATTACCAAACCTTCCTGTATGTTCGTACTTTGGCAGGCGATATTTTAGCGGGGGAGAAATGAACGCAAAAAAAATCCTCCATGGTGGAGGATTTGAGGCAAGAGTTGGTTTAGTCAAAAATCTTTATTTTCTACTTTTTTTAAACAAGTAAACGCGGCTTTCGCTGCCATTCCATAAACGAGTAATGTTTTTTTGGTGCGTGTAGGCTACGACGGCGAACAAGACAAAGCCAAATCCGATGAGCAACGGGCTGGCGTGGCCAAATACCCCAAACAATAAAAGCAACGGGAAGGCCAACGCGGCCACTATCGAACTCAGCGACACGTAGTTGGAAGCCAACAACACCAATAAAAATATGCCAATACAAACGGTAGCACTCAGGGGCTGAATGGCCAGAATCATGCCCAGCGAAGTAGCCACGCCTTTGCCACCTTTAAAATTGACAAAAACAGGGTACAAATGCCCTAAAATGGCCACAAAGCCCAGCAAAAGTTTTAAGCCAATCAGCTGCGAGGGTTCAATTATATCGACATAAAAAAGTAAACTGGCCAAGCGGGTGGCCGTCCAGCCTTTCAAAACATCAATGAGAAGCACAATGGTACCCGCTCTTTTGCCCAGCACCCGAAAGGTATTGGTAGCGCCCGCGTTGCCACTGCCATATTTGCGCACGTCTATTCCAAAGTAAGCCTCGCCATACCAAATGGCCGAAGGAATAGACCCCAACAAATAGGCCAATAAACAGGCTAATACCAAATACCAATTGTTCATGGAAGTAGTTTGTAAAAAAACCTTAAAAAATTCTTAAAAAAGTAGTGAAAGCCACTTTTTATTTGGCAAATGTATCAGTTTATTAGCTAAAATATGCTTTTTAAGCGGTTATATTTTTTTTAGGAAGCATTATTTTTCAAGACAGAACCGATTTTTTTACAAAGTTGGTATCTTGCGAGCCTAAACCAACATAATCTAACTCTTAACTCAATGCAAAAACAATTAGAAACGCTCGATTACATCGTTTTTTTGGTCTATTTTGTGGTCGTTGCTACTTACGGCTACTGGGTTTATCAACGCAAAAAAACCAAAGAAGAAAGTTCTACTGACTTCTTTTTGGCCGAAGGCTCGCTCACTTGGTGGGCCATTGGGGCTTCGCTCATTGCTTCCAATATTTCGGCCGAGCAGTTTATTGGAATGTCGGGCAACGGCTTTTCGATGGGCTTGGCCATTTCTACTTACGAGTGGATGGCGGCGGCTACGCTGCTGGTGGTGGCCATTTTTTTTATGCCCATTTATCTCAAAAACCGTATTTTTACGATGCCCCAGTTTTTGAGCCAACGCTACAACCCGTCGGTGGCGATGATTATGGCCGTTTTTTGGCTGTTTTTGTACGTACTGGTCAATCTTACCTCTATCTTGTACTTGGGCGCGTTGGCGGTCAATACCATTTCGGGCATTAATTTTACCGTTTGCATGATTTCGATGGCCGTTTTTGCGATCATTATTACCATTGGCGGCATGAAAGTAATTGGCTACACCGACGTAATTCAGGTATTTTTCTTGATTTTGGGTGGTTTGGCTACCACTTATTTGGCACTCAATTTGGTATCGGAGCAGTTTGGTTTTGGCCCCGATACGCTCAAAGGCTTGGGCTTAATTTACGAAAAATCGGAAGACCACTTTCACATGATTTTTCAAGAAGGCCACCCGCACTACATGAGCTTGCCGGGCCTCACGGTGCTTATTGGCGGTATGTGGATTGTAAACCTCAACTATTGGGGTTGTAATCAGTACATTACGCAGCGGGCGTTGGGCGCAGATTTACCCACGGCGCGGGCGGGTTTGTTGTTTGCCGCTTTCTTGAAGTTGCTCATGCCCGTCATTGTGGTTTTGCCGGGTATTGCGGCCTACACGTTGCACCAGCAGGGGCTGTTTCAGGCCGAAATGCTCAAAGATGGCGCATTGAGCCAAGACAATGCCTACCCCGTGTTGCTCAATTTACTGCCAACAGGCTTGAAAGGGCTTTCGTTTGCGGCACTTACGGCGGCGGTGGTGGCCTCGTTGGCGGGCAAAGCCAACAGTATTTCTACCATTTTTACGCTTGATATTTACCACAAATACATCAACAAAAATGCCGACGAAAAACAGTTGGTTTGGATAGGCAGAATTGCGGTGGTGGTAGCCATGATTCTGGCCATTATTGTTTCACCCTACATGGGCATCGACAAAAAAGGGGGCTTCCAATTTATTCAAGAAATGACGGGCTTGGTGTCGCCTGGCGTGTTTGCGGCCTTCATTATGGGTTTCTTTTGGAAAAAAACCAACTCGGAGGGTGCGTTTTTCGCCATTGTGGGCGGCTTCTTGATTGCGCTCGGTATGCACAATAACCTAATTCCAGGCGTAGATTGGACTACCATTCCATTCCTCGACCGCATGGGTATTGTCTTTTTGATTTGCGTAGCCGTTATGATTGCCCTCGGCTTGGCCAAACCCAGTAAGAAAGGCTTAGAAATTGATGCGTCTATGTTTAAAGTATCCACGGGCTTTTTGACGGGCGCACTAATTATTGTCGCTATTTTGACGTGCTTATATTCGTATTTTTGGTAAAAGACTTATTTCGAGCAAAAAGCGCGGTGTGGATTTCGACTCCGCACCGCGCTTTGTTTTTTGTTATCTTCCGACGTTTTTCTATTTGTAAAACTAAACCTCGTTTAAAATGAAAATAAGATTTCTTTTTTCGCTGTTGCTTTTGTCTTTTTCGGGCTTTGCGCAGGTATCGTTGCCTGCTTTGGTAAGCAACAATATGGTGCTGCAACAAAAAGCCGACGTGAATATTTGGGGCTGGGCCAACCCAGGCGAGCGAGTAACCGTTACGGGCAGTTGGGACAACAACGCAGTGAGTACTTTTACCAACGAAAACGGCGTTTGGAAACTTTCGATTAAAACGCCTACGGCGGGTGGACCGTACAGCGTTGCTGTGGAAGGCAGCAATAAAATAGTGCTTCAAAATATCTTAATTGGCGAGGTGTGGCTCTGCGCAGGGCAGTCGAACATGGAGTGGAGTGCCGACTTGGGCGTAAAAGATGCCCGCGCCGAACTGCCCACGGCTTACAACGCCAATATTCGCTTTTTTGACATGGCCAAACACGGAACCAATGCCCCCCAAACCGACTGCAAAGGCACTTGGACGGTTTGCGACTCGCTCACGCTCAAACGGTTTAGCGCGGTGGGGTATTTTTTTGGCAAAAAGCTCAACCAGTCGCTGCAAGTCCCCATCGGTCTCATAGATGTAGCTTGGGGCGGTTCGTACATCGAAAGCTGGATTCCGCAAGAGTTGGTCAATTTGTTTGCCGATACCCGTGCCTCAGCGCAGGGTATGATTCCGTCGAAGGGCTGGCCAAACCAAGCGGGCTACATCTATAATGGCATGATTGCGCCCACCCTCAATTACAACATAGCGGGCGCTATTTGGTACCAGGGCGAGTCCAATCGGCATTATCCGTCGGTTTATTATCAGCTTTCGCATTTGATGGTCGAAACTTGGCGCGGGCTTTGGAAGAAAGAATTGCCGTTCTATTACGTTCAAATTGCACCCTTCAACTATGGTGATAATACGCAGTTTAAAGCTGCTGCCGTGCGCGAAATGCAGACCCGCGCCCAAGACCTGCCCAAGTCGGGCATGGTGGTAGTGAGCGACTTGGTGGACAACCTGAGCGATATTCATCCTGCTTATAAAAAAGAAGTGGGCAACCGCCTCGCGGGTTGGGCGTTGGCCGAAACCTACAATCAGAAAACAAGCCCCTACAAAAGCCCACAATACCGCGAACTGAAAGTAAACGGCAACATAGCCAGTATTTATTTCAACTATGCCGAGGGTGGCCTTGTGGCAAAGGGTGGCGAGCCAACAGAGTTTGAAATAGCGGGCGCAGACCGCGTTTTTTACAAAGCGCAGGCCATCATCAAAGCGGATTTGGTAGAAGTATTGTCCGAAAAAGTAAACAATCCAGTGGCCGTTCGGTTTTCATTTAGAGACGCGCCCGTTCCCAATTTATTCAGTAAAGAAGGTTTGCCCGTTGTGCCATTCCGCACCGATAACTGGGAGTTGGAGGCAAAAACCAAGTAATTACGATGAAAAAAGCGGCCATCATTGGGGCAGGCATTGCGGGTATTGCAGCGAGTATTAGGCTGGCCGTGCGGGGCTACCAAGTAGAAGTGTTTGAGGCCAACTCATACGCGGGGGGCAAATTGTCGAGTTTTGAACTCAATGGCTATCGTTTTGACGCGGGGCCGTCGCTTTTTACCATGCCGCAGTTGGTCGAAGAACTTTTTACGCTGGCAGGCCGCGACCCCAAACAGCACTTTGAATACCTCAAACTCGACGAAACTTGCCGCTACTTTTGGGACGACGGCACGCGCCTCACCGCCCACGCCAATCAAGCGGCTTTTGCCCGAGAAATTGAGCAGAAACTGGGCGAACCAGCCCAAAATGTAGAACGCCACTTGGCCGACAGTGCCGTGAAATATGACGTAACCGAAAAGCTTTTTTTGCACCGCTCGCTGCACAAAATAGGTACGTACTTTAACCGCGACGCGCTCAAAGGCTACCTCAACTTGCACCGACTCGATGCCTTCAAAACCATGAATCGCGCCAATGAGCAGCGATTTGAGCAGCCCCGCACGGTGCAGTTGTTCAACCGATACGCTACTTACAACGGCTCCGACCCCTACCAAACGCCCGCCACCATGAACATTATTCCGCATTTGGAGTACAACATTGGGGCATTTTTTCCAAAAAATGGCATGGTGGACATCACCAACAGCCTCGTCAAACTGGCGCAAGAACTGGGGGTAAAGTTTCATTTTAATACCAAAGTTACTGACCTTCAAACGACTGAAAATAAAATTATTGGGTTGTCTTGTGTGGGCAATGAGCACAACAACCAACAATTCAATCATTCAATAACTCAACCATTCGACCTCGTAATTTCTAACATGGACGTGGTCAATACTTTTCGAAAATTGTTGCCCCGTGCCGCGCAGCCCGAGCGCATTTTGCGTCAGCCCAAGTCAAGTTCCGCGCTGATTTTTTATTGGGGCATTAAGCAGCGTTTTCCAGCGTTGGGCTTGCACAACATTTTATTTTCTGATAATTACAAAGCTGAGTTTGAACATATTTTTAAACAAAAAACGCTTTATCACGACCCTACCGTTTACGTTAATATTACTTCTAAACACAAACCCGACGACGCGCCCACGGACGGCGAAAACTGGTTTGTGATGGTAAACGCCCCCAACAACGACGGCCAAGATTGGGACGCGCTCATTGCCCAAGCACGGCAAAATATGATTCAAAAAATAAGCAAAAGTATAGGTCAAGATATGAGCCAACTCATTGAATGTGAGGCTATTTTAGACCCGCGTAGCATTGAGTCCAAAACATCCAGCTCGCAGGGGGCGCTCTACGGCAACAGCTCCAATAATCGGTTTGCGGCGTTTTTAAGGCACGCCAATTTTTCGAGTCAATTCAATAATTTATATTTTGTGGGCGGGAGCGTTCACCCAGGCGGCGGCATACCGCTGGCTATTTTGTCGGCTAAGATTGCCACCGACTTGATAAAAAATTAGGCGCGATTTTTGCGCTATATTTTCAAGACAATTCTTAATAAACCCCGCCCTGGCTGGCCTCGAAAATTACGCCGATGCCCACACGGGTTTTAGGCGGCGTAGCGGGTGCGCCCACTACTCTCTACCATGATTCCTTGTGTTTCATTCGTAGAGCGTGTATTTGTTTTACCTTTGCTTGTCTAAACCTTGCATTGAAGCCAAAATAATGAAAGCAATCGCTGTAATTATATTATTTCCCTTTTTTGCTTTTTTTATATCCAATACTTGTTTTGGACAAGACTTCGTCATTTCTAAAAATACTCAACTGCCCTATAATTTAACCTCAGAAGTCAGTTTATTTAAAGACTCCACCGCAAAATTATCCTTGTTTCAAGTTTCACGAATAGACTTTCAAAAGTCCAGTAAAGACTATTTTCTTTTTCCCTATTCAGATGATGTTTTTTGGGTCAAGGTTTCGCTCACCAACAATGACTCAAAAATTAAAGATTGGATTTTGGTTTGGACAAATCCCTTGATTGAGCAGCTTGATTTTTATATTTCGGACAGTACTGGTAAGAGTTTTCTGCACAAGCAACAAAAAATAATTACTTCTGAAAGAGATAAAACATTCATTGGCCAAGACCCTAAGTTTTTATTTGAATTGAGTTCACAACAAACCAAGAGTATCTATATCAAACTCACAAGTAAACGTGGGCACTATAGCAAGCTGATGCTCCATTCAAAAGATTCCTACCAAAAAACACGCTTAGATGATTACGCTGGACAAGGATTTTTAAATGGATTCATATTTTTTAGACTCTTATTGGTTTTGGTTTTGAGTTTTTTTGTTGTCAAAGACCGAGCGTTTAGGTTATACTCTTTGTATGCTGTCATAAGAACCTTTACCTATTGGGGATTTATAAATATTGCGGGGCCACTTTTTACAAATAATCCAGATTTGGCCAAAAAAATCGACTTTCTATTTTACAACTCTGCTACATTGGGTGCAGGGCTGTTCATCTTGGTTACGTTTGCCGTTGGTAAGTTTCATAAAAGTTACAGCTATTTTGTCTTTGCCATTACGGCATTTAATGTATTTATCAACGCTATTATCTTTTTTGATTACCAATGGTATTGGCTAAAAGCAGGGGCATTTACCATTGTATTTTCGTCAGCGTGTTATGTTGGTATTAACCTTTATTTCGTCATTAAAAAAACCGCCTTCTCAAAATACTATGCTATTCTTCTTATTTGGGGTTTATTAAGTCCCTTTTTATTATACATTAGATTATTGGGTTGGATAGAGTTTCAGCCCCTATTTTTATTATCATACTACTTGTTTTGGGCTGAATTTTTCTTTTTTGTATTTTTCTTAGGACGAATTTTTAAAAATTCCGAAATGATAAAAAATATTTCGGAACAAAAACTAAACTTCAACCTCGAACAAAATGCTCGCCTCAAAGAACTTGATAGTATTAAAACCAAGTTTTTTACCAATATTTCTCACGAATTCCGAACACCTTTGACTTTATTAGTTGGCCCAATTGATGAATTGCAAAAAAAATATCCACAAGAAGGCATTATTGCCGTCATGCAACGAAATCTTCTAAGACTCCAAAGTCTTATTGATCAACTACTTGATATTTCAAAATTAGATGCAGGCGAGATGAAGCTCAAATTGGAAGAGGTAGATTTGAATCAGTTTTTGAATCAATTATTTGCTTCCTTTGAATCTTTGGCACAGAGCAAAAACATCATTTTCAATCATTCTCAAAGCGAAAATTCAGAATTTGCCTTATTTGACATTGATAAATTAGAAAAAATCGTAACTAATTTGCTCTCTAATGCCTTCAAATTTACGCCCGAAAACGGACGTGTAAGTGTACGTATAGACTACAAAGCTGTGCAAATGGTGTTAAGGGTGCAAGATTCGGGAATCGGAATTGATGTAGAAAGATTAGCCCATATTTTTGACCGTTTTTATCAAGTGGACGACTTCACCCAACGCCTACAAGAAGGCACGGGTATAGGTTTGGCTTTGGTAAAAGAATTGGTCGATTTGCTTAACGGGAAAGTGGAGGTTAGTAGCGAATTAGGAAAAGGAACGACTTTTACAGTGTATTTGCCGTTTAAATCTATTGAAAAACTTTCAAAACCAGCCACTCAAGCCAATAGGGAATCAATTTTGCCTGAAACCTTCATTCAGCCAAAAGATATTGAAGTTGAAAATGATGAGCAAAGCATCATGCTCATTGTGGAAGACAATGCGGACCTTCGGGATTTTGTAGCCAGTATATTTGTAAACCAATATCAGCTCATTTTGGCTGTTGATGGCGAAGACGGCTTAGAAAAAGCAATCAAATTTGTTCCAGATATTGTGATTTCTGATTTGATGATGCCGCGCTTAGATGGTTTAGGTTTGTGTGAAAAGTTGAAAAACGATGAACGAACCAACCATATTCCTGTGGTGATGCTCACGGCAAAGGCAAGTCTTGCTGATAGATTGATAGGCCTCGAACATGGGGCAGACGATTATCTTTCAAAACCTTTCAATAAACAAGAATTGCAGATTCGGGTAAGTAATCTAATCAATCAAAGACAAGTGCTGCGAGATAAATTTGCACGCCAAGCAGTAGTTGTGGTTGAAAAAACAGAGGAGAAAATACAAACAATAGACGAATTGTTTATCCAAAAAGCCCAAAAGGTTATTAATAGGCATCTTGCCGAGAGTACTTTTGATGTAGAGAAATTTGCAGGCGAAATGAGTCTTTCGTCGGTACAATTACGAAGAAAGTTGAAGGCAATCACTGGTCAAACCATAACGGAATTTGTGAGAAATTATCGTTTAGAAATAGCGGCGGCTATGCTGAAAAAAGGCGAAGGAACAGTCTCAGAAATAGCCTATCAAGTGGGTTTTGATAGTATGCCTTATTTTTCAAAGGTGTTTCAAGACAAGTACGGAAAAACGGCGAGTGAGTGGGAATAAACAACTTTTTGATTTTACAACCCTCAACGCCTTTGCTTTGAGGGTTTTTTATGTAATTATGATATATATTTTAAAGTATTAATTAAATTTAATAGTCTTTATTTTAAAAATATAAATCATTTTTTATATTTTTGTGTAAAAACAAGCGGCTCATGGTTCGAGAAAAACTAAATAAACTTGTGGAATGGAAACACAAGAGTAACCGTAAACCCCTGATTTTGAATGGGGCAAGGCAGGTAGGCAAATCGTGGCTGATACGAGAGTTTGGCAGGCTTCATTTTGAGCAAGTGATTGAAATAAATTTTGAAAAAAATCTTGAATACCATCAGATTTTTAAAACGAATCTCGACCCAAGGCGAATTTTGCGAGAAATAGCTTTGTTGAAAGGTAAAAATATTTCGGCCAAAATCGATTTGCTATTTTTTGACGAGATTCAGATGTGCCCAGAGGCATTGATGGCTTTGCGGTATTTTTATGAAGAAATGCCAGATTTGCACCTCATTGCCGCTGGTTCGTTGCTTGATTTTACTTTTCGTCATATCCCTTTTCCTGTGGGTAGGGTAGAATTTGAAACCCTACACCCCATGACTTTTGCTGAGTTTTTGATGGCAAGAAATAGAAAAAATCTATTGGAACTGATAAAAAATGAACCTCATTCTATATCAGATGCGATAGAAACACTTATTTATGATGAGTTGCAGAACTATTTTGTGGTGGGAGGGATGCCCGAATGTATAAAATTGTATTGCGAAAATGAAGATTTTAACGCTGTTTCGGAGGTTCAACATGATTTGATGTATTCATTTAGGCAAGATTTTAGAAAATACCAACCACAAGTAAACAGCGATTGCCTTTTGGATATTCTCGAAAACACAAGCAAAAATATTGGTAATCAAACTATTTATTCAAAACTGACCGACCGATTTACCGGCCCAACCATCAAGCAAGGGCATCAGGTGCTTTGTATGGCGAGGTTGTTGCATAAAATCGAAAATGTGGGCATAACAGCCTTGCCCTTAGTGGCCTCTGGCAAACAGTTTAAGACTTTCTTTTTAGACATTGGTCTATTGCTAAGTACTTCAAAGTTCAATTTTAGAGAAGCATATATTAATAAAAATCTATTGGCAACTTACGAAGGCAAATTGGCCGAACAATTTGTGGCCCAACAACTCATGGCCCAAAACAACGACTTGAAATATTGGGCAAGAACAGAACCCGCCGCCAATGCTGAGATAGACTTTGTGATTTTGGAAAACAATGAAATCATGCCCGTTGAAGTAAAAGCAGGTACAAAAGGATCGTTGAAAAGTCTTCATTATTTGTTGGACAACTACAAAAATATAACATCTGCCACCGTTTTTGGTAAAATGAAATTTGGAACAAACGACAAAATAAATTTTAAACCGATGTATATGGCTGGTATGTAAAAAACAGCACCAGCACCACAAAAAACAACAAAAAGTTCAAAATGAGGAAGAGAAAGTTCAAAATGAGGAAGAGAATTTGAAAAGTGTTTTGAGAGGGCAATCGCCCTCTTTTTTTATTGTCCAAAATGAGTTAAAGATTGTCGTTTTTGTGATAACACTTGCCTTCTGTTTTTCTTCAATTTTGTGGTATCCTTTTGGTAGAAGGTTTGGCAACTTGGGGGAGTGTAATGGCATTTACAAAAACCTTCATTTTTTTCGATTGCTCTTTCTAATACCAAAGCAAAATACTCAAAAACCAAACACTCAAAAAATGAAAAAACTCACTTACCTCCTCTTGGCTTTGTTAGTAAGCCAAAGTGCCTTTGCACAAAACAAATTTTGGACGGGTACAACCAATTCTGATTGGAATACTGCATCCAACTGGAGCCCAAGTGGTGTGCCAACAAGCTCTGATGACGTTTATCTAAATGGGGGTACAAATTCTATCACCATCTCTTCTGGAACTATAACTGTCAAAAGTATTCAATTGAGAGGTAGTGGTCGAACACTAACCGTCAATAGCGGAGCTACTTTAAGATTAATTGGTGATACTGGTGCTTATGCGGTACTTTTAATGGCAGATGCGTCCTCATTGGTTAATAATGGTACTGTTGCCTTAGAAACAAGCGGTGGAGGGGCTATTACAGGGTGGATGCTTCCCAGTCCGACTACTACATTCACTAATAGTGGAACGCTTCGTATCAACACCACTTTCCCAACTGCGATTGAAATGGGACATGAGCTTAATAATACTGGGGGAACTACGGGTACAACAGCAATAATCAATAATGCTTGTGGGAAAATTATTCTTGTGAGTGGTGATTTTATCCTACACGCAACACCTACTACAACTGTAACGAATGCTGGTTTGATTCAAATAGCAGCTGGCACAGCGGCTGCTGGCACAGCGGCTGCTGGCACAATTACTAATCAAAACGGTAGTGTATTCATTAGTGGCTCGGTAGGCTCGCCCATTACAAATAATAATGGCTCTGTTACAATCAATAACAACGCTACCAACACAAGCATTTTCACTTATACAGGTACATTTACAGGCACAGTCAATGGTATTTTTACCAATGCCACTGCCACTACTTCGGCAGGTACATTTACGGCACCTAATACATTTGTGCCTTCGGGGTCATTGCCAACGGGTTCACAAACACTTTATGCTAAAATAACACCGAGCGGCGGCGCTTGTAATTATGTGGTGCCTTTTACTTATAATAATGTAGTACCACCAACTATTACCGCAGGGGCAGTTACCAATGCTGCTACCTGTGGTGGTGCTACGGGGAATATTGCCTTTACCACAACCAATGTCCCCAATGGCACATATAGCCTAACTTTTACTACCACTGGCACGAGTAGCCCACAAAATGTAACGGTTAGTAACAATGCCTTTACGTTGAGTAGCTTAACAGCGGGAAGTTATAATAATTTTTCGCTCACAGTTTCTGGTCAAACAGCCACGACTGGCGTATTAAGTCCTGCCAAAATCGTGTCTAATCCCGCCGCACCCACTTTAACAGTAGGCACAGCAACCAACCCAACTACTTGTGCAGGCACAAATGGAAATATTGCATTTACAAGTACCAATTTACCCAACGGCACTTATCAATTGAGTTTTATGGCAACGGGAGTGGGGGCAACGACGAGTCCACAAAATGTAATGGTTACGGGCAATGCTTTTTCTTTAATTAGCTTAAAAGCAGGAGCTTATAGCAATTTTTCAGTAACGAATAATGGTTGCACGGGTACGGTTTCAACTTCAAGAACTTTGGCTGACCCTGCCGCACCCACTTTAACAGTAGGCACAGCAACCAACCCAACGACTTGTGCTGGTACAAATGGAAATATTGCATTTACAAGTACCAATTTACCCAACGGCACGTATTCATTGAGTTTTACGGCAACGGGAGTGGGGGCAACGACGAGTCCACAAAACGTAATGGTTACGAGCAATGCTTTTTCTTTAATTAGCTTAAAAGCAGGAACTTACAGTGCTTTTTCAGTAACGAATAATGGTTGCACGGGTACGGTTGCTACATCAAGAACTTTGACAGAGCCCGCCGCTCCCACTTTAACAGTAGGCACAGGCACTAATCCAACCACTTGTGCAGGCACAAACGGAAGCATTGCCTTTACGAGTACCAATTTACCCAACGGCATGTATTCATTAAGTTTTACGGCAACGGGTGCAGGAGCAACGACAAGTCCACAAAACGTAACGGTTACGAGCAATGCTTTTTCCTTATCTAATTTAAAAGCAGGAACTTACAGTGCTTTTTCAGTAATGAATAATGGTTGCACTGGTACGGTTGCTACATCAAGAGCTTTGACAGAGCCCGCCGCTCCCACTTTAACAGTAGGCACAGGCACCAACCCAACTACTTGTGCTGGAACAAACGGTAGCATTGCCTTTACGAGTACCAATTTACCCAACGGCATGTATTCATTGAGCTTTACGGCAACGGGAGCGGGTGCAACGACAAGTCCACAAAACGTAACAGTTACGAGCAATGCCTTTACTTTAACTGGTTTAAAAGCAGGAACTTACAGTGCTTTTTCAGTAACTAATTCTGGTTGTACGGGTACGGTTGCTACATCAAGAACTTTGGCTGACCCTGCCGCACCCACCATTGCGGCAGGAATGGTAGTGAATCTAGCAACTTGTGGAGCAGCGGGTAGTATTCCGTTTACATCAACCAATTTACCCAACGGCACATATTCATTAAGTTTTACTGCCACAGGAGCGGGAGCAACCACCAGCCCAAGAAACGTAACGGTTACGAGCAACACTTTTTCTTTAACTGGCTTATCAATAGGTAGTTATAGTGGTTTCTCGCTTACGAGTACAGGTTGTACGGCTTCGGATGCTACTTCCAAAAGTATCGCCAATCCAACCACGCCAACGCTTACACCTGGGGTAGCGGTCAATCCTACTTCTTGTGGCGGAACAGATGGTTCGATTCCGTTCACGACTAATTTACCTGATGGTATGTATTCATTAAGCTACACAGGAACTGGCTCGCCAAAAAGTATTACAGTGAGTGGTGGAGCATTCACTTTGGGAACTTTGGGTTCGGGTGGTTATAGCAATTTCTCAGTAACCAATACTGGTTGTACAGGAACAAGCCCTGTTTCAAGGTCGCTCAATGACCCTGCCGCTCCAGTTTTGACTTTGGGAACAACCAGCAATCCAACGGCTTGTAATTTATCTGATGGTTCGATTGTCTTTACTGTTACCAATATTACTGATGGCTCTTATTCGCTAATTTATTCGGGAGTGGGAAGTCCAAAGAATGTTACTATAACCTCTGGTGCCTTTACGCTTTTAGGTTTGGCAGATGGTACTTTTAGCAATTTTTCCATTACAAATGGAAGTGGTTGTACAGGTTCATTGGCTACGCCAGTTACTTTAACAGATTTGGCTTTACCAGTCTTAACGGTAGGAACAGCAACCAACCCAACGACTTGTTCAGGAACAAATGGCACGATTGCTTTCACATCGGCTAATTTACCCGATGGAACGTATTTTTTAAGTTTTACCACTACGGGAACAGCAACAGGTTCGCCTGCCGGCCCCAAAAGTATTGCGGTGGCGAGTAATGCCTTTGTGCTTAATGGTTTATCAGCAGGTACTTATAGTAATTTTTCGGTTACTCGTTTAGGTTGTACAGGTTCGGTAGCCACTTCAAAAATCTTGTCGAATCCAGCCTCCCCAACCATCAGTGCTGGAACGCCCACTAATCCAACGACTTGTTCGGGAACTGATGGCACGATTGATTTTACGACAACCAATTTGCCCAATGGCACGTATTCATTGAGTTTTACGACCACAGGCACAAGTAGTCCCAGAAGTGTAACCGTTACCAATAATGCCTTTACTTTAATAGGATTGAGTGCTGGAAATTATAGTGCTTTTTCAATTACAAATACTGGATGCACAGGTTCGGATGCGACATTGAAAACTTTGAGCGACCCAGCTACACCTACGATAGCGGCAGGTTCGGTAACTGCTCCAACCTCATGTAGTGCGGCAGATGGTAGCATTGCTTTTGCCAGCACTAACTTACCAAATGGTTCATATTCAATCACTTATACAGCTGTAGGTTCAGTAGCGACTGCCGCACCCAAAACTGTAACAATTACGAGTAATGCCTTCTCTTTGACAGGTTTGGATGATGGAGCGTATAGTAATTTTTCAATTACAAATTTGGGTTGTACAGCTTCGGATGCGACGAGCAAAACGGTGAGTAATCCAACTCCACCCACTTTAACGGCAGGAATGGCAACGAACCCAAGCACTTGTGCAAGTTCAGATGGAAGTATTGCCTTTACGACTAATTTACCCAATGGTAATTACACCTTGAATTACACAGGTTCGGGCAGTCCAAAAAGCATAAACGTAGCAAGTGGAGTATTTATCTTGGGTAATTTGCCCGATGGAACATTCTCAGGATTTTCGGTAACTACGGGCGGTTGTACAGGCACATCATCAGCCACTAAAACCTTGACCGACCCCGCCGCCCCAAACGGGCGGTTGTACAGGCACATCATCAGCCACTAAAACCTTGACCGACCCCGCCGCCCCAACGCTGACGGCAGGAACAGCAACCAACCCAAGCACTTGTTTGAGTACCGATGGAAGTATTGCTTTTACGACTAATTTACCAAATGGCAGTTACACTTTGAATTACACAGGTTCGGGCAGTCCTCAGAATATTATGGTAGCAAGTGGAGTATTTATCTTGGGTAATTTGCCCGATGGAACATTCTCAGGATTTTCAGTAACGACGGGCGGTTGTACAGGCACATCATCAGCCACTAAAACCTTGACCGA
>REAB01000162.1 GCA_004293645.1 Cytophagia bacterium | reverse complement strand
CATTATTGATACTCGTTACCTGTACATTTACTTGTCTTAGTTCATTGGATAAACTACTACCTGCTGCCGTTCTCCCAAAACCAGTAACGGTTGGCGTTTGTCCTACGTTCCACAAACTTTGATTGTTATCGCTTGCCAATTTTACGTCTGTTACGTTAGTACCATACACAAAAGGCGTGGTTACTTCAATCAACGCAACGTCGTTTGCAGGGCTTCCCGCAGTACCACCCGGGCCAGCACCGTTGGCAAAATTAGGGTGATTGCGGTATTGCTTGAGAGTCCTGTTTTGGCCTGCCGCCAAGTTATTTCGGTCGATAACCCCTGCGTACAGCTGCATGTTAGAATTCAGGATAGCAACATGAGCTGCCGTTAAGACCCATCTTTTTGAAACGATTGTACCGCCCCCGTCTGGTCCAGTTATCAACACTTGATAAGGAAATACAGCAGGGGAAGTTACAATTTGGCCATTGACAATCGGCGAGGCCGATTTTTTGGCGGATTTCTTAAATGGGCTTTTGGCAAATGCCAACGAAGCCATTTTCTACATTAAACAACATAATGTTTAATGTAGTTCCGAAAAATTGAGTCTAAACTTAGAGATTAATATTGCGCCAATGTATTATCTTTGGGCGTTAATAATCAACTACTTGTTGTCATGAAAAGCACCTTTACGCAGGCCGAAATTGCGCCGTTGGCCTCTATCGAAGTCTGGGAAGACGATTTGCTGGCCCGCTATCCCGACCCCGATGCCATAGCAACGGCCAAAGAAAAAGAAGCCTACCGAAACTACGAAGACCCCCAACGCGACACCGTGCGGGCGTTTTATCGGCTCAACCACACCTACCAAACCTACAACTTTGTGCAGGAGAAACGCACCGAGTTTTTGAAATTTGACAAAAAAGAAATGCCCGTTTGGGAGGCTTTCGCATTTTTGAATACCCTCATTGACGACTCCGACCCCGACACCGACCTCGACCAAATGCAGCATTTGCTCCAAACGTCGGAGGCTATTCGGGCCGACGGCCACCCCGATTGGTTTGTTTTAACGGGCTTGCTGCACGATTTGGGCAAGGTACTTTGCTTGTTTGGCGAGCCGCAATGGGCCGTCGTGGGCGACACCTTCCCCGTGGGGTGTGCCTATTCTGACAAAGTGGTTTATCCCGAATATTTTCAAAATAACCCCGATTTTACCGACCAACGCTACAATACCAAATACGGCGTTTATGAGCCAAATTGCGGCCTTCGCAACGTAGATATGTCGTGGGGACACGACGAATATTTGTACCAAATGACCAAAAATCATTTGCCCGAACCTGCCCTTTACATCATTCGCTACCACTCGTTTTATGCCCAACACCGCGAGCACGCCTACAATCACCTCATGGACGACCACGACCACGCGCATTTTAAGTGGGTCAAATTGTTCAACCCTTACGACCTGTATTCAAAAGTACCTACGCCGCCCAACTGGCAAAAACTGCGCCCTTATTACGAAGATTTGGTGGCCAAATATTTACCCGCAAAACTAAAATTCTGATTATAATGCAATACCAAGTTTTTACCGATTATGACGCGCTCTCTGAACACGCCGCCCAATTTATGTTGGAGTTGGTGCGTCAAAAGCCCACCGCCGTTATCTGCGTAGCTTCGGGCGACACCCCGCTCGGTACGTTCCAAAAAGTAGTGGCCAATGCCCTGCCCAACGACTTTGCCGAGGCTACTTTTGTGGCTTTAGACGAGTGGGTGGGTATTGACCCCCAAAACCCCGGTTCGTGCCGCAGCTACGTCGAAAAACCATTGATAGAACCCTTGAAAATTCCTGCCGAACGGGTGTGTTTTTTTGATGGCATGGCCACCAATTTGGCGGAGGAATGTGCGCGTGTAAACGAGTTTGTTGCCCGTAGAGGCGGCTTAGATTTGATTTTTGTGGGCATTGGCACAAATGGCCACATTGGCCTCAACGAACCAGGTTCTTCTTTTGAGAACTACGCTCATATCTCTGATTTACAAGATGTTACTATTGCAGGAGGCCAAAAATATTTTCAAGATGCGACACCACTTACGCAGGGAGTTACGCTGGGATTACGGCATTTTTTGGAAGCCAAAACAGCCATTGTCATTGCCAACGGCCCGCGCAAAAAAGGCATCATAGGGCGGGTGCTAAACGAGCCAATCAATACCGCACTACCCGCCTCTGTTTTGCACCAGCACCCCAACGGATATTTGTGGGTGGACGAAGCCGCCAATGCCAAAAATTGAGTTGGAAGTTTGAATAAAAAGCGTTATATTTACGTATAAAAATAGCGGTGTTTAGCAATTGTCTAAGCACTGCTTTGATTCATTAAATTCTTCTAATTTTAAACGTTTTGATTCAATGGCAGCTGCAACCGAAAAAGAAAAAGACAACAAATTAAAAGCCCTCCAAACCACCCTCGAAAAGCTCGATAAAGCTTACGGGAAGGGTACTGTTATGCGCCTTAGCGACAGCAAAGTGGTGGACGTAGAAGTAATCTCGACGGGTTCGGTAGGGCTCGACCTGGCCCTCGGCATTGGCGGTGTGCCGCGCGGAAGAGTGGTAGAGATTTACGGCCCTGAGTCGTCGGGCAAAACTACTTTGGCCATGCACTGCATTGCCGAAGCCCAAAAAGCGGGTGGCCTGGCCGCCTTCATTGATGCCGAGCACGCCTTCGACCGCAGCTACGCCCAAAAACTGGGGATAGACATTCAAAATTTGCTTATTTCTCAGCCCGACAATGGCGAGCAAGCCCTCGAAATTGCCGAACACCTCATTAGCTCAGGAGCTATTGACATCATCGTGATTGACTCGGTGGCGGCCTTGGTGCCAAAAGCCGAATTGGAAGGCGAAATGGGCGAAAGCAAAATGGGTTTACAGGCCCGTTTGATGTCGCAGGCGTTGCGCAAGCTCACGGGCGTAATCAACCGCACCAATTGCTGCTGCATTTTTATCAATCAGCTCCGCGACAAAATTGGGGTGATGTTTGGCAGTCCCGAAACAACGACGGGTGGCAATGCCCTCAAATACTATTCGTCAGTGCGTTTGGACATTCGCCGCATTGGACAAATCAAAGAAAGTGCTGACAATATTACGGGTAACCGCACCAAAGTAAAAGTGGTGAAAAATAAGTTGGCACCACCTTTCAAAGTCATTGAATTTGACATCATGTACGGCGAAGGTATCTCGAAAGTAGGCGAAATCATTGACTTGGCGGTAGAACTTGAGATTGTAAAAAAATCGGGTTCTTGGTTCAGCTACGGCGCAAATCGCCTTGGGCAAGGCCGCGATGCGGTGAAAGAACTCTTGAAAGACAACCCCGAACTGAGCGACGAACTCGAAGCCAAAATCAGAGCCAAAGTGGGCGAAGACGATAACGCGCTGCTCGACCCCGCTGGCCCTGGCGAAGAGGGCACCGAATAGTCTGTTTTTTAGATTTGAAGGAGTCAATAGTCCACGGTCGGCAATCAATAGTTGATAAGTAATTTTGTGCCAATTAGTTACAAAAACAAAATGATTGATTAAATAGGTTCAGACTTGTAAATAAACCCAAACCGCAGGATTTGAAAATCCTGCGGTTTTTTTGAACAAAATCCTGTAGCACACCACTAATTTTAAATTAGGTATTTGGCTATAAATAATCGCCATTTTGTATTTTGGCAAACATCTGGTTTCGCGCGGGCACGGTCTGCCGCTGCGAGTCCCGTCAGTAATTTAATACACTATTGACCAATGACTTATTGACCAATGACTACTTATTCATTATCAAATGCGATACATCAGCGACATTCCCAACGATTTTTTTAAAATCAGCCTTTATACTTGGAACGGCAAATACATTGTAAAAATAGAAGCGGGGCTTTATGAGCAAACCTACAAAATAAGCGAACTCGACTTTGTGGGTACCGAAGAAGACATTCGGGCGGCCTTTGCCAACGAAGTTTTTCTGCAAACCATCGCAGCCCGTTTTCAACAAATGCACGCTGATTTTCAGGTTGTTATAGACCCATAGTGGGTTCTTATGAATGGTTCACCTACCAATTGTAATGATCTGACCTCCTACTCTACCGTTACCGATTTGGCCAAGTTGCGGGGCTGGTCCACGTTGCGACCGCGCATTACGGCAATGTAATACGACAGCAGTTGCAATGGAATAGTGGCCAAAAGCGGGGTTAAGATTTCGTGCGTTTTGGGTATTTCTATCACAAAATCTACCAAACTTGGAATAAACGAGTCGCCCTCGGTAACGATGGCAATAACGCGGCCTTTGCGGGCTTTTACTTCCTGAATATTGGAAACAATTTTTTCGTAGGAACTGTCTTTGGTGGCAATAAAAACCACGGGCATATCTTCGTCAATGAGCGCAATGGGGCCGTGTTTCATCTCGGCGGCGGGGTAGCCCTCGGCGTGGATGTACGATATTTCTTTCAATTTGAGCGCACCTTCCAAAGCCACTGGAAAATTGATACCCCGTCCCAAATAAATAAAATTGCGGGCATACGTAAAAATGGCGGCAATTTCTTTCACGCGGTCGGCGGCTTTCAATACTTGCTCTATTTTGCGCGGAATGTGCGCTATTTCAATCAATAATTGGCGGTAAAGTTCTTCCGAAATAGTACCGCGCCGCTTGGCCAAACTTACCGCCATGAGCGTCAGCACCGTAACTTGGGCCGTAAAAGCCTTGGTACTGGCTACGCCAATTTCTGGGCCAGCGTGGGTGTACGAGCCCGCGTGCGTTTCGCGGGCAATAGACGAACCCACCACATTGCAAACCCCAAAAATGGTAGCTCCTTTCGATTTGGCCAGTTGAATGGCCGCCAGCGTGTCGGCGGTTTCACCCGATTGCGAAATGGCTATTACAAAATCTTTTTCTTTGATAATGGGGTTGCGGTACCTAAACTCCGAAGCATATTCTACTTCTACTGGAATTCGGGCCAATTCTTCAAAAATATATTCGGCTACCAGCCCAGCGTGCCAAGAAGTGCCGCAACCTACTATTAAAATTCGTTTGGCATCGGCGAGTTTGTCCATGTAAGGCCGCAAACCGCCCAGTTGCAACTCACCCTCGTCGGCTTGTATGCGTCCGCGCATACTGTCGGCAATGGAGCGGGGTTGTTCAAAAATTTCTTTGAGCATAAAATGCTCATAACCACCTTTTTCAATCGTTTCGAGCTCCATTTCGAGCGTCTGAACGTACGGTATTTGGTTTTCGTTGGCCAAATTAACAATCTTCAAAGCCCCGTTTTTTACCACCGCAACCTGGTTATCGTCCAAATAAACCACCTCTTTGGTATATTCGATGATGGGCGTAGCGTCTGAGGCAAAGAAATATTCGTTTTCGCCGATGCCAATGACGAGGGGGCTACTTTTGCGGGCGGCAATGAGCTGCGTGGGGTCGTTTGCGTCCATTACCACAATGGCATACGCGCCCACTACTTCTTGCAAAGCCAACCGAACAGCTTCTTCAAGGCCACAACCCACCGATTCTTGCAGGTCTTCGATAAAATGTACCAGCACTTCGGTGTCGGTATCAGAATTAAACTGGTGGCCTTTTTTGGCCAATGCTTGCTTGATAACGGCGTAATTTTCGATGATGCCGTTGTGAATAATGGCCAGTTTTTTATTTTGTGAATAGTGCGGGTGCGCGTTGCGGTCGTTGGGTTCGCCGTGGGTAGCCCAGCGCGTGTGCCCAATGCCAATGGTGGCGTGCAGTTCTTGGGCTTTCAGCTCGTTTTCGAGGTCGGCTACTTTGCCTTTTTTCTTGTAAACTTTCAAGCCCTCGCCGTTCAGAAGTGCCACGCCAGAGCTGTCGTAGCCCCGGTATTCGAGTCTTTTCAATCCTTTGATAATCAGCGGGTACGCCTCTTGGTGGCCTACGTAAGCAACAATTCCGCACATATTTTTAAATAAATTAAGAAGGTGAAAAAATAAACAGGCTGATTGCTAAAAACAATCAACCTGGCCATTATCATAATATTGAACATTTAAGTACTTACTCGTAATTGTTTGTAAGTACTTACTTGTAATTGTTTGTAATTATAGTAATTTTTTAGTAATTTTTTGTAATTGTCTGTTTATCAATTTATTACTACCAAATTACCCTTTATTACAAATCAAAAATAATATAAACTATTTCTGCCCAACTACTTAATTACAGTAATTTGTTGTAATTGTCGGCGCGGGACCGCCCATGGGGTCCGATGTTTATCAATTTGTTATTACCAAATTACCCTTTGTTACAAATCAAAAATAATATCATCGCAGCGGCGAACCGCCTAATTTTACTCAACTACTTAAGTACTTACTTCCGCATTACTTCACAACGGTATAAAACAGTTGTAACTTAGCATTCCCGCCCGACGGCGCGAGGCTCATCTGACTTATGCCATTGCTCATGTAAGAGTCAAAACGCAATGGTACTACTCTAGCCCCAAAGGTAGCGGCCAAATCGTCGTCATTGATGGGCATCAACAAAAATGACTTATTTTTCTTAAAGCCCGTTGTGAGTGCTTGCAAATAAGTGGTTAAAACAAAATTGTAATTTTTAAATTGGGTATTGTAAGGAACAGCCTGCGGAATAATACTCTGCGAATAAGTGGCGAAATCTTGGGGTAGCAACAGCTCTGTACCTAATCTGTTGCGCAGCGTGCGGTTGGTTTCGTCAGTTTCGGCCATTACCAACCCCGACGGAAACGGCGTATATGTATTTGCCCGTGTGGAGGTTGGTTGCGTTGGGGTAATGGTAAACTCAGCTCGATTGATGGCCACTCTATCGGTACCGTTCAAGATTTTGGACAAATACGGAAACTCTATTTTCATTACCACGCCCAACGCATCTTGTAAATGCGCACTGCCGCCCGTTTGGGCAGTAGAAACGGGCCGCAAAGGCTGTAATTGATTCAGTACTGTCCCCGTCCGATTGGCCGTTACTTGATTAAACCAGCGAGAATTAAGGTTGGATATCAGTAAAAAGTCGCGCACGAGTGTCGTAGTTTGACCCGTTTCACGAAAAAACACCACTACCGATATAGCCTGAGGGGCAAGCCCCAACACGGCGGCATTGTTGGCACCTGGCACCAGCACCAAACCGTTCAGCTTTTTGGTCAAGTCGGCAGGTTTGTTCAATTCCTTGTTTTTGGCAGCCTCAAAAAGTTCTCTCCCAAAACTATCTGGCAAGCGCATATTGAGTTGGCGGTTGGTAGAGGGAGTCAAGTTAAACTGCTTGGTAATAATGGGCGTAGGATTAAAAGGCAGTGAACTGTTGTTGTAGTAGGTTTTACTTTTTTGCACGGTATCGGCCAAGCGGTGCACCGCAATTTGGAAAGGCCGCAGCGTGTCGCCATACTCGTACGGATAGTTTACGGAGAGCAAGACCGAATCGTATTCGTACGTTTTGCCTTCTGGAAATATCCAAGAGCCGTAAAGTGTAAAAAACGAACGTGCCGATACCCGCCCCAACGTGGGGTCTTGGTAGTTGCCCAGCAGCAAGCGCCGCGCCCCCGACGTTCGCACCGAGTCGAGGAGCATCGTTGAAACTTTGACTGTGAGGGTATCGGTATAAATAACGCCTACGGAAGCCGCAGGCGGCAATCCAATCTCTTTGGGGGCTTCGCAAGCGGCCAGGGCTACGCCCAAAACCAGTGCGCCAACAACAAATTTAGCCAACCAGCTCGTTGTAAAGGTTGTAATATGCTTCTGTAAAATTTTCGTCTTCTTCGACCAATGCAAATTTCCGCTCGGGTAACTCATCCAAAATTTGGTTTAAACTTTCACTAAAATCGTCGTCTGCTTTCACTACTACGTCGGCGTAGGCGCAAGCTATTTTTATAAATCCTTCAAAATCTGCCGACCGCAAGTGGGCGAGGGCTTCGTCGCTTACGTCCATGGCTTTGGCTTTTTCAAGAATATCGTCGTCAAATTTAAAACTAAACGAATTGTTGTAGGCCGTAAACACGCATTTGGTGTCTTTAAACATGGGGTCGTTTTTGTAGGTTGTTTTCAAATACATCGGAATCAACCCCGTCATCCAGTCGTTGCAATGCACAATGTCTGGGGCCCAACCCAATTTCTTGACGGTTTCGAGTACGCCTTTGCAAAAGAAAATGGCGCGCTCGTCGTTGTCGTCAAAAAAGTTGTCGTCTTTATCTACAAAAACGGATTTACGCTGAAAATAGTCTTCATTGTCAATAAAATAAACTTGCAATTTGGCACTCGGAATAGAGGCCACCTTGATAACCAGCGGTTTTTCTTCGTCGCCTACCGTAATATTGATACCAGAAAGCCGAACTACCTCGTGGAGGCGGTTTTTTCGCTCATTGATTAGCCCAAAACGAGGAACTAAAATTCTGATTTCCATGCCTCTTTCTTGCATGGCTTGGGGAAGTTTTCGCACGTAATCGGCGACTTCGGTAGTTTGGAGGAAGGGGTTAATCTCACTGGCTACATACAAAATCCGTAGTTTGCTCATATACCTTTTGGGAACGTGTAGGGGAGAATGGGTTGCACAAAAATTTTGCAAAATTATACAAATTTTTGCCGTAATTCAAGCATATTGTTCGATAAAAGATTCTTGAAGCAGTCGCTAATGCGCACAAAAAATGTAATAAAGAATATTTTCCACTGTTTTTAACGTAGAACCATAGCCGAAAAAAAGTGCAAAAGGGGGGAACGTTTATGCTTCCCCTTTTGGGTGTAGTTTTATTCTTACCTCACCAATACCAATTTTTTAGTAAATCGTTTTTGAGCGGTTTGTAGTTGTAGCAGATACACACCCACGGGCAGGTCGGTTAGGTTGAGTGGTTGGCTAAACTCTCCCGCCTCGGCCTTGAAATCAAAATATCGGGCCGTGCGGCCCGTTAGATCTTGCACCGCTACCTGCACTGTTCCCGCCTCGGCCAGCCACGTTTTGAGTTGCAGCAACCCCGTGGTGGGGTTGGGCCACACCACCAGTACGTCGGCATCGCCCGTTTGGTCTATTTCTTCC
>REAB01000239.1 GCA_004293645.1 Cytophagia bacterium | reverse complement strand
AACGGTAAACGCACAGATTTAGAAACAGTTATCTTACAAGCTACTACACCAAAACCCTCAAAGCTCTTGTTTTGTTCACTTCATTCTACTGCCATTTTTAGCGTAAGATGAGTTTTCTATTGATTGAACATTTCCCCCAACCCCCACTTGGCTAATCCCCAATCCCTGTTTGTATTGCCCAAACTAAAACCGCCAGCCTTCGGGCGGAGCAATAAACCGATTGGGCGAGGCCAGGCAGCCTTCTTGCCTATCAACGAAACTTGGTGTACGCCCGTCAAGCAACATGGTTATTCGTTGGGCACCCGACTGGTTTCGGTCTATCCAGATGGTAGTTTTAACGACGTTTACTGCCGCAAAATAACCTAAAACTGCTTCTTCGGGGTTGTTTACGTTGCGAATATTACCCACGGGCGGCGCGGGGGCAACATCGGTGAGCGTACCCGTACTTTCAGTTTGTTGCTTGATTAGATTCAAATATTTATAAACCACAGGACTGATGCTAATTTGCTGAATTTGGAGCAATGCCCCCGCATTTTCTACATAAAAAGGTATTTGACGCAATGGTCTTTTTGAAATTAAACTCCCATTGACGAGCGCGTCAGAGAAAATATTGAGTTTTGTGTCAAAAAATACTTCCCAGCAAGGCTTATCGCAGGGAAGATCTCTGACAGCAGGCGGTGCCATATCGAAACTGGTTTCTCGAAGAGGCATATCAGAACAATCCTTTTTTCTTTCATCCCATATACAAGAACGACAAATTGCTTGCCGTTCGTAGAGAAAAGTGCGCCATTGGTAAAAGTTGGTTTCTTGGGCATTGTCTTGCAAATCTACAAACACGTCCATGGTTGAAAAGATGGTGCTGCCGTTTTCATTTTTGACCCCCCTTTGGTTGAAATCGGTGTGTATTTTCTGAATGGGCGGCGCGGCGGCTATTTTTTCGAGCGACGACTCGTAGGTGCGCCCGTCGGTGAAGCGAATGCGCAGTCGATAGGCCAAGCCCACACGTCCCCGAAACGTGGCAGGGGCTTCGTAGCGGCCTTGCGTTAAGCCCGACTCACGCAGCACAACGCGGCTGTTGTCGCTGAGAAGCAGCTC
>REAB01000238.1 GCA_004293645.1 Cytophagia bacterium | reverse complement strand
ACTAATTTTTCCGACTACATGTTTAGTGGGCAATATGCTTGTGGACTAATTTCTCAAAAACTGTCAACTACTTTGGAAGCAATATGAAAGATGCCCTTTATTTTTCGTAAAATTTTTACCAACCGCTTTGAAATAACCTCATACCCTTTGTCCGATGGATGAAGTCCATCGAAAGTCATGGCAACCGATTCTATCGGATAGGGATATTCGTCGGTTTCGGGGTTAAACGGTATGTCAATAAATGCTGGATAAGCGTAGTTGGCATAAGCACCCGTTTGTGGGTTTCTCAGCCGCTTGAATTTTACTAACTTTTTCAATTTCAACGGACGACTGTTGTATAAATCTATCACTTCAAAATGCTCAAACGTTCCTATTGCGTTGATGGCATCGGCAAATTGAGCCAGCATTTGCCCGTTTTTATCTTTGTACGAGCCGTATGCATTGTTTTTAAAATTGGCGATATGCACAAAGTCAGCACGTTGCATGGGCGTTATCAAAATGATTGTAGCGTTAGCATTTAGGCTTCGCAATTTATTGACAATAATGCGAAAAGAGCCATTTATGGTAGCATTGCCTGTGTTGTTTTTATAGTCGGCCAATGTGCCCAGCGGTCTGCCTTGCCACCAATCGTTGGTACCCAAAAAAACAGAATACACATCGGCTTTGGTGAGTTGAAGGTCATCAATTTTATTGGCAATACCGCCCGAAGTCCAACCATTATATCCTTTATTGACAAACTCAACATGCGGCAATTTTTCTGCTACCATCGTCATGTAGCCTTTGGTAATTCTGTTGCCTGCTTCGTTGAGGTCGTCGTTCAGATACGTGATGGAGTCGCCCAATGCCACCCAAGTTATTTTTTTAGGGACAAACGAGGTTGAGAGGAAAAACAACGCACAAAAAAAGAAAAAAAACGCCTTATTTGGTTTCATGAAGTAACGATGTAATGCGTAAATAATAAACTGAAATTCCGTTCTACTAAGTAGTTGCGTAAAATGAGGCGGTTCGCCGCTGCGACGCGGGGCCGCCCGTGCGGTTGGCCGCCGCCATGCTATTATTATTGGTGGCACGACTGATTTAATACGCTCAATAAAAGCAT
>REAB01000094.1 GCA_004293645.1 Cytophagia bacterium | reverse complement strand
CGGTCAGTTTTTCAAATTGTACAGTCATATTCTTGTCGTTTGGTTGCAACAAAAATAGACACGATTCTCAATATTTTAAATTCCCCAACAAGTTCTAAACGTAGTATCTCGTACATCGGTAATAGCTGTGCCTTTTTGTAGGAAAAAAACTACCTTATTGTCGCGCCCCAATTTTACATGGGTATTTTCGCTCACAGGAAAAACGTGGTTATTGACTTTTAAGGCATGTTGATTTTTGAGCCATTCAACTTCAATTTCTTCTCCTGTTCTTTTTTCATTGAGCAGGCTACGAATATTGGAAATAGAAGCATCCAAGCTACAATTTTGAGCGATGCCCTTCAAAGAAAAACCAGTGATAATAAGACCAAGGATGATGATTCGTTTCATGATTTACTCTGTTTTTAAAGATTTCACAGGATTCATTAAAGCGGCTTTGATGGCTTGATAGCTGACCGTCAATAAAGTAATGACCAAAGCCCCAACACCAGCGACCACAAAAATCCACCAGCTGATTTCTGTTCGGTACGTGTATTTTTGTAACCATTCGCTCATAAAATAATAGGCAATTGGTGCTGCGATTAGGCATGATATTATGACCAAAACCACAAAATCTTTTGAAAGTAAAGTCCAAATATTGGCTACAGTAGCACCTAAAACTTTACGGATGCCGATTTCTTTGGTGCGTTGCTCAGTAACAAATATGACCAGGCCAAGTAGTCCCAAACAAGAAATTGTAATGGCAAGAATTGCAAAAATTATAGATAAGCTTTTTACTAAAGATTCTGCTTTATACAAATTTTCGAACTCAGCCTCAACAAATTGATAAGTAAAAGGAAAATCAGGGTTTAGTTTTTTGTGTATAGCTTCGATGCCATTCAGGGCATCTTGGGTGCGTTCCCCGTCTATTCGTATTAGACAATATCCATACGGCATTTTGTCTATATGTCTGATAATCATGGGTTCAATAGGCATGAGCATTGAATTGAAATGAAAATCTTTCACCACACCCACTATTCGCCCTGCCTTTCCCCATTGGGTAAGTGGCATTCCAATAGGCGACTTGTAGCCAATAATTTTCAGGGCTGCCTCATTGATTATATAACTTGTAGAGTCAGCAAATTCCTTCGAGAAATCACGACCTTGAAGCAAGGTGGCTTTCATCGTACTTACAAAATTATATTCTACAGCTATTGGATTAAAGTTGGGATTTGAATTTGGATTTTTTCCCTGCCACTCTATACTGGCTGTGGTATTATCGTTACTTATAAATTGGTTTGAAATCTTACTTAAACTCTCTATTGCTCCAATCTTCTTTAATTCGTTTTCAAAAACTTCAAACTGCTTGCTGAGCGTACCAGTTACTGGTAAATAAATCAGGTTTTGTTTTTGATACCCAATGTTTTTGGAATGTATAAAATTGATTTGTTTTGAAATGATCAATGTACCTATTATAAATACAATAGACAATGTAAATTGAAATACAACAAGGCCCTTCCTAAGAGAGATGGAGTTTTTGCTCACTTTTAGATTGTTCTTCAAAACTGCAATTGGACGAAAATTTGCCAAAAATAACGAAGGATAAAGACCTGATAAAAAGCCAACTAAAATTAATAATCCAAATATAAATAGCCAGAAAAATGGCTCAATGAAAGGCAAAGTAATTTGCTTATTAGTAAAACCATTAAAACTGGGTATGATAAGACCAATGGCAAGTAAAGCCAACAAAATGGCAATGGAAGAATACATAAAAGCCTCACCCATAAACTGACCAATCAAGGAAGATTTCTCTGCTCCGATTGCCTTTCTTACACCTATTTCTTTGGCTCGTTTGAGCGATTGAGCTATGCTTAAATTCATGAAATTGATACAAGCAATGAGCAAAATAATGATAGAAACGGCAGCAAATAGTTTGACATATTCAATTCTACCGCCCGCAGTCTCTCCATTTTCAAACCTTGAATTGAGGTAAGTTTCTTCAAATGGCTGAATACCAAGCTCTAAATGATTATTTCCTACTTTATAATCTTTTGAAAACTTACCAATGAAATGTTTGAGTTTGGCATTTACCTTGGCTTGGTCGGCATTTTTCTTCAATAATACAAACGCTCCAGGACCAGAATTGTCCCAATTGTAAACCCAAGGCTCACGCTCTTTGAAAAACTCCCAACTTATCAAATAATCCAGCTTCAAAGATGAGTTTTCGGGCATATTTTCATACACGGCCTTCACTGTAAGGTCTTTATAATTGTCGAATTTGATGGCCTGATTAATTGCTTTTTCGGAACTGCCAAAAAACGCCTCGGCCATTTTTTTAGAAATAGAAATAGATTCACGGGTTTTAAGCGATTCGTTTACTGTGCCTTGCAAGAAGGGGTAGGAGAATATTTTAAAAAAATCTTCGCCCGCATATCCACCCTTAAATTTTAATTTCTTATTGCTCACAGCGAAAGTACGTGCCTCATCTCCACTCCAGTTGCAGGATAGTTCTACCTCTGGCAAGACTCTTTTTAGTTCTTCACCAAGCAATCCCGGCGTATCGTAATAACCAGTTACTTTGCCATCTACAAATTCTTTACTCGTTACGGTATAAATTCGATCCCCTTTTTGATGAAAAGCATCAACTTGAAGTTCATCTTTCACCCATAAATAAATCAATAAACTGCAAGTTAATCCAATTGTCAAACCTGCAATGTTGATAAAGCTAAAAGCCTTATTTTTGAGGAGGTTTCTAAGAGCGATTTTGAGGTAGTTGCGGAGCATTTTATTTTTTGGTTATATTTGTAAAAAACTAAAATCATGGAAACGACATCTTTTGATTTAATTGAAGAATTTCAAACCGAAGACATAAGCGGGTCGCCGCACCGGTCATTGAACCATTCACGTATTATCAATCGTTTTTGTGTTGCATTAGACCAATTCGACAGCGAATTTGATACTTTCCCTGAACTTGAACTCGAACTCACAACAGGCAAGTGCAAGCCCGACCTTTGTATCTACAAAAACTTACCCATCGACTGGTATAATGATACCATTTTCTTTACCCAAGCACCTATTGTTGCCGTCGAAATTCTCTCTCCTAAACAAGCACTGAGTGAGCTTACGGATAAAGCTTTCAAGCAGTACTTTCCTGCTGGTGTTCAAGTTGTTTGGATAATTATTCCCACGTTCCGTACTACTCATATTCTTCTGCCTAATGGTGAGTTAATCATATTGTCTTCAAGCGCTTTATTGAAAGACCCTGTAACAGGTGTTGAGGTAAATTTAAAGTCTATTTTTCGGTAATATCTCACTCCGTTTTCAAACTCTTTACAGGATTCATTAGGGCGGCTTTGATGGCTTGATAGCTGACCGTCAATAAAGTAATGACCAAAGCACCAACACCAGCGACCACAAAAATCCACCAACTGATTTCTGTTCGGTACGTATATTTTTGCAACCACTCACTCATAAAATAATAGGCAATTGGTGCTGCGATTAGGCAAGAAATAATGACCAAAATCACAAAATCTTTGGAGAGCAATTGCCACAAATTGGCTACTGATGCTCCCAATACTTTACGGATGCCGATTTCTTTGGTGCGTTGTTCGGCGATGAATGAGGCTAACCCAAATAAGCCAAGGCATGAAATAAAAATGGCCAGAATTGAAAAAATCAAAGCCAGATTACCGATTCGTTGTTCGGCGCCGTATTTTTTGGCATATTCTTCATTGACAAACTGAAATTCAAAGGGGTATTCGGGATTGTATTTTTTGAAAATTGACTCAATTCCTGCCAATGATTGCTCAGTTGGCACTGATTCATTCAACCGAATATTTATGGTGTTGATATTTCTGGAACTATAGAAAACAAACAGTGGGTCTATGGTTTTGAAGGGCGAATCCATTATAAAATCATCCATTATACCAATGACTGTATTTTCTTGTTTCCCTTGGCGAAATACAGTTCCGATGGGGTTTTTTAGCCCCAAAATCTTAACGGCAGACTTGTTGATAAGCACGGCCGCCGAGTCGGAAGGCATACCGCTGAAATCTTTGCCTTCAATCATCTTAATGCCCATTGTTTTAGTGAAATCAACATCTACTGCCATCATATTGACTAAAAAATCAGCTTTTGCTGGCTTGCCTTTCCAGTCTGGGGCAGGGCTTGACCACCAAATATCGGTAATGGGTGAAAAACTCCTATTGATACTTTTTACAGCGCTTGTTTTTATCAATTCATCTTTCAAAGCCATATAGTTTCTCTGAATTTCACTTGACGATTCAACCATAATCAACTTTTCCTGATTATAGCCCATATTTCTATCTTTGATATGATTGATTTGTCGGTAAACGATAATGGTCGCCGAAATCAGGATAATTGAAATAGTAAACTGTCCAATCACTAATATCTTACGGGGCAATGTGGCATTTTTGCCCATTCGGATTGTACCCTTCAAAACCTTGATTGGAGCAAATGAAGAAAGATATAACGAAGGATAACTTCCAGCAACGATTCCTGTAACTGAAATAATGAGCAGTGCAGCTAACCAAAAATAAGGATTTGTAAAATTGAGCGTAATAGTTTTTTCTACCAACTGATTGAATATTGGCAATAAAAGCACTACAGAAATAATAGAAACCGCAAAAGAAATCAAAACGATGAGGATTGATTCGCTAAAAAACTGAAAAACCAATTGGGTTTTATTTGAGCCAACAGCCTTCCGAATACCTACTTCTTTGCTTCGTTTTTCGGAACGTGCCGTAGATAAATTCATGAAATTGATACAAGCAATGAGCAAAATAAACAAAGCAATGACCCCAAACAAACGCACGTATTCTATCAATCCACCGACGTTTTTACCCTCTTTAAATTCGCCATGTAAGTGTAATTTCAAGAAAGGAAACGCAAAATATTTGCTAATGGCTCTATCATCAGCTGAGTTTTGATATTTAATTTGATTGATTTGGTTTTCGAGTTGACTAATATTTGCATTGTTATTGGTCTGAACAAATACCTGCCAAGATGAATTATACCAATTAGTCATCGCTCGCTTTGTATCTTCGTCAGCATAATTAAACGGCAAAATATAATCAAACTCAATGGTCGAATTTTGGGGTACATCTTCTACAACGGCTACTACTTTTACATTAATATTATCGCCAGGAAGCCTTATTATTTGGTTAATTGGGTCAGTTTTTCCAAAAATTGCTTCGGCAGTCGATTGACTCAGAACAATTGAATTAGGGTCTTGAAAAATTGATTTCGGGTTGCCATTGAGGGCTTTCCAGGAGAACATATCAAAAAAATGGTTGCTCACTCGATGCCCATTCTTTTTGATTTTAGTATCTTTATAAATCATCACCCTGTCTTGTGGGTGAGTGATAACGACTGCATTTTTCACTAATGCACTGTTTTTTTCCAAGGTGCCAGCAAGGGGCAAAACCATGTTTTGGTCAGTGAAAGTCTGATTATTGAAGGTTCTATTGGCAAAAACCTTGAATATTTGCTGTTTGTTCTGATGAAATTCGTCGTACGTAATTTCATCATATATCCAGAGTGTAATCAATATGGTACAGGTCATTCCAAAGGAAAGCCCTAAAATATTGATAGCAGAGTAAACCTTGTTATTAACGAGGTTTCTAAGAGCGATTTTGAGGTAATTGCGAAGCATAAGCTCTCCCTATTCACCGAAGCTGGAACGCTGGGATTGCGTTTTTTTTAGTTTATCCCCGAATATGTATGGCTGTTGAAGCCCCCATCGGGGGTTTGGGGGCTTTACTCCGTTTTCAAACTCTCCACAGGATTCATTAAAGCCGCTTTTATGGCTTGATAGCTTACGGTCAGTAGCGCAATGAGCGTTGTGAGCAATGTTGCCAAAGCAAAAACTTGCCACGAAATATCAATTGGGTAAGCAAAGTTTTCGAGCCATTTATTGATGGCGTACCATGCGGCTGGAATGGCAAACAGAAAGGCTATCAACACCAAACCCACGAAATTTTTGGCAACCAAACTCGAAATCTGAAAAATGCTTGCTCCTAATACTTTTCTAACACCAATCTCTTTGGTGCGTTGCTGAATCGAAAGCATGGTAAGTCCGAATAAGCCGATGCAGGCAATAAAAATCATCAGAATTGCCCCAAAAGTGACAATTTGCTTCCATTTGGCTTCTTCTTCGTAATTTTTAAAATTCAAATCTTCCATAAAATCATAGCTAAATGGACGGTACGGAAGGATTTTGTGATAGGCCGCTTCGATGGCTGCAATCGTTTTGGTTTTGTTTTCTGGATTAATTTTTATCAAAAACCGACTGTATGGCTTATCGGGTTGGGCTGTAAAAACCTCTGGCTGGATTTTCTGTTTTACGGTACCATAATGATAGTCTTTTACAACACCCACAATTTGTAGTTTTGTAACTTGACCATTGAAGAAATCAATCGTTTTGCCTACACCATTATCTTTCCAGCCCGCTTCCTTGACGTATGTTTCGTTGACTAAAACCGAATTGGTAAAATCAGAAGGGAAATCTCTGGAAAAGTTGCGTCCTGCTGCCAATTTTAGCTGCAAAGTAGGTAAGTAATTTTCGTCAATGTGGTCAAATTCAACCGAAAGGTCACGCCCGTTTGATTTCGCACGCGTTCCCCAAGAACCCTGCTGACGTAAGGCGAGAGATTGTACTCCTACAATTTTTGAAAACTCATCTTTAAAGGTCTGTGCCAATTTGCTATTTTCATACCCTGTATCTACAACCATTAGGTTTTTATCGTTGTAGCCCAAGTCTTTATTGGTCATAAAATTGAACTGCTTGTAGATGAAAAATGTAGCAATAATCATGAATGTTGCCAATGAAAACTGCAACACTACCAAGCCTTTTGAAAGGTAGTTTTTGCCCGAATGTGCAAACCGATTATAGAGTGTTTTGAGCGGGTCAAAACCCGAAAGTACGATAGAAGGATAAAAGCCTGCTGTAAAAACTGTCAATAAAAACAAGGCGGTATATCCTGCAACCAACTTATAATCAAATAGATAGTTTAATTCCAAACGTTTGTTTGCCAATTCATTGAAAAATGGCAACGCTAATTGGGCTAAAAACAAGCCGAATGTAAAGGCTATCAAACAAATGAAGAAAGACTCTCCCAAAAACTGAATAATCAGTTGTTTTCTATCGCCGCCAACTACTTTCCTGACTCCGATTTCTTTGCCTCTTCTAAGCGACTGTGCTACGGTTAGATTGACAAAATTGATGCACGCAATCAGTAAAATGAAAAGTGCAATCCCAGATAAAATATAAGAATACATGGGGTTACTTGCCTTCGAGACCTCCTGCAAATCGGTATTGAGGTGCATACTTTCAAACGGTTGAAGTCCATATATAAAAGTAGCATCAAAGCCGTGTTTTTTCTCCTCTTCAATTTCTTTGCTTGCCTTGTTGTTGTAAACTTGATTCATTTTGGCTGCAACTGCCTTCAAATTTGCTTTTGGATTAAGCACCAAGTAGGTTGGATACGAAAGCCATAGCCAATTATCGTCTTTATTTTGAGCCATTTCGTAATTGAACGAAATCAGCATTTTGAATTGAATACTCGAATTTTGAGGTGAATTTTTAGCAATCCCCGAAACGGTAAACGGCACAAATTTTTCATTCATCTGCAACTCCAAAATTTTACCGATGGGGTCTTCTTTGCCAAAATACTTTGTAGCCATTTCATCGGTCAAAACGATTGAATTGATGTCTTTCAAAACAGTTTGAGGGCTGCCTTCAATCAAAGGGAAAGAAAAAACAGAAAAGAAATTATCATCAACAGTCATAACTTTTTCGTCAAAGGTTTGGGTGCCTTTTTTTACGATATAGTTATTTCTTTGCACCCTTACAAATTCCTCAATTTCAGGAATTTCGCTCTTAAAACTCGGCCCCTGTGTCATGGCTGTAATACCCAAAGTACGCTCCACGCCTTTCTTCTCAATGATTTTACATGTGACAAGGTGTAGATTATCCTTTTTTTGATGGAATCGATCGAAACTCAATTCATCTTTGGTATAAAGAAAAATCAACACACAACAAGCCAAGCCAATGCTCAAACCAGTGATGTTAATAAATGAGAACGCCTTGTTTTTAATCAGGTTTCTGAGTGCGATTTTGAGATAGTTCTTGAACATAACTTTAAGTGTTTTATCATTTAAAAATATCTTTCCCAGCTTCCATCTTGCTGATCAAGGTGGAATAATAGTTTTTAAAACCTGAATCCTGTGTTTTGTCTCTTCCTTTCTTGGCAAATACTAAAGCTTCTTTTTGGTTTTTAAGTGCATAATGCCCCATAGCCATTCCTAAAATACTGTAGTCGTTGCTGGGGTCTTTTTTGTAATTATTTTCAAAAATCGCAAAAGCTTCTTTGGTTTTACTGTTTTGGCATAGCTCAAAACCATACTGAAAAAGTTGGGGAATTTTACCCAGAGTCATGGCTTTTACCATAACTGAGTCTGCTTCTCTTTTTCTGCCCAGTTTCTCCAATAAACCAGCGTAAGTGCTAAGGGTCTGGAAATTTGTTTCACCAAAAAATGAATTTATTGATCTGTCTGACCAGCCTAAAGCTTCGTCCAAATTAATATTGTTTACCAAACAATAATTGGCTGCCGTATGCATATTTTGCCAGTACTGATACACAGCACCAGAATTTACTTCATTGCGAAAAGATTCAATCTGCAACTTTGGTAAATCAACCGAAATTTTGAAGGGGATTTTTACTTTTTCCCACAGCAAAGCTACCGTGGCGGCGTCGTTGGTTTGTTCGCCAAATTCATAAGTAAGTCGCTCTCGGCTTTCTGTCATTTTCTGAACGGGTACTTCTACTCGTAAGGCATCGTCTTTTTGGTTGTAATAAAAGCTACCCCAGGCATTATTGGCTTTTGAGAAAACTATGGTAGCTTTTTCGGCATCCATGGCTATAAAAAAACCATATTTGCCAGCCGCAATGGGTTTGCCTTCAACTGAAACTTCGGTACTAAACTCAATGGTGGTGTTTTCGTTGGCACCAGCCCGCCAAGGTGCGGCTTTGCTAGTGCCATAATGTAAATCGGCAAAGCCATAATGAACCAGTTCACCCCAAATATGACCTTCACGGCCATTTACAAGCGGTCTGTTGTAGTTTATTTGCACTTGGGTAATACCAATTCTTTCTGCTACAATGGCCTTTTTATTAGCCCCTGATGGCATGGTAAGCTGTGCAAAGGACTGGTTTGCTAGAAAGAGCAGTAGAGCGATTTTTAGGTAATTTCTGAGCATTTTTTTGATAATTTAGATTAATTACTCCGTCTTCAAACTCTCCACAGGATTCATTAATGCTGCTTTGATGGCTTGGTAGCTTACTGTCAACAAAGTAATGACCAAAGCCCCAACACCTGCCGCTACAAAAATCCACCAGCTTATTTCAGTTCTGTACGTGTATTTTTGCAGCCACTCATTCATAAAATAATAGGCAATTGGTGCGGCGATTAGGCAAGAAATAATGACCAAAACCACAAAATCTTTGCTCAATAATTGCCAAAGATTGGCCACTGTTGCTCCCAGCACTTTGCGGATGCCGATTTCTTTGGTGCGTTGCTCGGCTACGAAACTGGCTAAGCCGAAAAGGCCAAGACAGGAAATAAAAATGGCAAGAATTGTAAAAATCATCGATAGCTTTCCTATACGCTGCTCGGAAGAGAATTTTTTTCCATATTCACCATCTACAAAATTGTACTGAAATAGTGCTGAGGGTACTATTTTTTTCTGAATAGCCTCAATTTTGGTTAAAGCGTCGTTAACGGATAAATTTGGGTTGATTTTTAGCTGCATTTGGGTTAGTGCTTTGATATTTCGCTGCAGCAAATAAAACCCCATTTTTACTGGCTCATAAGGTGATTCAGCCACTAAATCATCTACGACACCAATGATTTGCCATTTTTTAGGCCCTTTTTCTTGTGAAATATATTCGCCAATTGGGTTTTTCAAACCGAGGTAGTTGGCAGCGGATTTATTGATGATTACCGATGCCGTATCCATTCCAAAATTTGTGGAGAAATTGCGGCCTTGTTTCAATTTCCATTGTATTGTTTTTCCAAAATCCTCATCAATTTGTGTAACTGAAAAATTGGATTCAGCATCTGGATTTTTGCCTTTCCAATTGAACCCGCCCCAGTTGTCCCAAATGGCTGTAACAGGTGCGTTTGAAAAAGCTACATTACTGACTACACCACTCTTTAGCAGTTCTTCTTTCATGTACAGTTTATTGTTTTCAAAATTGGGGTCGTCCATCGAAATCCGCACCAAGTTTGCTCTATTATATCCAACTGGACGGTTTTGTGCAAATTGGATTTGCTGATACACGATGATAGTCCCTATGATCAATACTACTGACACTGTAAATTGAACAATCACCAATACTTTTCGTGGTAAAGAGGCATATTTTCCTAAGCGTATAGTGCCTTTTAATACTTTTACAGGCTGGAAAGATGAAAGATAAAAAGAAGGATAAATGCCTGATACAAAAGCTGTAACTAACAGAAAAACAATAGTTGCCAACCAAAAATAAATATTAGAAGATGGCAGTGCGATATTTTTATCTGCAATTTCATTGAATGTAGTTATCGAAACACCAATCAATAACCCAGCGAGGATAAAAGCGAAGAAAACAACAATAAATGATTCACTCATAAACTGATAAACCAAAGCTACTTTATTTGAGCCAATAGCCTTACGAATTCCCACTTCTTTGGCTCGTTTTTCGCTGCGAGCAGTTGTCAGATTTACAAAATTGATGCAAGCTAAAAGCAATATAAATACGCCCACAATGCTAAATAGCCACACAAAGGTAATTCGCCCACCTGCGGGATACCCGTTTTTAAATTCAGAATACAAATACCAATTTTTCATGGGATTGAGGTACAACGTGGCCTTAAACTTTTTGGCGGGTTCTTTGAAAGAATCAGGAGCATCTTTCAAATAGAAATCTCTTACAGCGGCATTAGCCTGCTCTATGCTTACCTTATCGAGCGTTTGTACAAAAAGGCGTTGTGAGTTAGAATCCCACCTTTCTTCATTATTTTTTATCCATTGTTCATTACTACGGAGGTACTCAAAATTGCCGATAAATTGAATATCTCCTAAAATAGAATTTTGCGGAACATCTTCATACACACCACTCACCTTGCAATAAAATTTATTATCCATTTTTATGGCCTCACCCATTGGATTCTTGTTGCCAAAAATAGTCTGCGCCGTCGATGCCGATATGATTATCCCCTGTGGGTCGTTGAGGCTTTCTTTACTGCCTTGGCGCATTTTCAGAGAAAACATATCAATCACGCCATTCTCAAAAAACTGCCCACGTCTCACAAAATTTTCATTTCCTGCCCGCAGGGTAGTTTCGCCCGACCATTGTACCAAGATTACATGCTTAAAAATATGACCGTATTTTTCACGAAGTACTTTGGCCATAGGCTGTGGCATAGTACTGCCTTCTACCTGTTTTTGTTCCAAAGGTTCAGTTACGTGGTTATAAACTTGGGCAATACGGTCGTAGTTTTGATGATAGCGATTGTAGCTCAATTCATCATAAACCCAAAGCCCAATGAGCATCGCCACGGCCATGCCCACGGCCAGTCCACCAATGTTAATAAAAGAGTAAACCTTGTTCTTAACGAGGTTTCTGAGGGCGATTTTGAGGTAATTGCGGAGCATTTTATTGAAAATTATTTATTTTTGTGAAAAGCGATATTGATTATGGAAACTGTTGAGATTGAAATGAATGATTCTGTTGCCAAAAAATGGCGAAATTCTCCATTGGCGATAAGGAAAAGCCTTGAGAAAAAATTTGAAGAACAAATTGAAATGGTTGATCGTCAAATTCATTTTCAAAAATTGGAAATTATTTTGGAAGAAATTGGCAAGCAAGCACAACAAAATGGACTCACTGAGGAAATTCTTAAAGGCCTTTTGAAGGATGAATAAAGTTTTTGTTTTTGATACAAATACACTTGTTAGTGCGTTTATGTTTCCAAATTCTAACCCTAAAAAGGCATATAATTTAGCAAAAACTACGGGACTTATTTTTGTAAGCGATAGTACATTCAGTGAGTTGGAAACCGTTTTTTTAAGGCCAAAATTTGATAGATATGTACACCTAACTGATAGAAAAATGGCTATTGAAGAATACAGAAGTGCGGTAAAATTTGTCAACCACACCGAAACCGTCACAGACTGCCGTGACCCCAAAGACAACAAATTCCTTGAGCTTGCCATAACAGCAAATGCCGACTGCCTCATCACAGGTGATGAAGATTTGCTAATATTAAATCCGTTTCGAAATATCCCCATTTTAAATGCTTTTGATTTTTTAAATCAATTTTAGTTTCTTGTTAAAGGTTAAAAGCCTGAGGAAAAGGTACTTTATTGGCTTTTCCTCAGGCTTTTAACCTTTTTACTCCGTTTTCAAACTCTTCACAGGATTCATCAAAGCAGCTTTAATGGCTTGGTAACTTACGGTGAGTAGGGCAATTGCAATAGCCATTATTCCAGCTAAAGCAAAAAACCACCACTGGATTTTGATATGATAGGCAAATTCTTGTAGCCATTTGTCGGTTGCCCACCATGCAATCGGGAAAGCAATGCCGTTAGAAATCAAAACCAACTTCAAGAAATCTTTTGAGAGCAAAGTAGCTAAATTTACTACACTTGCTCCCAACACTTTTCTTACACCGATTTCTTTTATTCGCTGTTCGGCGGCGTAGGTTGCCAATCCAAAAAGCCCCAGACACGCAATCAGAATTGTTGCCAAAGCTGCCCAAATGAGCATAGATTGACGGCGAGCATCTTCGGCATAAAAAAGTGCCAATTGTTGGTCGAGGAAATGATATTCAAACAAATTTTCGGGGTCGATTTTAGTTAAAATTTGTTCCATTTTCTTTAACGTTGTTTCTATATCTTTGGCTTCGATTCTTGAAGTATAATAGTCAATATTATGAATAGGATTTCGCTGATACCCCATTACCATTGGAGCAATTTTCTCTCTTAAAGTCTGAAAATGAAAGTCTTTTACGATTCCCATTACCCTTGCTCTAAATACTTGATCGTCACGTAATGGCCTAAAACTTCCGCCCATTGATCTCTCTGGAATTTCGAGTATTTGGTCAGACGGTTCTGTGATATTCAAAATTTTGGCTGCAGTTTCGTTGATAACAACCGAGGCTGAATCGGCCATTCCAGTAAAGGCTTTTCCTTTCAATAATTCAATTTCAAAGGTTTTTGAGAAGTTTTCATCAACTCCCAGAAAGTATGAAACTTTGTGTTCATCGACACTTCCTATTTGTTTAACTTTTATGGTAGGAATATTTTTCCACTCGCCTGGCACTCGTGAAGTCGTTGATACATTTTTTACGTTCGGAATCTTTGAAAACTCCGAAATAATGACAGGGGCTGACTCACGTATTTTTCCACTATTAATATCAACCACCAACAAAAATTCTTTATTGAAGCCCAAATCTTTGTTATTCAGGAATTTTACTTGAAAAAATAATACGATGGTAGCAACTATCATCACCACCGAAATTGTAAACTGAAAAATAACCAAGCCTTTTCGTAACGAAAAATCAGACCTATTCGGGATTTTTAGGCTTTTCAATAATAATATCGGACTAAAACGAGAAAGCATAAATGCGGGATAAGTGCCTGATAAAAAACCTGTTATAAAGACAACAGTAATTGTGGCCAACCAAATTTGATAATTGGTCGAAAGTCCAAGGGAGAGTTCTTTGTTGACAAAATCATTAAAAAAAGGCAATGTCAGATTGACCAAAACAACCGATAAAATAAAAGAAATGAAGGTTACCAAAATCGATTCAGTTAGAAACTGCGTAATCAACTGACTTCTAATTGCCCCAATGGCCTTTTTTATACCGATTTCTTTGCTTCGGTTTGAAGCCTTTGCGGTCGTTAGATTCATGTAGTTGATACACGCAATGAGCAATACAAAAAGGGCAATAATTGCGAAGATTTTGATATAAAACATTGAACCCGCATTTGAAGATGTTGCATTCGAATTTGATATTCTATTGATGATATTTTCGGAATGTAAGTGTATATCTTTCAAGGATTGGAGCGAGTAAGTCATAGAAGTACCTGCCTCTGACTTGAAATTGGCATCAAGTAAGTTCTTTAATTTGGGTGAAACTGTTGCTGAACTGGCATTTTTCTTCAACAGTGCAAAAACTATGAATCCGTTAGATGACCAATCTCGGCCATTGTCATTTACATAACTTGTATCAGATGAATATGTACTTTCAGAATAAACAGAACTAAAACTAAAACTTGAATTTCGAGGGTGGTTTTTAATTACTGCTGTTATCGTAAATGGTTGTTCGTAGCCATCCCATTTTACGCTTTTTCCTACAACTTTCGCATCGCCAAAGAGTCGTTTTGCTAAATCTTCCACAATGACAATCGAATTAGGTTCTTTTAATGCCGTTTTTGGATTTCCATCAACTGCCTCAAAGTCAAACACTTCCATCAAGCCATTATTGGCAACCGTTATGTCTTCCAGAAATTTCTTCTGACCAAGTGTATTTCCAAGATTATCTCTTCCAAACTGAGTCATGCGAGCAATATTTTCGATTTCGCCAATACTTTTTGGCGATTCTTCCGATAATTTATAGCTTACAGCCGCTATATTCTTATTTTCTATCGGTGTTTTTCGGTGTTCAATCACACGAAAAATGCGGTCGGCGTTATTATGTTGCTGGTCGAAAGTAAGTTCATCGAACAAATAAAGTCCAATCAGTAAAAAGCAACTTAGTCCAAATGTCAGACCCAGCACATTTAGTGTTGTGTAAAGTTTGTTTCGCAGTAAATTACGAAAAGCGATTTTAAAGTAATTGCGTATCATAGTTTTGTTTGTTTATTGCCATTAATGCACTAATAATTCGTGCCGCTTCGGCGTACCGATTAGTGGCCTATTATTTATTCCGTCTTCAAACTCTTCACAGGATTCATCAAAGCAGCTTTAATGGCTTGGTAACTTACTGTTAGTAAGGCGATAAAGACCATTACTAACCCTGTAAGTCCAAATGACCACCAACTGATATGAATTCTAAATTCAAAGTTTTGCAACCATTGATTCATAGCCCACCAAGCGATGGGTGTAGCAATAATAAAAGCGATTAGCATCAATTTCAGAAAGTCTTTTGATAGCAAAAAAATAATACTATTTACCGAAGCTCCCAATACTTTTCGTACACCTATTTCCTTAGTTCTTTGTTCCGCAGTAAATGTTGCCAGCCCAAATAAACCAAAACAAGCAATCATAATAGCAATGAAAGTTGAGGTTTCGATAAGTTGTGACATACGAATTTCAGATTGATAAGCTTTTTCTAATTCATCCTCAAAGAATTTGTATTCGAATACTTGATTGGGGAAAGCTGTTTTCCAAGCTTTTTGAATATGTGCTATCGAGGATTGAAGATTATCAGTACTTAAATCAGTGTTAACAAGTTTGATTCCAGCTTGATAAAAATGTTGTGGCACAACTTGCAGCAAAGTAGGGTCTATTTTTTGGTGCAGCGAATTGACATTAAAGTTTTTGACAACTCCAATAATATTTACAGATTCTGTGCCATTTCCAAAATACACTTTTTGCCCTATAGCATCTTCGGCACGGCTAATACCCATTCTGTTAAGATAAACTTCATTGACAACTGCTTTTGTCAATGTGTCTCCTTCATTAAAGAATTGTCCTGCTAATAATTTTATTCCATAAGTAGTAAGATAATGAGGATCAACCATCTTCATTTGAGTTTTAATATCAATAGATTTAGCTCCTACTCGGGTTTGCGTTCTTTGCATCCAATTGCTTTCTGAAGAAGCACTATTTAAGGAAAAACTAACATCTTTTATTTGTGGAGATGCCAACAATTGATTACGAAATGTTTGAAGTTTTGCCCCCTTATTGTCTGGTAAAGCCACCGTAATTATAGCATTCTTATTGAAACCAAGGTCAGCTTTTTTGAAGAAAGAAAGTTGCTGATTCATAAGAAAAGTACAGCTAAAAAGAATAAGGGAAATTGTAAACTGAGTTACTACAAGGCTTTGGCGTATGGAAAACCATTTTTGTCCCTTTTTTAAGCTATTACTATTTAAAGCCTTAATAGGAGCCATACCCGATAATCTTAAAGCAGGATATATACCAGCTAATATAGTTGTTAACAATAGCAGTCCTATTACAAACAAACTATTTTGCCAAGTTAGTAAGTCAGAAATTTTTATAGAAACATTTAAAATAGAGGTGATAAATGGCAATGTGATCTGACTAATTAAAATTGCAATCAGAGCAGCTATCCCTGTGATTAATCCAGCCTCAATTAAAAATTGATAAATGAGTGACAAACGACTACTACCTATGACTTTACGAACCCCTACTTCTTTCGCACGTTTGAACGCTTGTGCTGTACTTAAATTTATAAAATTGAAGCAGGAAATCAACAAAATAAGTAATCCTATTGAGAATAAAGTTTTAAGATGCTTAATATTTGCCATTCTTCCACTTAAATTGCTCGTATAATGAATTTCTGATAAGGGATTAAGTACAAATCGTTTGTCAACGGAAAGTGGGTTATTGTCAATGTATTTTCTTACAATTGCCGAAAATCGCTGAGTTAATTGATCTGGCCTAATCCCATTTTTTAGTAAAATAAAGATTTGATAATTGTCACTCCAGCCATTCCAAGCATTTAAATCATAAGTCGGGTTAATATTTTTTAAACTTTGAAAAGATACCAATATATCAAAAGGGAAACTGCTCGTTGTGGGATAATTTTCTAATACGCCCGTAATCAGCAGGTTATGTGTATTATCAAGCTGAATAGTTTCGCCGATTACATCAATTTTGCCAAAATATTTCTCAGCATAATTACGACTTAGAACCACTGTATTGGGTTGGTTAAGTGCTTTGCTGGCATCACCTGCTACCCAATTATAATCAAGTAAATTGAAAAGCTCATTATCTGCAAAAACAAAAGATTCTTTAAAGCGATTTTCTGAATTTGACGTAGAAAATGTGCTGCCACCAAACTGTAATAATGAGACAACTTTCTCCGCTTCAGGAACATCAATCCGCAACGCATTCGTCATTCCTGTATAATTTCCTGGATAAGTATAATTTTCCTTAATATTATGATTTTCAACACGATAAACACGGCTTCCTTTTGTATGATTTTGGTCATAACTTACTTCATGCTTGATAATCAAAAAAATTAATAGTGTACATGCCATGCCCAATGCCATACCCACCACATTAATAAAAGTAAACCTCAAACTTTTGGTGAGGTTTCGAAATGCGATTTTAAAATAGTTTCGTATCATAATTTTATTTGTTTATTCCGTTTTCAAACTCTTAACAGGATTCATCAAGGCAGCTTTGATGGCTTGATAACTGACAGTTGCCAAAGCAATCACGATAGAGCCCAAGCCTGCTGCCGCAAATATCCACCAGGATAGTTCGGTGCGGTAATCGTAATGTTGCAGCCAATTATTCAGGAAATAATAGGCAATAGGAGCAGCGATAAAACAGGAAATCAGCACCAGCAGCACAAAATCTTTGGAAAGCATTTGCCACAGACCTGCGATGGTGGCCCCCAATACTTTTCGGATGCCTATCTCTTTGGTGCGTTGCTCGGCCACAAAAGAGGCCAATCCAAACAAGCCAAGGCAGGAAATAAAAATAGCCAAAATGGCAAAGAAGGCCGACAATTTACCGATACGCTCTTCATCGCTGAACTTACGTCCATAGGATTCGTCCACAAATTGGTACTCAAACGGGGCGTTTGGATTGTATTTTTTGAAAACACCGGCCACTTTGTCAAGCGCTTCACCTGTACCCAATTGTGGCGCAAGTTTAAGATTAATGACGTTGACTGAGCCGTAGTTGATGACGAAGAAGGAAGGGCTTACCGGCTCAAAAGGGGATTGACGAATCATGTTTTTAACCACGCCTATTACCTTATACTCTTTGTTATTCTGCACCATTTCACCGATGGGGTTTTTAAAACCCATGAGTTGTAAGGCGGCTTCGTTGATGATTATCGCGGATGAATCCGTGGAGAAATCTTTGGAAAAATCGCGCCCTTGAATCACTTGCCAACTGACCGTTTTGCCATAATCATGGGTTATGCGGTTGGAATTGAGCAAAGGCTGAGAGTCAGGCGACTTGCCTTTCCAGGAAACATTGGTGGTTCCTCCGTACTGACTTGTGATTGACCCTTCTGACTCAGAAAATCCAGTTACGGCATCCGTATTGAGCAGATCATTGCGCAGGGCTTCATAATGACCGTAAAGTTCGGGTGTATTCATTTTAATTTCAATCAAGCGGCTTTGTTCATAGCCCGCAGGACGATTTTTTGCGTGTTGGATTTGGCGAAAAACGGTTATAATACCAATCATTAAAGTGATGGAAACTGTAAATTGGAAAACTACCAATGCCTTGCGAGGGACGGAAGCAAAGCGAGACACTTTAAAGGTTCCTTTCAGCACTTTAATGGGCTGAAAAGAAGATAAATAAAGCGCAGGATAGCTTCCGGCAATCAGACCAGTGAGCACACTAAAACCAATTCCTAATAACCAGAACAAGGGACTTGACCATAAAATAGCTACTTTTTTATCAGCGATTTCATTGAAAAGAGGGAGGGCGAGTTGAGTAAAAATCAAGGCCAACACAAAAGCAATGAGGGTAATGACCAGCGATTCGCTCAAAAACTGAAAAACCAATTGTCCGCGCACCGAGCCCACTGCTTTGCGAATTCCGACTTCTTTAGCGCGTTTTTCGGAGCGGGCCGTACTCAGATTCATGAAATTGATACAGGCCAACAGCAACACAAACACCCCAATGATGCCGAAAAGCCAAACGAAATAAACGATTCCGCCAGCGTTTTTGCCGTCTTTAAAATCCGTATACAAATGCCATTGGCTCATCGGATGCAGAAAAAAGGCAGGTTTGTATTTGGGCGGATCTGCCCTTTTCATGCGGATGTCTTTGATTTTAGCAGAGACAGATTCTACACCGGGGCCTTCTTTCAATTGAGCAAACAGCTGAAAAGAGTTTTCATCCCATTGATCTGATGCTCTTTTGGCGTAACCGTCATTGGCCACAAACAGCTCCCACGGGGCCAGAAAAAGTACATCCCTGAAAGCACTGTTGTAAGGCATGTCTTCATATACCCCCGTAACTTTCACATCCGATTTATTCCCCATTCTGATGATTTTATTCAGGGGGTTTTCGGAACCGAAAAAAGCTTTCGCCAATGACTCTGATAGCAAAATAGAATGAACGTCCTTCAATCCGTCACGGCTGCCGGCCAGTACGTTAAATGACATCATGTCGATAAAATCCGGCTGTACGTAATTGCCGCTTTTAGTCAATTTCGTATCACCCGCCGCCAGAATCACGTCGCGGGTATACGTAGAAACGCTGGTGGCCTGAAAATCGGGGTAGTGAGCGCGAAGCTCTTCCGCCATCGGAATGGGCACGGAATTATAGGAGGAAATAGTTCCATCAAAATTCACAAATTGCCATACCTGAGCGATACGGTCGTAGTTTTTGTGACTTTTATTGAATGACAGTTCATCCCACACCCATAGGCCGATGAGCATCGCCACGGCCATTCCCGTAGCCAAACCAAAGATATTGATAAAGGAATAACCTTTGTGTTTCAACAGGTTACGAAATGCGATTTTAAAATAGTTTCGTATCATAATTTTATTTGTTTATTCAGTTTTCAAACTCTTTACAGGATTCATCAAAGCCGCTTTTATAGCTTGATAGCCAACAGAAAGCATTGAAAATACCAATGCCATGACTCCACTAATGGCAAAATGCCACCATTCTATGTCGATACGATAAGGGAAATTTGCCAACCACTTTTCCATAAAATAATAGGCTACGGGGGAGGCTATGAGCAGGGCTATGCCTATCAAAATTATAAAGTCTTTGGAAAGCATCTGAATGATAGAACTCACCGAAGCCCCCAAAACTTTTCGAATACCAATTTCTTTGGTGCGTGACTCGACCGTAAACGTGGCCAAGCCAAACAAACCCAAGCAAGCAATAAAAATAGCCCAAATAGAGGCTGTTGAAAATAAGGCACCATACTGCTGCTCTACTGCATACGCTTTATTGAAGTTTTCATCTAAAAATACGTATTCAAAAGGGTTTTCGGAAAAGTGTTTTTTATAGATTTTCTCAATTCCTGCTATTTTAGAAGGCATGTTTTCGGGGGTGAGCCGTACCGTAATATACCCAGCATAAGACTGCGGATAGAAAATGATGGGGTCAATTCTATTTTGTAAACTAAGGTGGTTGTAATCTTTTATTACACCTATTACCTCCAAATAGCGTTCGTCCCATTTAATTTTTGTTTTTACGGCCTCATCAGCAGAGTTAAATCCCAGTTCTTTCACCGACTGTTCATTCAAAATTACTTTATTGTTATTGTTCCACTCCACCTCGCACTCAGCTTTGGTGAAATTCCGACCGGCAACCAGTTTTATGCCATAAGTATCAAAATAGCGTTCGCCCACAATACTAAAAGCATAAGACTTGGTTTCGTCGCCTGGTTTTGAACCTGGTTGGGTAAATCCACCCGTTCTAAAGTTATACCCTTTGCTGGGCACACTGCCAGAGCCCGCATAGTCTTTTACGAAACTTTGTTTGGCCAATTCATTCCAAAAAGCTGTTTTTCTTCCATCAAAAGTGCTATCAACGCCTATTTCTGGGCCACTTATTACCAACAACTGATTGATATTTAGCCCTTTATCTTTGTTTTTCATGTATTGTAATTGGCTGTAGATGAGCACAGTAGCCAGTACCAAAGCCACCGAAATACCAAACTGAGAAACGACCAAAGATTTTCTAAGCAATACACCGCCAGTAGTTTTTGATAATTTGCCTTTTAAGGTTTCCACGGGTTTGAAATTTGACAAAACAAAGGCCGTATAAACGCCCGTTAATAGCGACCCTAAGATTAAAACCCCAATACTCACAATCCAAACGGAGGAATTTGCAAGACTAAGAATAGACAAATTTTTGCCCATTAAAGTATTGAAAAAAGGCTGCAACACCGTCATTAACACAACAGACAAAGACAAAGCAAGAATATTTACCAATATAGACTCTCCTAAAAATTGATAAATTAAATGGCTCTGAGTAGCCCCTATTACCTTTCTTACGCCTACTTCGTTGGCACGTTTCATGGCGTTGGCGGTACTCATGTTTATGTAGTTAAACCACGCAATGAGTAAAATCAAAAAAGCCACACACAAAAGCATGTACACGTATTTTACATCGCCTGTGTGTGGAAACTTATCGCTGATGTGATCGGCCAAATGCAGCTCTGAAAAGGGTTGCAGTCTAAAAATGGCCCCATCGCTTTCTTTGTCGAGGCCTTTTCGTAGTGCTATTAGCTTTTTTTCGGCGGTTTTATAATCGGTGTTGGGGTTTAAAGAAAAGTAAGTATCAATAAACTGCGAATCAGTATTGTTTAAAGATGCCCAATCGTTTCCGTTCAAATTGGCAGGATTGTTGAAGGTTTGAAGCGAGAAAAACATATCATACTTGATACTTGAATTTTCTTGAATATCCTTAAAAATACCACCAACCACATAATTATGGCTACCAAACTGGTTATTGAGAATCAGGGTTTTACCCAAAGGATTTTCATTGCCAAAATATTTTTTGGCGTGATTTTCAGAGATAAACGTTACATCTGGTTTATCAAAAGCTGAGGCATGGCCGGCCACCAGAGGGAATGAGAAAAAACTAAAGAAATTTCCTTCTGCATAGCTTACTTTATCTTCTTTGAAAGACAGGTTTTTATCTCTAAACTGCACAACACCCCTACCGTTGCCATCATCGAACCTACAAAAATCTTTGATTTCGGGTATCTGTTTTTTGGCGATAACGGCCCAGCCAGGCGCGTGCTCTTTCCACATTTCGCCTTTTGGGTTCTCGTTGAGTAGCCTAAATGTTTGACCCAGATTTTCATGAAACTGATTGACAGACTTTTCTAAACTCACGTATTCTAAAATGAGAATAAATGCCGTGATACCCATGGCCATTCCACCAATGTTTACCAAGCTATACACCTTGTTCTTAACGAGGTTTCGGAGGGCGATTTTGAGATAGTTTCTGAGCATGATTGTTCTGTTGGCTTATTTATCAAGCTATGATGCCCAATAGCCGTGCCAAAAAAATAAAATGCTGATAATCAATTGGTTTGAATTTGAAGAAACAAAAAAAGTGTCCGATTATGGACACTTTTTGTACGCAATTGGACACGGTGGTCGCTTTTATTTTTTAATATTTATCGCTAAAAATCCCTTCGGGGTCGCACTCTTTGGCCAGTAGTTCTTTCAAAAAATCCAAGTCGAGCAGCTCCATATCGAGTACGCGGGTTTGGTGCAGGTTGGCCCACGATTTTTTATAATTGCCCTTGTGAAACTCCAAAACGGCTCTTTTCAAATACGTATTGGCGTTGGTGGTGTCGAGTTGGAGGGCGCGGTCGAGTATTTGTTCGGCTTCGGTTAGCTCAAATCCTTCGTTGCTTTGCTTGAAATGAATCAAATCGACGGTGGCCAAATCTACCAATATTCCGACGTTGGTCGAGTCGGTGTCTATGCCCATGCGCAGCATTCGTTCGGCATCGGTAAAGTAGCCTTTTTGAAAACAAACCACGCCCAAACCCCAGTAGGCATCGGCGTTTTTGGGGTTGAGCAACCACGACAAATTGAACCGATAGCAGGCGGTATCGAGTTCGTTGTCGCGCAGGTATTCCCAAGCTCTATCCGAAAAAAACTTGCTTGCTTCTTGTCGGGTTTCAAAATTTTGGTCGCAATCGTTCAAAAAACTGATTTCGCGTTCAATTTGGTCGCCTGTTTTGGCAGTTTCGCCGAAGAGCGGCATCAAGTGGAGGTTTTTGATTGATTTTTGAGAATCTACCCTTTCGGAAGAAGCAGACACGGTGCGGCTATTGCTCGCAAATTGGAGCGTCTGGGCGGTAATTTCAAAAAAAGGTACTCCCAACAAAAACAATACAAACGAGGCTTTCATTTTTTTCGTTTTCGAAAATTTGATTGATGTTTAAACGGGACTCCCGCTCAAATGACGAACCCTTGGTGCTAAATTCAAACGCCAGAAGCTGGCGCGTTATTGCAAAACCAAACCTATTTTTTTCGACGATTGTTATAGCCCGTATTTTTGGAGGCGTTTTTCATGGCACCTTTACCTGGCGACTTCTGAATGGCCTTCTTTTGAGTGCCGGGTCTTATTTTCTTTTCGTGAAACGCACCCTTAAAATCGGGGTCTTCGCGGCGGCGTTGGTTGTCTATTTCGCGGAGCAATTCTTGCTGCTCTTCAAAGGGTGTTTCGGGTACGTGCAGCGTTTCGGGTAGGGGCGTGCGGGGTACCGTCATTCTGATTATTTTTTCAATTTTGGCAATGTGGTACTCGTCGGCCATGGTTACAAACGTAACGGCGTTGCCTGTTAGGTTGGCCCGCCCCGTGCGGCCAATGCGGTGTACGTAATCTTCGTAAATGAGCGGTACGTCAAAATTAATAACGTGGCTCACCTCGGTTACGTCAATGCCCCGCGCGGCTACGTCGGTGGCTACGAGCACCCGCACCACGCCATCTTTGAAAGCCTCCATGGCGTTGATGCGCGTGTTTTGGCCTTTGTTGCCGTGAATCACCCGCAGTTCGTCTTGGCCGCCCATTACTTTTCGGCGCAAAAATTTAAAAATATTGTCGGCATTTACTTTACTTCGCACAAACACCATCACCCGTTTGAAGCGTTCGGTGTCTTGAATCATGTGTTCGAGCAAGTTGATTTTGGTTCTAAAATTGGGCACTTCATAAATCAACTGCGTTACTTTTTCGGCGGTGGTGGCTTGCAGCGAAACTTCTACCCGAATGGGTGCTTCCAGAAAGTTTTCCGACAGTTTCTCGACCCGGGGCGGAAACGTAGCCGAAAACAGCAAGTTTTGTCGTTTGCGTGGAATCACTTCCAAAATACGATTGATTTGGGGCATAAAACCCATGTCCATCATCTTATCGGCTTCGTCGAGAATCAAAGTTTCGATTTGGCGGGTAAAAATCTCACCTTTCAAGTATAAATCCAGGAAACGGCCTGGCGTAGCTACCAAAATATCCACGCCCTTTTGCAGGCTTTCGATTTGGGTTTTTGGGCCGAGGCCACCGTAAATAGCCAAGTGGCGGAGGTCGGTATATTGGCAAAGCTGCTGCACGGCTACGTCAATCTGCATCACCAGCTCGCGGGTGGGGGCTAATATGAGGGCGCGCGGGTGCTGGCCTTGGGCGTATTTGATGCGCATGAGCAGCGGCAGCAAGTAAGCGGCCGTTTTGCCCGTACCCGTTTGGGCAATACCCAGCACGTCGTGGCCTTGCAAAACCAGCGGAATGGCCTGTTCTTGAATGGGAGTTGGGCGGTCATAGCCCGCGTCGGCTATGGCATTGAGCAACTGCCGATTGAGCTTAAAATCTTCAAAATTCATGCTCAAAATTACGCATTTTTTGGTGCATGGTCGGCAATTGTTCGCTTTATTTCACCAATGGCTGTTCGGCATCTGCCCGCTTTGTCTTATATTTGTGGCTGCAGTAGTGCTTTTTTGTTCTCTTTATTTTTTGATTTTACCATGAAATTTGGCGTAGTAGTATTTCCAGGTTCCAATTGCGACGACGATACCGTTTACGCGCTTCGTGTCAATTTGGGGCAAGAAGTAGTTAAACTTTGGCACAAAGACCACGACCTCCAAGGCTGCGATTTTGTGGTGTTGCCAGGTGGCTTTTCGTACGGCGATTACCTGCGGTCGGGGGCTATTGCGCGTTTTTCGCCCATCATGGACGCGGTCATTGCCCACGCCCAGCGCGGCGGCTACGTCATGGGTATTTGCAACGGATTTCAGGTGGTGTGCGAGGCGGGTTTAGTTCCTGGTGTGCTGCTGCGCAACAACGGGCAGCGGTTTATTAGCAAAAATATTTATCTAAAAGCCCAAACCAATCAAAGCATTTTGACCAGTGGTTTAGATGTAGAACGCGCCTACAAAATTCCGATTGCCCACGCCGACGGTCGCTATTTTGCCAACGCCGACACCATCAAAGAACTGCAAGACAACGACCAAATATTGTTTAAATACTGCGATGCCAACGGCGTAGTGAGCCAAGAAAGCAACCCCAACGGTAGCTTAGAAAGCATTGCGGGCGTGTGCAACAAAACCCGCAATGTGTTTGGCATGATGCCTCACCCCGAACGCGCCGCCGACGAAGCCCTCGGCAACGCCGACGGTAAACTTATCTTACAACAACTTTTGGGCGTATTGCAAAAACAAACATAGGCATCGTAGAAGCATGAAGCAAAAAGCGGAGAAAATGGGAATGCAGCGCGGCTTAGAAAAGTGATTAAGTGAAGGCTCAAAAAAGCTAAGATTGCCATTCCAAAGTTATTCGTGCGTGGAATGTCGATCGAAGATATTGTGAAGGTATCGGTTGAGTTAGTTCGCCAAATACTGCAAGAAAACGAATTGAATTGACTCACTTCATAATCTGACGAAAAATTAGCAGAATAAAAACTGTCCGAGAACGTACAATTGGTGTACGATTTCGGACAGTTTTTGTGTTTAAATTATTTTAACTAATTGAAAAACAGATAGTTATTTTTTCGGCA
>REAB01000161.1 GCA_004293645.1 Cytophagia bacterium | reverse complement strand
TATTCTGAAAGTTCAAATACTCAACAATAACTGGGATAATTGCTGGAATATTAAAAATGCAGCATAATCAGTCTATAATTTACACTAACAAAAATAACAGCATCGTTTGCACAACAGTCATCAAAACTTTATCCATATCTTGATTAGCACTGACAATTTTATAATCTACTTTGCCCTCAGCCGTCAAATCACCAAACCCTAAATGATACATATCATCTTCCAGCGGTTCGTATATCACTACTTTATGAATAGTCTTGTGTTCGCTTACGCTGTCAAATTCATAAATCAACGAATCGGGCGAAGTTTCAAAATGGTAATATGGTTTTTGCATTTTATAATTTTTATTTTTTGCCACAAAACTATACCGTTATACTCAAAAATTTATCAAAAAACGATGTTCCAATTTTGATAACCAGCCTATCAACCGAAGCATTACGCCAGTATTTGGCGCAGTTGCCAAGCGGCACGGTAGTTAAAATGCGGGCATAGCCAACCAGCAAGCCAAGCGAATCATTGCCAAAATCGGGAAGATTTACTGCCAGTATGGCCAATAAAATTACAAAAAAATAGCACTGGGTTGTTTTCGGCAATGCTATTTGGCGTACTTTTGCAGCATCATTTAAAATTAACGCAACAAATCAATGGAAACGATAGGAGCTTTGGTATTTTTTGGCGTATTGTTGGCCGTTTCGTTTTGGGTAGGCACTATCCTCGAAAACAACGAGCGCAGCTACAAAAAGTTTTTTAAAGACTAAGTAGCCGCGCTATTTACCGATTTTTAGGGCGCAGTTTTGTCGCCAAAGTACCGCAATGAAACCCATCTGCGGTATTTTTCATTTATTCAAATGCTTCAATATGTGGTTTTTTAAATGGGTAGCACGTTTTCCCATGCGCAGGTTGCACCAATTCGCCACCGTTTTGGCCTGGCTGTTGTACCGCGTAGTGGGCTACCGCAAAAAACGCGTCATCGAAAACCTTTCCATTACTTTTTCCGAAAAAACGCCCGCTCAAATAGCCCACATTGCCCAGCTTTTTTACCAAAATTTGGCCGATGTCATGCTCGAAATCTTGAAGCTACCAGGGTTTTCAAACAACGAAATAAAAGAACGGGTGCAAATAGAAGGGCTGGAATTACTCCAAAAATACCAACAACAAAACCAACCTGTGTTGGCTTTTGGGGCGCACTACGCCAACTGGGAATGGATTTCGTCGGGCTTGACGCAGCGCGGTATTGCCGCCGAGGCCGTTTACAAACCTTTGAGCAGCCCGCTATTTGAGCAACTCTTGCGCTACATTCGCACCGCACACGGGCCTACGGTCGTGCCGATGCAGCGCGTTGGCCGCGAGTTGGTGGCGCGTCGAGCGGCATTTAGGGTAGTAGGTTTGGTAGCCGACCAGTCGCCGCACGAACCCGAACACGCGCATTGGTTGCCATTTTTAGGGCGCGAAACGGCCTTTTTTCCAGGTATTGAAAAACTGGCTGTTTCTCTAAAAATGCCCGTGGTTTATACCGAAGTGATTCGGCAGCGGCGCGGCTATTATTTGGCGAAGTTTACGCTCATTGCCGAGCCACCTTACCAAAATCTTCCTCCGCAGGCCATTACGCAACGGTGCGCCAGCAAATTGGAAGAAATCATCAAAGAAAACCCCGCCGATTGGCTGTGGTCGCACAACAGGTGGAAATACAAAAAGAACGATTAGTGCTATTCTAATGCCTTTTTTACAGCTCGTGCAAGGCTGCGTATGTTGCCGCCGTAGCCTGATTCCTCGTAGGTTATCTGCCCTTGTTTATCAATGACAACGCTGGTAGGAAAACCAAAAATACCCCAATTTTTTCTAACGGCAGCCGTTGTTTCAGCTATTGAGTAGCCAAAATGGTTCTTGGACGCAAATTTGAGCAATTGTTCTTTGGAATCATCGGCCACCGAAACAAAAATAACATCGGTATTTTGTTTGTAGTTTTCCGTCAGTTCTTTAAGTTTGGGCATTTCTTCGCGGCAAGGTTTACACCCAATAAACCAAAAATTTAAGACTATTACTTTGTTTCTGTGTTGCTGGCTCAAAAAGGTTTTTCCTTCAATATCTTCTATTTCCAACGGTGGTGCAAGTGTACCAACCCGATTTTTTCGGGCTTTTCTGACCGAATCTATTTCAATGCTATTTCTAAGGGCTTCGGCAGTGAGTTTAAAAAGTCTTATTTCGGTTATTATCTTGTTGATGGTGTCAAATTGAGGTGTGAGGCCATATTGTGCGCTGGCGTGTAGTTTCCAAAATTCTTTCTTGCCCATTACATTGCCTACCGTGTCTTTAAATACTGTCTTGGCATTTTGACGATAACTCTGTGCAAAACAGAGAGTTGCATTACAAAAAAGCAGAAACAATAATATCTTTTTCATGGTATTTTGTTTTTTGAAAATAATACGAACAAAACCTCAATTTTGGTACATTTCAAGTGCAAAATTTCAAGAAAGAAGCAATTGTTTTCAGGTTTGGGTCTAAATTGCTATTACAAATTAAGAAACCCAATTTTCGGCAAATAAAGTGTAAATCGGGCCTTACCGTCATTCTTACACCCCATTGCTCAGCTCGCGCAGGTACATCTGAATGGTGTTTTCTAAGCCATAATACAGCGCGTCGCAAACCAAAGCGTGGCCAATAGACACCTCGTCGAGTGGGTTTACGTTTTGTTGAAAATAGCGTAAATTATCCAAGCTCAAATCGTGGCCTGCGTTGATGCCCAAACCCATTTGGTGGGCAATTTGGGCAGTTTGGGCGTAAGCTGCTACGGCTTTTTGCTTGTTTTTGAAGTAGTTTTCTGCGTATGGCTCGGTGTAAAGCTCCACGCGGTCGGCCCCTGCGGCTCTGGCCCCTTCGGCCATTTTGGGGTCGGGGTCAATAAAAACCGACACCCGAATGTGGGCACTTTTAAACTCGTTTATTAAGTCGGTGAGGCGAGCGGCATGTTTGATGGTGTCCCAGCCCGCGTTGGAGGTAAGCGCACCCAGTGCGTCTGGCACGAGCGTAACCTGCGCGGGTTTTACCCCCATTACCAACTCTACAAACTTGCGCTCAGTGGGGTTGCCTTCGATGTTAAACTCCGTTTTGATTACCTCTGCCAACTCAACTACGTCTTGGTAGCGAATGTGGCGTTCGTCAGGACGCGGGTGCACCGTGATGCCCTCCGCCCCAAAATGCTCGCAATCGAGGGCTACTTTTACGACATTTGGATTATGGCCGCCGCGCGAGTTGCGAAGCGTGGCTATTTTGTTGATATTTACACTAAGTCGCGTCATAGATGGTTTATAATTGGAAGTTTGCGCCGTTTCTTTGCTGCTTAGATTTCCGCGTGCTCTTGCCGAAAGCTTTTGCTAATCCAGCCGCCGCCTACTACGTCGTTGCCTTCATAAAAAACCGCTGCTTGGCCTGGTGCAATGGCACTAACGGGTTCGTGAAACAAAACTTTGATGCGGTCGTCGGCTTCTTGAATGATGGTAGCTGGCGAGCCGTCATGCTTGTAACGCACTTTGGTTGTGGTGTGCAGCGGGGCTTCAATGCGGGCGTATTTTTGGAAGTTGAGTTTTTGTACCATCATGCCGTCGCGGTCTAAGTCATGGTCGCGGCCCAGCACTACCTCGTTGGTTTCTTTTCTAATTTCAGTAACAAACGCGGGATAACCGAGCGCAATGCCCAGCCCTTTGCGTTGGCCAATGGTGTAAAACGGGTAGCCCTCGTGCGTGCCAAGAACGGTGCCATCTTCCAACACAAATTTGCCCCCCGCCACGTCTTGTTCTAAAGTAGGTACGCGGCGTTTCAAAAACCCACGGTAGTCGTTGTCGGGCACAAAACAAATTTCGTAACTCTCCGATTTATTGACCAAATCCATGAAACCCCGCTCGCGGGCCATTTGTTTAATCTCAGCTTTGTGCAAATTTCCCAGCGGCAATTTGGTACGGGCCAAGCTTTCTTGCGACACGCCCCACAGCACGTAGCTTTGGTCTTTCCAAGCGTCAATGCCCTTCGACACCACGTAGCGGCCATTTTCTTGGCGCAAATTGGCGTAGTGTCCCGTGGCAATGTGTTCGCAGTCGAGGCGGTCGGCGCGGCGCAGGAGCGCGTCCCACTTGATGTGCGTATTGCACAGCACGCAAGGATTTGGCGTGCGCCCTTCCAAATATTCGCCCGTAAAATGGTCAATGACGTAATCGCCAAACTCGTTTCTGATGTCTAAAATATAGTGCGGGAAACCCAACTCAACGGCCACCGCGCGGGCATCGTTGATGGAGTCTAAGGAGCAGCAGCCTGTTTCTTTTTTGCTACCGCCACTGCTGGCGTAATCCCAGGTTTTCATGGTCATGCCTACTACTTCGTAGCCTTCGTCGTGGAGAAGTACCGAGGCCAGCGAGCTGTCAATGCCGCCGCTCATGGCTACCAAAATGCGTCCGTGTTTGCTCATGTTTGTATCTAAACGGGGTCAAAGCCCGCCGAATTGGTTTGAAAAAAGAAAACAGACAAGCTCTTTTTTTAGTTCGTAGCGGTCTATTCATTCATGGGCTATAAGGTCAAAATTATCCATTTCTACAAAATCACAATAAGAAAACATATTGGCGATTTCACCAAAATTTTTGCGAAACAAATCTAATAACTGACGATTCTTGATGTTGCCAGTAGAAATAAGCAACAGACGCTTAGGGCTACTATGAAGAATGTAGCTACTGTGAAAATCTGAATCTTTGGTAATAATAATACGTTCTTGCGAGTTGGCTATTTGCCTAATTTCGTTGTCTTGGGTTTCATCTTTGAGTGGCAAATCGTCGGTATGGATTAGGTCAAAGCCCTTCTCTTTCAACCACACGGCCAACAAACGTGGCAGTTGTATCAACCAGAAACTTCATGCCAAGACTTTTTGAATATTTTTAACCTTCGATAGCTTCGCAGCATACATCAAACAAGCCAAAATGTCGTCATTTTCGAGCGAGGGATAATCTTCCAGAATCTCTTGATGTGTACTACCTGCAGCTAATAAATCTAAAATCAACTCTACGGGGTAGCGTTTGTTGCGAATGGTAGGTTTGCCATGACATACGGCAGGATTAATAGTGATGCGACTTAGTAAGACATTCATAGCTTTGCTATTTTTCTCCAAAGTTACCACTTTTTGCGTCGTTGTCAATGCCTTCAATACCGCGCTTTTCCCTACTGCCTGAGGATTGCAAATACCTATCTTTTGAGAATATAACCCCCCCTTTTTGAGTTCGTAGCAAACAGTTGAAAACCTAAAAAATCAAGTTCGCCCCTTTTTGGCGGCGTTTCATCATTTTTTGTTGTGGCCGTGCAACGTTCCAGCTTACTTTTGCATCATTGGTAAAAGCAACAGCATCCATGAACACAAATAAAAAGTAACCGCTTCTAAAATCTGTTCGCTTTTGGTCAATAAATGTCCGAAAACGAACAGATTCCTTAAAACACGTTTTTATTAACTTTCTGATTATCAATTGCTTATTAAAATTAAAAGAGTTTGGCACGGCATTTGAAATAATATAAACAGCACGCAAATAATACAACAATAACAGCAAACAGCCAGTCTCCAAGCAAGCATTGTTACCATTCATCACCAATTAATGACCATTTAAGTAGTTTGTATTGCATAGTACCATAGTAAACCAGTATCTTTGACCCAAGAATTTAAAATAACAGCCAAATTTTTTCAAATAACAAAACGGTGCGGCGTTCCGCACAAAACAAACAGCCATGAAAACTACAATCAAAACCCTCGCTTGCGCATTGGCGCTCACTACTTCTTTTGCTTTTGCAAGTCCAACCGAAGAAAAAACGGCCGCTAAGTTTGAGGCCAGTGCCTTTATGACCAAAGATGCCAGCATCAGAGTGGCCATCAAGAAAAACGTACACGAGCGGGTATATTTGACACTCCGCAACGCCCAAGGCGAAGTACTATTTGCCGAAACCATCTCAAAAAACGACATGAGCTACGCCGCTAAACTGAACGTAAGTAACTGTGCAGTAAATTGACGTGCTTGCTTATTAAAAAAAAGAGGCCAGTTGGGCGTTCATTTATTCATCAAGCAAGCATTGTTACCATTCATCACCAGTTAATGACCATTTAAGTAGTTTGTATTGCATAGTACCATAGTAAACCAGTATCTTTGACCCAAGAATTTAAAATAACAGCCAACTTCTTTCAAACCAAAAAACGGTGCGTGTTTCGCACAAAACAAATAGCCATGAAAACTATAATCAAAACCCTCGCTTGCGCATTGGCGCTCACTACTTCTTTTGCTTTTGCAAGTCCAACCGAAGAAAAAACGGCCGCTAAGTTTGAGGCCAGTGCTTTTACGACCAAAGATGCCAGCATCAGAGTGGCCGTCAAGAAAAACGTACACGAACGGGTGTACCTGACACTCCGCAACGCCAAAGGCGAAGTATTGTACGCCGAAACCATCTCAAAAAACGACATGAGCTACGCCGCTAAACTGAACGTAAGCGAGCTGGCCGATGGCTCGTACCAAATTGAGATTAAGGCGGGCAAA
>REAB01000002.1 GCA_004293645.1 Cytophagia bacterium | reverse complement strand
AACGGTAAACGCACAGATTTAGAAACAGTTATCTTACAAGCTACTACACCAAAACCCTCAAAGCTCTTGTTTTGTTCACTTCATTCTACTGCCATTTTTGGGGCAAATGAGTTTTCTATTGATTGAATATTTACCCTAACCCCCACTTGGCTAATCCCCAATCCCCATTTGTATTGCCCAAACTAAAACCGCCAACCTTCGGGCGGAGCAATAAACCGATTGGGCGAGGCCAGGCAGTTTACTCTAAAAGGTTTAGGTAAACCCGTGAATGGATCTTGGGAGAGTTCATCGGGACTTAACGCGCGGCCACCAGGCAGCATCGTTATTCGTCGGGCACTTGGCTGATTTCGTTCTATCCAAATGGTAGTTTTACTGATACTGCTTGCCGCAAAATAGCCTAAAACGGCCTCTTCGGCATTGTTTACGTTGCGAATATTGCCTACGGGCGGCGCGGGGGCTACATCGGTGATACTACCCGTACTTTCAGATTGTTGTCTAATAATATTCAAATGCCTATAAACTGCAGGACTGATGCTAATCTGTTGAATTTGGAGCAATGCCCCCGCGTTTTCTACATAAAAAGGTATTTGTCGTATTGGCTTTTTTGAAATTAAACCCCCATTGACGAGTACGTCAGAGAAAATATTGAGTTTTGTATCAAAAAACACCTGCCAGCAGGGGCGGTCGCAGCTGTAATCGTTAATAATGATGGGAGTAATAACACCTCCTGTTCGGTAGCCATTGCAATCGTTGATGGCTACATTCCAATCACCATTTACACAAGAACCACAAACGCGCTGCCGTTCGTAAAGAAACGTGCGCCACTGGTAATAATTGGTTTCTTGGGCGTTGTCTTGAAAATCTACCGATACGTCCATGGTCGAAACGAGCGAGTTACCAGCAATGCTTTTGATACCTTCTTGGTTAAAATCGGCGTTTACTTTTTGAATGGGCGGGGCGGCGGCTATTTTTTCGAGCGACGACTCGTAGGTGCGCCCGTCGGTGAAGCGAATGCGCAGTCGATAGGCCAGGCCCACACGTCCCCGAAACGTGGCAGGGGCTTCGTAGCGGCCTTGCGTTAAGCCCGACTCACGCAGCACAACGCGGCTGTTGTCGCTGAGAAGCAGCTC
>REAB01000160.1 GCA_004293645.1 Cytophagia bacterium | reverse complement strand
ATTTTTCCGACTACATGTTTAGTGGGCAATATGCTTGTGGACTAATTTCTCAAAAACTGTCAACTACTTTGGAAGCAATATGAAAGATGCCTAATTTTGACCAAAAATTCAAAAATCATTGGGCAGAAGCGCGCCAATTACGCGGCCAAGAAACCGATATTTTGAACAACGAAATTGACGTAATGGTGATGAAAGAGCGCAAAACACCGCGTAAAAGCTACGTGCTAAAACGCGGTCAGTACGACATGATTGGCGAAGAAGTACAACCCGCTACGCCCAGTCAGTTTTTTCAGATGCCCGACAATTTGCCCAAAAACCGCCTTGGCTTGGCGCAGTGGCTGCTGCACAAAGACAATCCGCTTTTTGCGCGGGTTATGGTGAATCGGGTTTGGCAGCGGTATTTTGGTAAAGGGCTGGTTATCTCTGCCGAAGATTTTGGCAACCAGGGCGATTTGCCCACGCACTTAGAATTGCTCGACTGGCTGGCCGTGAGTTTTCGAGAAAGCGGTTGGAATAACAAATGGATACACAAAAAAATAGTGATGTCGGCTACTTATCGGCAAGGCTCATTTTGCAACGACAAGCTCCGTGAACTCGACCCCGACAACAAACTTTACGCCCGTGGGCCAAACTACCGCTACGCCGCCGAACAAGTACGCGATGCAGCTTTGGCAGTGAGTGGTTTGCTCAACTCAAAAATGGGTGGCCCCAGCGTGCATCCTTACCAGCCCGACGGCATCTGGGAAGCACTGGCCACCCGAAACTCGGTAACGTACGTTCAGAACCACGGCGATACACTCTACCGACGTAGCATGTACACCGTCTGGAAACGCAGCTCTCCGCCGCCCATGATGCTCAATTTTGATGCTGCCGAGCGCCACACGTGCAGTGTGCGTCGCCAAAAAACCAGCACCCCGCTCCAAGCCTTAGTGATGCTCAACGACCCGCAGTTTGTAGAAGCTGCGCGGGTGTTGGCGCAAAAAAGTATTGAGTTTAAAGTGCAAAGTGTAAAGGGAAATGTCGAGTTTAAAGTGCAGAATGTCGAATCAAAAAACAGTCAATATGCTGCATTTGACCCTCACCACGCCATTGAATTTATTTTCACTTCCCTTATCTCACGTCCGCCGAAAGCCAATGAAGTAAAGGTATTGGTACAATTATACCAAGAAGAATGGGCTGATTTTAAGAAAAACCCCAAACGCACCAACGAACTGCTTTCGGTGGGCGAATATGGCGTAGCTAAGAATCTGGACAAAAGCCAGTTGGCTGCCATGACCATTGTAGCCAGCGCAGTGATGAATTTTGATGAATTTGTGATAAAAAGGTAAATTTGGGCATAGGCAAAAATAACAAAAAAATGAAAAACGCCTTAGAAGAAATAGAACAACAAACGCACGACGAAATGAGTCGGCGCAACTTTTTATCGCGTACCAGCATGGGTTTGGGCGCGGCAGCCATGGCATCGCTGTTGGGCAACAACGCCCAAGCGGCTACGTTGGGCGAAGGCGCGTTGGGCAAACCGCATTTTCCACCCAAAGTAAAGCGCGTCATTTACTTGCACCAAAGCGGCGCGCCTTCACAGTTAGATTTGTTCGACTACAAGCCTAAATTGGAGCAAATGTGGGGCCAAGACCTGCCCGAATCGGTGCGCAAAGGCCAACGCCTCACGGGCATGACTTCGGGGCAAAGTAGTTTTCCGTTGGCAGCTTCTACCTTCAAATTCAAGCAGCACGGCCCTGGCCAAATGTGGGTGAGCGAGATACTGCCCTACATTTCGGGCGTGGCCAAAGAGGCTACGTTCATTCGGTCTATGCACACCGAGGCCATCAACCACGACCCGGCCATCACGTTTTTTCAAACGGGTAGCCAGCAGGGCGGGCGGCCCTCGTTTGGGTCTTGGGTGAGTTACGGACTTGGTTCTGACAATCAAAACCTGCCCTCGTTTGTGGTGCTGCTTTCCAAAGGGCGTGGCGGCGACCAACCACTTTATGCCAAACTATGGAGCAACGGATTTTTGCCTTCTACCCACCAGGGCGTGGTATTTAGGTCGGGGCCGGACCCCGTTTTTTACCTCAACAACCCACCTGGCATTGACAAAACCAGTCGCCGCCGCATGCTTGATTATTTGGGCAAAATGCACCAAGACCAGTACAAACAACTGCTCGACCCCGAAATAAATAGTCGCATGGCGCAGTACGAAATGGCCTATCGAATGCAAACCGCCGTACCCGAAACGCTCGATATTTCAAAAGAACCCAACTACATTTTTGATATGTACGGCCCCGATGCCCGCAAGCCTGGTACCTTTGCTGCCAATTGCCTGCTGGCCCGAAAATTGGCCGAAAAAGGCGTGAAGTTTATTCAACTGTACCACCAGGGCTGGGACCAACACGGCAACTTGCCCAACGATATCAAAGTAATGACCAAAAGCGTGGACCAGCCCTCGGCGGCACTACTTTTGGACCTTAAACAACGCGGCTTACTCGACGATACGCTCATCATTTGGGGTGGAGAATTTGGCCGTGGGGCGTATTCGCAGGGAAAACTCACCCGCGAAAATTACGGACGCGACCACCACCCGCGCTGTTTTACCATCTGGATGGCGGGCGCGGGCGTAAAAAAAGGCTACGTTCACGGCGAAACCGACGATTTTAGCTACAATGTCATCAAAGACCCCGTGCACGTCCACGATTTTCAGGCTACGGTGATGCACCTGCTGGGCATAGACCACGAACAAATGACATTCAAATTTCAGGGGCGGCGCTATCGCCTCACCGACGTACACGGCAAAGTAGTGAAGCCCATTTTGGCGTAGCTATTTTGCTTTTATCCCTCTTTTTTAGATGACTAAAATTGTACCCTGCCTATTGGGGCAATTTGGTAGTAAAATAGTTGATATTATTATTGGTGGCACGACTGATTTAATGCGCTGAATAAAAGCACCTTAAGTAATAGTCGTGCCACCAATTAAATATGCGCAACTATTTATTCAAATCTATTGTTGCTCGCCTTTTGTTTAGTGGAGGTAACACTCGTCGGTTTTGAAGACAAAGGCAATCAATCAGAACCGTAGCCTGGCTATGGTGACACTGACAATGGCATTTGAATCGTCAGTGAAGACACTGACAATGGCATTTGAATCGTCAGTGAAGACACTGACAATGGCATTTGAATCGTCAGTGAAGATACTGACAATGGCATTTGAATCGTCAGTGAAGATACTGACAATGGCATTTGAATCGTCAGTGAAGACACTGACAATGGCGTTTTAAGGCAGGTTAGTTTTTGTGTTTTCGCGCCGAAATATGCCCTCTGTTTGCGTAGGAAGCACTATTTCGGCGCGAACTACTTCTTCGGACTCTTGAAAAATGCGGAACAGCGTGGCATCGTCGCCGTACAGTAGTTGCAAGCGGCGTTCGGTGTTTTTGAGGCCAAACCCGCCTGATTCTTTGCCGCCCAGCACGCCCGTATTGCGAATATGAATGTGTAAATGCTCGTTTTCGAGGAAAGTAACAATTTGGATAAATCCACCCTTAACGGCCTTTTGAACGCCGTGCTTGATGCCATTTTCGACCAAAGTTTGCAGCATCATAGGCGGAATTTGTAAAAAAAGTGTTTGAGGGTCAATGTGGAAATCGTCGGTGAGGCGGTCTTCGTAACGTACTTTTTCGAGTGCCAAATAGTCTTGTACCGTTTTGAGTTCTTCGCGTAGTTCAACGGTTTTGCGGCGGTCGGCCAGCAGTGAGTTGCGCAACAAATTGGAAAGCTGCGTAATACTTTGCTGCGCTTTGGCGGGGTTTTCGGACACCAACGCCCGAATAGAATTCAAGGCATTGAACACAAAATGAGGATTGAGCTGAGAGCGCAACACCTTGGCTTCTACCTCTCTTACCGAAGTTTTGAGCAATATTTTTTCTACTTCGGTGGCCCGCACGTTTTCTACATAATGATAAGCGGTGTAGCTCAATACCCACATAAACATATTTTTGGTCCAAGCCAGCCAAGAGATTAAAAATAAATAGGGTTCGCTGCTAAACGTGTCGCGCAGGGTGCTGAGGTCAATCGGAAAATTGATGAGCGCCATCACCAACCCCAGCACCAAACCCGAAAGCAATACGCGCGGCACGAAACGATAAAGTGGTAAATTGACCCAATTGCGCTCCCGAATAACGAGGCGGTAGGCGTGGGTGAGCAAAATAGACAGAACGATATTGGCGATGGCCAGAAAAAACATATCCCAACCAAAAGCAAACTCCAACGTATATACCCACAGTTCGTAAAAAAACAAAACGGTCCAACCCAACGATTGGCAAATCCAGTAAATTGCTTTTTTAGACATAAAAAACGAGGTAGTTTTTAAAATAGAGTGAGTTTTACGTAATTTTGTGCTTTAAAATTTGTACCCAACAAAACGCCATGCAAGTTATTGAAAAATCATTGAAAGGTCTCGTTGAAATTATACCAACGGTTTACACTGATGAGAGAGGGGCTTTTTTCGAGACTTTCAACAGTACAGCATTTGAAAAATACGGTCTTCCCACTCATTTTGTGCAAGACAACCAGTCGTTTTCTAAAAAAGGCGTAGTGCGTGGGCTGCATTTTCAGACAGAACCCTACGCACAAGGCAAACTGGTACGGGTAGTAGTGGGTCGAGTTATAGACGTAGCGGTTGATATTCGCGTTGGGTCGCCTACTTTTGGTCAGTATGAAATGGTAGAATTAGATGCCATTCGGCAAAATATGTTCTACGTTCCAGCGGGTTTTGCCCACGGGTTTGTAGCCCTCGAAGACACTGTGTTTTGTTACAAATGCACCAACGTTTACCACAAAGCATCGGAAGGAGGCATTGCCTGGAACGACCCCGACTTGAACATTGATTGGCAAGTGGCCAACCCAACGGTATCTGATAAAGACCAGCAACTACCCTTTTTTAAGCAAGTATTTGAAGGTGTTTCCTTTTAGCAATTTGCGTACCAAAGTGTAAAAAAAGCACAATTAATACTTTGGTATTTTTATGTTTTTTGTTGATTATCAAGCAATTAAGTTCAAAAAGAGCATCGCTTGATTTATTTTATAGTCTTCCAATAATTTGGCACAATTCGTGCAAAAGTGAGTATATAAGTAAAAGCGCCCCAACGCCAATAGACTTTATCTCATGTCATTATCTTTTTTGAAATTAGCACGAACGTACGCATCCAGCAAAGCCAAAAAGCCCATTTTGCTGGTAGATACGCACGCTCACGTGTTGCCAGACTTAGACAACGGACCTGATACGCTGGAAGATAGTATTGCACTACTCCGTGAAATGGCAAAAAAAGGTGTACAAAAAGTAGTGGCCACGCCGCACGTCATGGGGGCATTTTATCGCAACAGCCCTGAGTCTATTTGCCAAGCCCACAAGTTGGTAGTAACAGAACTCACCAGGCAGGGCATCAACATCAACCTGAGCGTAGCGGCAGAATATTACTTAGACGTTTCGTTCATGGCCTCGCTCGAAAACAAGGCACAGCTTCTACCGTTCGATAAGCGTTACTTGATTTTTGAAACCAGCGTAGTGGGGCTTCCACCGTTTTTGTGGGACGCTGTTGCTCAAATCAAAAATTTAGGGCTGACTCCCGTTTTAACGCACCCAGAGCGGTATTATTATTTACAACAAAATTTTCAAGACGTGCTTGATTTGCAAGAAGCAGGGGTTTTGTTTCAGATTAGTTTGCTCTCTCTCAATAGTCCACACCCACCTACGCGCCTCTTGGTCGAGCAGCTCATTGCCGAAAATATGGTAACTTTTGTGGGTAGCAACGCACACAACCAGCAAGAATGGGCGAGCATTGACGACTTAATGAACAACAAATGGTACAAAATGCTGATGGACTCAAAAAAAATGCTGTCAGATTTTTAACTCCAACGCCCCCGCACACAGCAATTCTTTGAGGCATTCATGATTCTCACTACACTTTGTGGTACTAAAAATGGCCTAAAAAAAGTGAATGTTTCCTGCTATCAGATTTGCGGTAATTGTTTCTCTTGCCATTTTACTAATTTCTTCATTCACAAATTCCTACAATCCTTCGTTTTTTTTGCAAAAGGCAAAATATTCTTTTGTGGTGTAAAGTTTTTGGGCTACGGCTTTTATTTTGCTGGGTATTTTTTGATAAAATAACAATTCAAAATATAACAACATGTGCCAAGGTTTCCAATTGGAGTGTTAATTTTACGCATCATTAGATTAAGCAAATGTCTATTCAACAAAAAATAAAGCAGCTTGCGCAGCAGCATACCGCGCAGGTAGTGGCCAACCGTCGGTATTTGCACACCAATCCCGAGTTGTCGTTTAACGAGTACAACACGGCCAAATTTGTGGCTAATCAACTCAAAGACATGGGGTTACAGCCACAAGAAGGCGTAGCCGACACGGGCGTGGTGGTCTTAATAGAAGGCCGAAATCCAACTTCACGAGTAGTAGGCTTGCGGGCCGACATGGACGCATTGCCCATCGTAGAGGCCAACGACGTACCTTATAAATCGCAGACGACGGGTGTAATGCACGCCTGCGGCCACGATGCGCACACGGCTTCGTTGCTCGGTACGGCGCATATTTTGCACCAACTCCGCGACGAATTTGAAGGAACAGTAAAATTGGTGTTTCAACCAGGCGAAGAAAAAATTCCAGGCGGCGCTTCGCTCATGATTAAAGAAGGGGTACTGCAAAATCCCGACCTCAACAGCATGCTGGGCCAGCACGTAGCACCCAATATTCCCGTGGGTAAAATTGGTTTCCGCGAGGGGATGTACATGGCCAGTACCGACGAACTTTACCTGACCGTAGTGGGCAAAGGTGGCCACGGAGCCATGCCCGACACCCTCACCGACCCCATTGTGATAGCGGCGCACATCATTACGGGTTTGCAGCAGGTTATCAGTCGCTACCGTAAACCCGCCAATCCATCGGTGCTGTCGTTTGGTAAGGTCATTGCCAACGGAGCTACCAACGTTATTCCCAACGAAGTTTATATAGAAGGCACGTTTAGGTGCATGGACGAGGAATGGCGCGAAGAAGGCGCACGGCGCATTGTTAAAATGGCCGAGGGCATAGCCGAAGCCATGGGCGGGAGCTGCCGCGTGGAAGTGCGCAAGGGTTACCCATTTTTGAAAAACCACCCCCAACTCACGCGCCGCACCAAAGCTGCCGCCGTAGCTTACATGGGGGCCGAAAACGTGATAGACTTAGACCTTTGGCTGGCAGGCGAAGACTTTGCGTTTTACTCACAAATAGTAGATTCGTGCTTTTATCGGCTTGGTACCCGCAACGAAGCGCGGGGCATTGTGTCGGGCGTGCATACGCCTACTTTCGACATCGACGAAGCTGCCCTTGAAATTGGCCCTGGCCTGATGAGTTGGCTGGCAGTGAGCGAGTTGGCGGTAGTTTAAAGGCGGGCAACGCAGTCGCTGCACCATCCAACATTCAATTTAGTACAAAAGCTCAATTGAATTTCAATGATCAAATTTAGTACATCAGACCCAATATCGTAAAACCGACTATTGGCTGACGTGTTTTTTCGTCAGTATTTAAAAGCTTCTATTGCTATTTTCGCGATGTCTAATGTAACTTGGGTTGGTGAATTACAATCACAATTACTAAATCCGATAACATAAATATCTTCACTTGGAATATAAACACCCATACTTTTAAACCCGAAAATACTGCCACCGTGTTCTCTTGACGCTACACCGTTCATTTCTCTGATATGCCAACCATACCCATAAGTAAAATCTTCTCCGCTATTCAATTTGTATGTTTTGAATGCTTTTTGCTAAGTTTCGGCTTTAAGCAATACGTTTTTATTTAAGGCATCTTGCCATTTTAACATATCACTTAATGAAGACATAAGTGAACCCGATGAAAAAGGAACACTAAAGTTTATAAGCGTCTTATTTACATACCCACTTTCCTTTTTTTGATAGCCATAAGCTCTCTTATTTATGATTTGCCTGTCAGTAGCATAACGAGATTGGTTCATCCCAACTTTTTGAAAAATATGTTTTGTTACAAAGTCTTCGTATGTTTCTCCTGAAACCAACTCTATCATGTGTCCTAAAAGCACGTAGCCTGAATTGTTATAGTCAAATTTTTCACCTGGTTCAAAATCCACTGCTTCATTCTTGAAAAAATCTACCAGCATTTTAGGAGTCATTTCTTTTTGAGCAATTTCACGAAGCGACTTCATTTTAGTAAAATCTTTAATTCCTGATGTATGTGTAAGCAAATGATGAATTGTTATTTTATTGCCGTTGGGATAATCAGGAATATATTTCGTAATAGTGTCACTTGTATTTAACTTACCTTGTTCTTCTAACATCAGTACAGCTATAGCAGTGAATTGCTTTGTCATTGAACCAATTTGAAAAACATAGTCAGTTGTTAAATTGACATCTAATTCAATGTTGGCTTTGCCGAATGATTTTTCATAAATTGGCTTTCCATTTTTTGAAACCATAAATACTCCACCTGGCCCATTTTTGTCTTTGAACACATTATGTATGATACTGTCAATTTTCATATTCAGTTTTTGTGCAAATGCCTTATTTGTAGGATGTGCTAAAATAACTCCTGTAAGTATTAGTAATATAATTTGTCTCATTTCTGTTATATTTTTTTAATTGATTAGATTTGTTTTGGTTTAACTGATATAGGTGTAAACTTTTTATATTGCATTGTTTTATATTCAATTATTTATAAATTAATAAACGTTTTTTTTAACTGAATTTGACACTTATATCTCGAACTACAATGATTGCTAACTATTTAAGGCATCCTTCACGGAAATAAAAAATAGGCATTTTAAATCATTGACATTCAATTGTTTACAAGTCAAAGTGTCAACTACTTTTTAATTGTTTGTAATTATAGTAATTTTTTGTAATTGTCTGTTTATCAATTTATTACTACCAAATTACCCTTTATTACAAATCAAAAATAATATAATCGCAGCGGTGAACCGCCTATTTCTGCCCAACTACTTATAATTGGAATTTATTAGGTGTTCAAATTACCAATAAATTGATTTTCTCATTTTTTAACCCTCACCAACTTACTCTCAAAATGAGTACCATTTGCATAAGCAGGATGAAGAATATTATCTGAGGAAACTACGGCTAACCCTTTCAAAACAAGTGTGTCTTCTTTTAAAGTACATTTAAACTTAGCCAGTCCATCTGTAAACATCATGCTCATTGATAACTTGGCTTTAGTGGAAAGTATTGAATCTTTTAATTCGTAAGTGCCTGTGTTGATAATGGATTGATTGAACCGATTTATTTTTACGCTATCTGCCAATTGCCAACTGCGAGTAGCCGAACTATGGCTTGTCCAACAAAAACTGTAGTGCTTACCAGCAAAAATAGCTAAGCTTTCTTTGGGAAAAACTGAAGTTTTGCTTCCATCGGATTTTATCGTTTGCACTTCTACAATTGACCAAGCCCCATCGATTGAAAGTTTGTTTTTGGAAGTATAACTAGAAAGAAATGTTATTAGTGATACTGTAACAATGACTGATATTAGAATGACGATTCTTGATTTCATGTTGTGTTTTTTTAAATTTTGATTAAAACTTCATGACTATTTTTTTGAACCTCAAAAAAGTATCTTTTATTATTGAAAACTCCTTTTCTTCTTCAATTATTTCGTTAGTAATCAGGTATTTATTCAAAATTTCTACAGCTTGCCTATTTTTGAGCTCTTTGGCAATAGCCATTGGGCTTTTATTGGACCATACTTCATTCAAATCGGGTATAGCACCATTTTCCAGCAAAAATACCATCATTTCTAAATGATTTCTGTTGATGCTCTCTATCAAAGCACTCGTCAGAAATTCGGGATGTTGATAATTTACATCTATTCCTTTTGAAATATGATACCGCACCAAATCAAAATCATTGATTTCTACGCCCAAAAACATATCTTTCCAATCTCCACCCATTTTTATTTGTTTTGAAAAGTAATACTAAACCCCCAAATATTCTCTAAACCCAAAGCATCAAAGGCAACAAACCCCAATACCCCAAGAATAAAATAAATTGAAGGGTAAACAAAAGAGCAAGCGTTAATAATTTGTTCTTAGTGTATTTTTTGAAGCCAACTAGAAACGAACTTAAAACACCAAAAGGCATAATAATAGTAGATAGCATCAATAAAATACTGGCGGCACTTTTATTTGCTATTTCTACAAATGGCTGAGTAAGGAAAAATGGAATAGGCAGAAATAAAGTTAATACTCCCAAAAATGCCCAAAATATTGGAAGGCTTGGAAATACCTTTTTGAATTTAATGAGTTGATAAAAACCGGAAATTAGAATATAAATAATGCCTATTATTCCCAAAACAACACTTACCCAAGCCCCTAAAATTTGGAATCCATTCACCTTTTTGTCAGTTTTTAATCCATCTGAAAAATATAGGTTGTTTTCATATTTGTAAAAAGAATGTGATGCCTCAGTACGGTCTTCTCCTATAAAAATATTAGAGTACAATTGCGTTAATTTCTTTGAGCTTTGTTGAAAAGGCTTTAATAAAAATTGTTTTCCTTGGCTTTGAATTTGGATGAAGCCAGTCATAAAATCTGAAAGTGCATAAGGCTCATATTTTGTTACTACGGGCACATAATAGCCCTCAAATTCTTTTAAATCAGAACTTTGAGCCTCTGGTTTATGCAAATTTTCATTTTTATTAATCCCCAAATACGCTATCATTATTTTATTAAAAGTTTCATAATCAGCCACCTCGCTATCCATATTGTAGGCAATAAAAAAAGATTTGTTTTGCTTTGGAAATATGTAAGTAACAGCTCGATACCCAATAATACTGCCCAAGCCATAAATGCCTTTTACACCATAACGGTCTCGCATATACATACCGCAAGAATAACCGTTACTGAGCCCATTTTTTACGGCATTTGTACCCAAAGGCTTCCCGAAATGGAGCATATACTTTTCACTAATCCACTGTTTATCGTTGATTCTTCCGCTATTCATCACAAACCTCAAAAACAAACCCATATCGTAAGCCGTAGTGGTAAATTGTGCTGCAGGGCGTACCATTATGGGCATGTTTGGGGCTATACTTCCTCCGTCATAATGCCCCATAGCGAGGGATTTATCGATGTTTTTGCTCACTTGGCTTACAAAATTGAATGTACTATTTTTCATACCTATTGGCATCAAAATAGTTTCGTTTATATACTTTTCATAAGGTTTGTGGGTAATGGATTCAATAACCATTCCTAACAAAGTAAAGCCCATATTTGAATATGAATAGACGGTCCCAGGTCTGGTATATATTTTCAAAACTGAATTATCAGATTCATAAAATTTTGAAAGTGGGGTATTGGGTTGAGCTCTTGTGCTGAAAATATGCCAAAATCGCAAATCGCCCAAACCCGATGTATTGTCTAGTAAATGCCTGATTGTTATGGGATTAGTAGCTTCCCAAGGGTTTTGAAATTTTACTTCTGGCAAATATTTGTTTACGGGTTCATCAATCAAGAGCCTACCATCACTAGATAGTTTAAGAATTCCTGTAGAAATCACGGCCTTAGTTATAGAACCCACATTTACTTTATCGGTTGGCTTCATCATAATTTTTTGGGGTACATGATTGAAGCCAGCTGCACCAGTTTGTATCGTTCCGTTTGAATCTACAATGGCCCAAACGGCACCAGCAAGATTTTCTTTGATGAGATTTTCTGATAACTGCTTTACAAGATTTTTATCCTGACCCACCGCCATGGCATTGATGATAAAAACCATTAAAAGTCCAATAAAAAAGGATGTCTTGTTTAAAAGTTTCAAAGCTTTTGCTGTTTATTTATTTCAATATCTCCGCCCGCACTATCAACCACAAAAAGTCTAATTTTACCTGAATTTCTAACATTTAATTTTTCAACAATTAAAGATGGTTTTGTGTCTTGATTTATGAATCAAATTATTTTGGCAAATGTGCTATCAATTCTACCTCTAATTTGGCGTTTTGCTCGTAAAGCCTTACCACCTGTATCCATGTAGCGGCAGGAAAATCATTATTGTAAAATACCTTTCTTGAATTATTGTATTTTTTCATTGCCTCAATGTCAGTAGTATATAAATTTTCTTTCACTACATTTTGAAATGTTGCTCCAAAGCTTTTTAGAGACCGCTCCAAAGCCTTATAAACATTAGTTATGCCTTTCGGGGTAATTTCTGATGTAACGGCTCCCGAAATATATAGCACATTATCAACCTTTATCACCTGTACGTATCCCGCTGTTGTGTCTTGTTTTGATTGGTTATCCCAATGCCACTTTTCTTTTTCAATTTGTTTCTCTTGCGAAAAAGCGTTAGAAAAAAATAATAAAAACGGAAGTATTATTAAGTATTTCATAGTCATTTAATTTAAAAATTTTATTGGTAAAAGGATTTGGCAAATTTTGAATTTATTGGTGCTTTTTTGCATAAATTTCTACTAACTTTTAAGCACCTAATCATTTAATTTTACCAACATTTTTTTTGCTTTTTCCGAGTTTGGGTTTTTGATAATTACCTCATTAAGAGTTGCTTTGGCCTTGGTTTTATCACCCAATTTTACATAATAGTCGGCAAGCGGTAGATAAAGGTCCTCATTGAAATAATATGGCTTTGCCAATTCAATGATGTCGGTGGCTTTTTTAATTTTTACAAGGTCGTCTTTTGCATACATAGCTTGGTAATATCCATAAACCGCAATCAGTTCAAGATCGTACTTATTTGCGTTTTGTTTTAGCTCATCTTGGGCATAATTTAATTCACCCAGAACCGCTCTTTTTACAAGCTCCATACTTAATTCATCTTTATATTTTACCCTCGCAACAGGTATTTTTCCCAAGGATTTTACAATTTCTTCGGCAACCAAAGTAACCGAATATGGGTTTTGCCCTGAAATATAATTGTCGTCTTTTATCATAAATGGTAGCATAGATGGCCCTTTCTGAAATTTGGCACCTCGTAGCAAAAGCCTATCCTCTAATAAAAAAGGAAATTCAGCTCCTGACTTACCAAACTGTGTTTCTTCTTCATTACAAAATCCAGTTAGGGCTTTGTTTTCTACCAAATATTTTTTGTCTTTTTTGATATTGGCAAGTGCAATAGTTCCATGGCAAACGGCGGAAATTACGGCTTTCTTTTGGTCTAATTCTACTATAAAATCTTGCAATGATGGATCCACAACAAGGTCAAACATAGGGCCTTTGCCACCCACAATATATATGGCATCATAGTTTTTGGCATTGAGCAATGCGGTGGGTTTGGTTTTTTTTAAGAGACTTGATGCCATGGAATCTTCTAAAATTGCTTTGTTGTACAATTTTTCCTTATTGAACTGCCCCGCCTCTACGGCACCACCTTTTGGGCTTGCAACATCAATAGCAAGGCCATTTGCCTTAAAAATATAATAGGCTTGCGAAAACTCGTCCATCTCGAATCCTGGTCGTGTTTTACCCATATCTTTACCATAGCTACTCACTACCATTACTATTTTTTTTGTTTGCCCCATTATAATTGAGGGTGCTATGAGTATTAAAAAGGCTACTATTTTTTTCATTGTTTCTTTATTTGAATTAAAATTCCTGGGTTATTAAGTACTTACTCGTAATTGTTTGTAATTACAGTAATTTGTTGTGATTGTCCGCGTCAGCGCGGGGCCAATTTGATGGAATACTTTGAGCAAATACACTAATTGGAAATAAAGAGGGTAGTGGTACATTTATGGTGCTGGCAATATGATTTTTGGAGTATTAGCTTGAAAAGAGCAACGAGGTTTTTATTTTTGTGAATCCAAACTCAAAA
>REAB01000001.1 GCA_004293645.1 Cytophagia bacterium | reverse complement strand
AGAAACCTCACACCGAAGCTGGGTTCGAGTCCGACTGACGACAGATTTTATCGACCAGTAGTGTGCCCTGGTCTAGTGGAGATTGGGTCCCTCCATCTGTCGTTCGTCGTGATAAAGACCACAAAAACGGAAGTCTGCGGGCCCCGAGCCTACTAACTAGCTAGTGTGTATGTATATTGACTATTATGTGCACATTAGATCTCCTTCAAAGACCTATTAGGTTCATATTAAAAAAAAAGAAAAAAGAGGAACACTGGTTCTTTGCTTGATGGTAATCTATCCTCGACACTATTTCAACGCTATAACTTGCTCCAGGATAGAAAAAATAGCACCGCTGAAGACAATTCACGTTCTAAACTTACAATCAATCTAAAGGACTTAGTCCTTCGGAGGAGCTGCTGTTGCATTAGCCAAACGTAAAAAATTGTTAGCCAACCTCTCTTTTTGCCTGTAGCAGCAGTCTCTCTATCACTGCATTACGTTTAACAAGGAAATATGACTTAGAATTGTTTCGAATTGAGAGTTCTCCTTTTTTTTAATTCTATATTTTTGTTTAATAATACAAAACGGTTATTTTTATCTTCTATGCTGAGTCTAAATTTTAGACCATTTAGAAAATCGATTATGTTGTCCCTCGGGTATTTTTCTATTCTTGGTAAACTTTTCGGCCTACTTGGTTTTACGCTTCCTGTAACTCTCAACAGTGCTTTTTCAAATGGATCTTCTCTTATTTCTTGTAAGACTTTGACAGCCTCTGGGTTATTTATAACGTTTGACTTATACCAGTGTTTACCTTTTTGCTTTGGCTTTTGTGTTTTCTATTTATGCTTATTCGGTTATGATACGTTGTATGCGTACCATTCCGCCTTTTGTGGTTGCCCTCATTGCCAATCTTTCACCTGTCTATGGTATTGTGTTTGATTTACTATTCAAAGGCAAAAATGAAATGATGACTTCGGGATTCTATTTGGGTACGTCTTTGCTTTTGACCTCTGTTTTTGCTTATCCTGTTTTCACTTATTATATGCGAAAACACGAGGAGGAGGTTCAAAGACAGTTGGAAGCAGCCCGAAGCAAGGAAACAGACGGAAGACGAATTGTGGTAGAGGATATTCAAGAAAAAGAAATTGTGATTTC